>JANNRF010000440.1:0-35856 GCA_031401135.1 Deltaproteobacteria bacterium | reverse complement strand
CGCCGCGCAACGAATCGAGCAGCGTGAGCGTGCGCGCCAGCGCGCCGCGATGTGCGGCGAGTGCGGCTAGGCCCGCGGCGCCGCGTTTGTTCGCACGCTGTGGGTCGCGGAGCGCGCCGACGATCGCGCGCGCGAGATCGGCGGCGTCCGCGACACGCTCCGCGGCTCCGCAGGCACCCAACAACTCGGCGGCCTCGCGCGCGTTCTCGATGTGCGGGCCGTGCAACACCAGCCGCGCGTGTTGAGCGGGCTCGAGCAGGTTGTGCCCGCCAACTCCAGACACGAGCGTTCCGCCCACGAACGCGACCGCCGCGCGCGGCCAGAGTGCGGGCAGCTCGCCGAGCGTGTCGAGCACGAGCACCTCGCCCGCGCGCAGCGGCGCGCTCTCGCCCGCGCTGCGCACTCGCGCGCGGCGACCTCGCGCAAGCGCGAGCACTTCGCCCGCGCGCTCGATGCGGCGCGGCGCGAGCACAAGCGCTGCGCGCAACCCCGCTGCCTCGGCCGCGGTGAGTGCCGCGAGCGCGGCCTGCTCCTCGCCGGGGTGCGTGCTGCCGGCAACGATTAGGGGGATGTCGCCGATGCGTGCGGCCAGATCCGGCGCGAGCACGGTCGCGCGCGCATCGGGTTCGAGCTTGAGATCGCCTGTTACGGAGACGCGCGCGGCATCGGCGCCGAGCGCGATGAAGCGCTCCGCGTCGCGCTGGCTGCGCGCGCCGATTGCGGCGACCCGCGCGAGCACGGGACGCGAGAAGAAACGCCCGAACGAGTAGCGCGGGAAGCTGCGATCCGAGATGCGCGCGGAGACGATCGCGACGGGCACGCCGCGCGCGTGCGAGCGCGAGATCCAACTCGGCCACAACTCCGTCTCGATCAGCACCAGCATGGACGGTGCGACGCGATCGAGCGCGCGCTTCACCAGCCACGGGAGATCGAGCGGCGCAAAGCCCGAGGCGACATCCGGAGCGAGCTCGCGCCAGAGCGCGCGGCCCACCGCGCTGGTCGCGGAGCCCACCACGCTGGCGCCGCGCTCCGCGAGCGCGGCGGCGAGGCGCGCTGCAACGCGCACTTCCCCAACACTCGCGCCGTGCACCCAGACCGGCTTCGCGCCAGCCACGCCCGTAGCGCCGGGATGCGCGCCGAACCGCTCCGCCAGGCCCACGAGCCAGCCCGGCCGTAACAATCTGCCCGCGGCCGTCACCTCACTCGCCCGCGAGCATCGCGCGCGCGATCTCCGCCGTGCGCAGCGCCGCGCCGCCACCACCGAGCGCCTCGCGCACGCGCGCGAGCGCGGCGAGCTGCGCCGCGCGCGCCGGGCCTGCTAGCAGTGCATGCAGCGTCTCCGCGATGCGCATGGGCTCCGCGTCTTCCTGCAACAACTCGGGCACGACCCGCGCGCCGGCAATCAGGTTCGGCATCGCCCAGTGCTCGATCTTCACGAGCCGCCGCATCGCGAACGCGCTCGCGGCCGGAACGCGCGCGGTCACCACTTGCGGCGTGCCGAGCAGCGCAACCTCCACCGTGACAGTGCCGGGCTTCGTGAGCGCGACATCGGCCGCCCGCGCAAGCTCGTGCGCGCGGCCTTCGACGAGTGTTAGGTCGAGGAACTTCGGCAAGCGCACCGCGCGGACCTTGGCCTCGATCTCGGCGCGCCCAAGGGACGGCGCGACGCCGAGCGCGAACGCGATGCGCGGATCGAGCGCGTGCAGCGCGCGCGCCGCCGCGAGCTGCATCGGCAGATTGCCCGCGAGTTCGTTGCGCCGGCTGCCGGGCAAGAGCGCAACCAGCGGGCGCTCCGGCGCGAGCCCGAGCGCCACGCGGCATTCGGCCTGGCTGCGCTTCGCGAGCGGCGCGAGCCGGTCGATTAGGGGGTGCCCGACGAAATCGACGCGTAGCGCCGTGCCGGCATAAGCCGCGACTTCGAACGGAAAAATCACCGCGAGCCGATCCGCGCGCGCCGCGAGCTTTCGCACGCGCCCGCGCCGCCACGCCCAGACTTGCGGGCTGATGAACCAGAGCACGCGCAGGCCCAGCTTTTTTGCGCGGCGCGCCAGCGGCAGATTGAAGTCCGGCGAGTCGACCAGCAGCACGAGATCCGGGCGCTCTTCGCGCAGCGCGCGCGTCATGCGCCGCCACGCGACCGCGACGCGGCCGAGATCGCCTAACACCTCGAACAGCCCGCCCACCGCGAGCTCGCGCTGCGGCACCAAAATGCGCGCGCCGGCTTTTTCGAGCGCGGGGCCGCCCAGCGCGAGCACTTCGAGCCCCGGCACTCGCTCGCGCAGCGCGTCGATCACCGCAGCCGCGTGCATCTCGCCCGACGCGTCGCCCGCGGAGACGAGCACGCGCGTCACGCGAGTTCGCCCTCGGGCGGCATGGCGGCGACGATACGCAGCGCGGTGCGCAGCGCGGCGAGGCCCTGATCGCCGTCGCCCGCGACGGCGCGCCGCTCGCGCACGCCTTGCACGAACGCGCGCAGCTGATTCGCGAGCGCATCTTCTCGATCGATCTGGATTTTCTCGAGCGCGACGCTGCGTTCGCCGCGCTCGTTCGGCGCGCCGCGTTGCCCGATCACGACGCTCTGCTCCTGAAAATCGATCGAGAAGTACGCGTCGGGCTGGAAGAAGCGCAGCTTGCGCAGCGGCTTCGGCGAAACGCGGCTGGCGGTGAGATTCGCGACGCAGCCGTTCGTGAACACCAGCCGCGCGTTCGCGATGTCGGAGCGCTCCGTGAGTACCGGCACGCCGAGCGCCTCGACGCGCGCGGGCTCGGCGCCCACCAGGCGCTGCACGATGTCGACGTCGTGGATCATCAGGTCGAGCACCACGTCGATGTCGAGCGAACGCGCCGGGAACGGACCTAATCGATGGCCCTCGAAGAAGCGCGGCCGCGTGGCGCGCGCGGCCACCGTGCGCATCGCGGCGTTGAACCATTCGAGGTGGCCGACTTGCAGCACGCGCCCGCGCGCGCTCGCGAGCGCGACGAGCGCCTCGGCTTCCGCGAGCGTCGTCGCGATCGGCTTCTCGACGAGCACATCCAGCCCGGCCTCGAGCGCAGCCGCGACGAGCTCCGCGTGCGCGGCGGTGGGCACCGCAACGATTACGGCGTCGGCGGCGGCGAAGGCGTCGCGCGCTTCGCTCGAAGCGCGCACGCCGAGCACGTCGCCCACGGCGCGCGCGCGATCGAGGTGGCGGTCGACCAGCACCGCGAGCTCGACGCCCGCGTCCTCGCGCGCGAGCGCTGCGAGTTTCTCGGCGTGGAAGCGGCCCATGTGGCCGACGCCGATCAGCGCGAGGCGTAGCGGCTTCACAGGGCGCCCGCGCGCGGCTCGCTCGCGCCTAACACTGCGATGCCTGCGCGCTCCGCCTCGCGCGCGAGCTCTTCGCCGTCGAGCACGAGCGTGCGGCCGGCCTCGACCGCGAGCGCACTGCCGCCGCCCGCCGCGATCGCGCGCAGCGTATCGGGCCCGATCGTCGGCACGTCGAAGCGCACGTCCTGGTTTGGCTTCGCCACCTTCACCACGCAGGCCGGCTTGCCGCGCTCGGCGAACGCGAGGCCGCGCGCGATCGCGGCGTCCGTGCCCTCGATCGCTTCGAGCGCGAGCACCGCGCGGCTCTGCACGACCACGCTCTGCCCAACGTCCAGGCCGCCGAGCGCGCGCGCGATCGGCCAAGCGAACGCGATGTCGTTCAGTTCTGCGGGAGTCGCTTCGCGCCCCGCGATCCGGCCGCGCTGAGCGACCAGCGCGGGCGCCACTTCGAGCTGGCTTGCGAGCGCGAAACCCTCGCCCGCGAGCAGATCGGCGACCGCGCCGAGCAGCGAATCGTCGCTGCGATTCTTCAGCGCACCGAGAAACGCGAGCGCCCGCGCGTCGGGCTTCACGGCCTCGCGCTGCTGCCAGAGGAACGCCTTGGGCACCTTGCCCGCGAGCGCGATCTGCTGCGCGCCCGCGGCTTCGAGCGCGGCGAGCATGCGCGCGAACTCGCCGAGGTGCAGCCACTCACAGGCATCGACCTCGGCGGCGAGCGCAGGATCCGAGAGCGCGTGCAGCGCGATCGCGTGCACGCGCCGCCCCGCCGCGCGCGCGCTGCGGGCGAACAGCAGCGGCAACCGCCCCGCGCCCGCAATCAGCGAAAGCGCCGCTGCGTCAGCCAAAGCAAAGCTCTCGGGCGGCGTGGGCACGCGCCATGCAAAACCTCGGCGCGATTCTCGCGAACTCGGCACCCGAGCGCCGGGCGCGATTTTCGTCGAGGAACGTCCCGGGGTAGTTCGTCGCGTCGGTTAGCGGCTGACACCGCGCTGCGATGTGTCGAAGAATGCGACGAGGCGCGCGACCTCCTCGGAGACGAAGCCGCCGGCACGCACTTTTTCGAGGGCGGGCTCGAGGCGCAGCTTGCTGAAGAAGAGCCAGTGGTAGGCGCGCTTCAGTTCTTCGCGCACGTCGGCGGGGATGCCGCGGCGCCGTAGGCCCACCACGTTGAGGCCGCGCAGCGTCGCGCGCTCGCCGGCCACGAGCGCGAACGGCGGCGCGTCGAGCGTCACGCCGGAGAGCGCGGCCACCATCGCGGATTCGCCAATGCGCGCGTACTGGTGCACGCCCGAGAGGCCGCCGATCACGGCGTAATCCTCGACAACGGCGTGGCCCGCGATCGCGACGTGACTGGCCACGATCACGTTCGAGCCGATGCGCGCGTCGTGCCCGATGTGCGCGCCGTTCATGATCAGGTTGTCGTCGCCGATGCGCGTGCAGCCGCCGCCGCGCGGCGTACCGACGTGAATGCTCGAGTGCTCGCGGATCACGTTGTCCGCGCCGATCGTGAGCGCGGTCGATTCGCCTGAGAACGAGCTGTCCTGCGGCTCTTCGCCGAGCACCACGAACGGAAACACGCGCGTGCGCGGGCCGATCGTGGTGTGCCCCACCACGTGCACGTGCGAGCGCAGCGAAACGCCGGGCCCGAGCTCGACCTCGGGGCCGACGGTGCAGAATGGCCCGATCTCGGCGTCGTCCGCGAGCTTCGCCCGCCGATCGACCACCGCGCTCGGGTGGATCTGCGCCACGCGCGGACTACTTGGCGGCGTTGAAGCGCGCCACCACGGCGTCCGTGATGTCGTGCTGCTCGCGCGAGTAGTAGATGAGCTGCGGGACGTTGCGCTCGAGGATCAGCGCGTAGCCCCCCTCCTTGCCGACGTCCTCGATCGCCTTCTTCATCTTCTCCTCGAGCGGAGAGATCAAGCGCACCTGGTCGATCTTGAGTTGGCCCTCGAGCTCCTTGCCCTTGTTCTCGAGTTGGTTCTGCACCTCGGCCAGCTGTGCGCGCAGGTTCATCAGCGCTTCCGGCGCGAGCACGAACTTCTTGGCTTCGATCTCGCCCGCGAGCGTCTTCTGCTTTTCGCCCATCGGCGCGAGCTGCGCCTGCGCCGCCTTCAGCTTCGCCTGCAGTTCGTCGCGGGCCTTCTTGCCCTGCTCGGTCGCGAACAGCGCCTTCTCGCGATCGACGAAGCCGATCTTGGCCTCCTGGGCCAACGCCGCGAGCGGTAATCCCAACATCGCGAGGGCAAGCAGCCAACCGAGCCGCTGGGTCAGAAACTTCATCTCGAACACTCCTTCCGGGAAAGCCCTTCGTTGCGAAGGGCCAGGCGGGTCAGAACCCCTGACCGCCGACTGAGAACTCGAACACCATCGACTTGTCCACTGCGGTCTTGTCGAGCGGGAATCCGAGGAACAACTGAAGCGGGCCGAAGGGCGAGAACCAGAGCACGCCGGTGCCCGCGCCGAAGCGCCAGAGCCCGGTGTCCCACATGTCCTCGTCCTCGCCGAAGGCGTTGCCGCCGTCCAGGAATGCGATGCCGATCAGGCCGAGGTCTTCGCTGATCGGGAAGCGGTACTCCATCGTGGTCGTGAAGAACTTGTTGCCGCCGATCACGTCGGTCTCTTTCAGATCATCGAAGTCGCTGATCTTGCGGTCGTAGATCGAGTTGCAGCGGCCGTTGCCGTTGCCGAAGCCGCTCTCGGCGGTGCCTTGGTCCGTGCACGCCACGACGCCGGTTTCGGTGTCGACCCGCACGCCCTGCGGGCGGTACAGGTTCTCCTCGAAGTTCTCATTGCGTAGCGGGCCGTTGTTTGGAGGACTCGGCGTGACTTCGCGATGCACCTTCACGAGTTCCGCGCGCCGCGGCCCGACATCGCGGGCCTTGAATCCGCGCAGCTGGTACTGGCCGATGCCGCCGACGAAGTAGCGCTCGCTGAGCGGCAGATCGAGATTCTGGTCGATGAACTGGAGCGAGCGAACCTCAGGGCTGAGATCCGGTACGTCCCCTGGGCCAGACTTGCCATCGCCGCGCGGGTCCACCGCCGGCAGATCGAAATCGCTGAGGCCGTTGAGCGGGTACGCCATGCCGAAGCGCCCGCCAACGACCCAAACGCCGCGATCGGCCGACGGCAACCAGCCCGGCAGCCAGCGCGGGTTGCGCTTGTAGATGGCGGCGCTGCCTTCGAGCCGCGCGAATTGCGAGAAGCCGCCGAGACCCGCGTAGTCGAGGCCAAGATCGGCAACCCGGCCGGCCGACGGCGTGATGCGGTCGTTGCGCGTGTCGTAGCGCACCGAGAGGCCCATCAAGCTCGTGATCTGGTTCTGGGATTCGACTTCGCGCTGAATCACCCCCGCGGCGTCTTGGATCTGGGTGCCGAGGACGCCCTGCCGATCGATCGATCGATTCGCGAAGCTGTATCGGACGAATCCGCGAGCGGTGCCGGTCTCGTTCAAGAAATGGCTGGTGACGAACTCGCCGCCGTACTGATCGAGATCGAAGCCGGGGTAGTCGAGGGCGGTGCGGAAGAGCTGTCCGGACAGGCCCCAGTTGCTGTCCAGGAAGTACGGGTCGCCGAGCGTCAGGAAGAAGCGGTTCGTGCGGCCGCCCACGTCTGCGACGACGGAGCCGTTGTATCCGCGCCCGAGCAGGTTCGCTTGCGACACCGAGGCCGAGATGATGAAGCCGTCGCGCGAGCTGTAACCCGCGCCGAACGAGAGCGAGCCAGTCGGCTTCTCCACCACCTTGACGCCGAGATCCATCTGATCCGCGTAGTCGGTGTTGATCGGCGCGATCTCCACTTCCTCGAAGAAGCCCAGGCGCTCGAGGCGCGCCTTCGAGACGTCCACCGCCGCCGCCGAATAGAGTTCGCCTTCGACGATCATCAGCTCGCGGCGGACGACCCGGTCGATCGTGGTCTTGTTGCCGGTGACGTCGATTTCGCGCAGGAACGCGAGTGAGCCCTTGGCGACGCCGTAACTGACATCGACGGTTTTCTCCGCCCCGTGCACGCGCGTCTGCGGATCCACCTTCGCGTTGAAAAAGCCGCGATCCGAGTAGTGGTGCTCGAGGCGCTCGCGGTCGGAATCGAGCGCGCTGCGCGAGAAGACGTCGCCTTCCTTCAACATGAGGCCTTGCCGCAGCGCTTCCTTGTCGAGCGTCTCGTCGCCCTGCATGTCGATCGCGCCAACTTTGTACTGGTCGCCCTCTTTGATGTGCACGCGCACGATCAAACCGTCTTCGGTCGCCTCGACCTCCGGGTCGCCGACTTCCGCCTGGATGTACCCGGTGTCGAGGTACTTCTCGCTCACGCCCTTCAGATCCTGGGCGAACACCGGCTCGGAGTAGCGGCCCGACTTGTCGAAGTAGGTCATCACCATCGAGAGCCAGCCCCACTCGCTGGTCTTGAACTTCTCCATCAGCTCGTCGTCGCTGAACGCCTTGTTCCCGACGAACTGGATCTTGCGCAGCTTCGACTTCTCGCCCTCGGTCACCAGGAAGTTCACCGCGACCGCATCCGCCGGCAGCTGCTCGATCTCGAACTTCACCTGCGCCAGGTAGAAACCTTCGGCGCGGTAGAGCTGCACAATGCGCTGGACGTTCTCGGTGAGCAGCGGGAAATCCAGCGTCGAGCCCGTGGTGAGCGTCAGGTTGTCCTTGATCTTGTCGCTCTCGACGTCGTCGTTTCCGGTCACGGAGACTTGCCGCACGATCGGATTTTCTTCGACCGCGAAGGTGATCGCGATGCCGCCCTCGGCTGCGTCCTCGAGCACGCGCACGTTCTTGAAGAAGCCGAGCGCGTAGATCTCGCGCACGTCGCGCCCGAGCCGAGCCGTGTTCAGCGCGCTGCCGGGCGCGGTTGTTATGCGCGCGCGAATCGCCGCTTCCTCGATGCGGCGATTGCCGCGCACGCGCACTTCGAGGACGCGCGCGCCGCCGGTCAGCTCGCCGCCCGGCACGAGCTGCGCGCTCCCGACCAGCTGGAACACCACGTCGATGCCCGTTTCGCCTTGCGTCGATTCGACGCTGGCGTTCGCGACACCGGGCAACAGGCCAAGCTTCTCGACATCCACGCGCGCGATCTCGCCGTCGAACGGCTCGCCCGCTTTGGTGGTGAGCACGGCGTTCGCCGCCGCCTCGTCGGGAGCGCCCTTCACGCTGACGCTCGCGATGCGCGGCCGCGCCGAGCGTCCGCCTACGACTTCCGCGATCTGCGCCGCGAGATCGCCGATGCGGTCGAGCAGCTGATCGTCGCCGGCCGCAGCCGCGTCGAGCGTCGTGCTGGCGCCGCCCGCCGAGGGCGCGACGCGCAGGTCGAGGCTGTACTGGCCGGCGAGCTCGGTGAGGCTGCCCGAGACGACGAAGCGCGCGCCGCGATCGCGCGCGATGGCGCGCAGTTCCGGCTCGGCGCCAGTGCCGCGGTGATACGGCTCGAGCGCGGCGTCCGCCTCGAGCACGTCAACGCTGCCGCTGGCCTCGAGGCGCGTCGTCAGCAGATCCGCGAGCGACTTCTCGAGGTAGGCGAGTTGCCGCGCGCTGTGCACCTGGAACGGCAGCACGATCACGCGCACGCGCGCTTGCGGCGCGGGCTGCGCGGCGATCGGCAGCGCGGCCACGAGGCACGCGACGGTGGCGGCCAGCAATCGCGTCAAAAAATTATGGGCTTCGCGCACGGCACCCAACGTTGGCCGTCCTCCCGTGTTGGGTCCGGCAAGCTACTTAGTTTCTCGGACCCCGCCGAGGCGTCTGCGGTTTTCTCTCGGACGCCGACGGCGACGAAATTCGAGATCGAGGCTGACGTTCGCGGCCCCAAAAGCGCGGGCACTCTACCCGCGCGGTTTTGGGGCTGCAATCGAATCGCGAAGGATTCGCGAGAGAATCCGCGCTCTTATGGCAGGCGCCTCGCGTTGCTACAGCGCCGCCGGTTCGAGGCGACCTTCGCGCAACACGAGGGCGCGGCTCATGCGCCGCGCGAGTTCATGATTGTGCGTGACCACCACCAGCGCGGCGCCGCGCGCGCGGTTCAGGCCGAGCAGTAGTTCGTGCACGCGCTCGCCGGTCTCGGGGTCGAGGTTGCCCGTAGGTTCATCGGCGAGCACGAGCGCAGGCTCCATCACCAGCGCCCGCGCAACCGCGACGCGCTGCCGCTCGCCGCCGGAGAGTTTGCCCACGCGCTGATCGAGGCGATGCGAGAGGCCGGCTTCCTCGAGAATGCGCGTGGCCTTGGCGCGCAGCTCAGCGCGCGGCAACTCGGCGAGCAGGCCGGGCATCATCACGTTCTCGAGCGCGCTGAACTCGGGCAGCAGGTGGTGGAGCTGGAACACGAAGCCGAGCGAGCGCCCGCGAAAGCGCGCGAGTTCGATCGGCGGCTTCGCGAACACGTCGTCACCTTGGAAGAGCACGCGCCCGCTGCTCGGGGGATCGAGCGTCCCGAGCACGTGCAGCAGCGTCGATTTGCCGACGCCCGACTGCCCGAGAATCGCGACCGTCTCGCCCGGCGCGACCGAAAGCTCCAGCTCGCGCAGGATGTGGATGTCGCCGCCGGGAGTCGCGAAGGACTTCGAGAGTTTTTCCGCGTGAAGGATGGGCTGGGCGGTCGCTGCGCGCCCGCTGGCTAGCGCGTTGACTTCGCTCGCCTTCGACTCGCTGCGCGCTTCGCTTGCCACGCTCACTCCGACCGCAGCGCTTCGGCGGGGTCGAGCTTCGCGCCGTGGCGGCTCGGGATGAGCGTCGCGCCGAGCGCGAGCACCATCGCGATCGCGACCACGATCGCGATCTGGCCCGGGTCGAGTTCGGAAGGCAGCGTGCCCATCTGGTAGATCGAGGCCGGCAGCACATCGATCCCAGTCACCGTCTCGATCTGCGTCTGCACCCAGGGCAGTTGCTTGGTGACGGCGATGCCGGCGATCACGCCGGCCAGCGTGCCGAGCAGCCCAATCAGCACGCCCTCGATCGCGAAGATGCGCTCGATCGTGGCGTCGGTCGCACCCATCGTCTTCAGGATCGCGATGTCGCTCGACTTCTCCATGATCATCATGATCAGCGTGACCACGATCGCGAAGGCGGCGACCACCATGATCATCGTCAGCAGCACGAACATCATCACGCGCTCGGTCTTCAGCGCCTGGAAGAAGGCCGGGAAAAACTCTTTCCAGTCCTTGGCGAAGTACGGGTAACCGAGCGCGTCCTGAATCGCCTCGGCGACGCGGCGCGAGCGATAGAAGTCCGTCGTGCGCACCTCGATGCCGTCGACCACGTCGCCGGCTTTGCGGAAATCGCGCGCAGCGGCGAGATCGACGTAGGTGAAGACTTCGTCGTACTGGAAGAAGCTCGTTTGAAAAATGCCGGCGACGCGGAAGCGCTTGAGGCGCGGGCCGGGCCCCAGCGGCGTCGGCGGCCCGCCGAAGGGCGAGATCACCACAATCGAGTCGCCGACGCCGACGTTCGCGGTGAGCGCGAGTTGGCTGCCTAACAAGATGCCTGGTTCGGGCACTCCGTCCGCGCCGAGCTCGGGCGCCAGGTGCGCGAGCGCGTCCTCGGAGCCGGAAACCAAGTCTTCGCGCAGGTCGCTCACTTCGGCGATGCGCTGCGGGTCGATGCCGCGCACGCGCACGCCGACGATCTCGCCTTCCGGACCGCGCACCATGCCCTCGGCGTCGAGGTACGGCGAAGCGCCCGTCACGTCCGGCTGCTTCTTGATGTCGCGGATCACGGCCTCGTAGTGCTCGATCGGCTGGCCGCGGCCGTCAAAAACCGTGAGGTGCGCGCGGTTGCCGATGATCTCCTCGCGCCAGACGTTCTCGAAGCCGTTCATTACGGAGAGCACGGTGATGATCAGCCAGACCCCCGCGGCGACGCCCGCGACGCAGATGCCCGTAATCACCGAGATGAAGGTCTGGCGGCGCTTGGCGAACATGTAGCGGCGCGCGATGAACCACTCGGCGCTGCCGCGCGCGCCGAGGAAGCCAGCGGCGGCGAGGGGCGCGAGGCCGAGGGCGGCGAGTGCGGCGAAGCCGCCGCCGATCAACGCGCCGCGAGCGCCGAGATCGGGGCGCGAGCCGTCTCCCGCGAGCGCGAAGGCGAAGGCGATGCCGGGCACGAGCGCGAGTGCGAGCACGCCCGCGAGCCGCTCGTCGATGCCCGCCGCGAGGGCGCCGGCGCGCCGGCGGCGCAGGCGCAACAGGACCCCGATCGCGACTGCGAGCGCGGCCGGCGCCACCACGAAGCCGGGTTTCGCGAGGCTGCCCGCGTAGACCGAGAAGGCGAGCCCGAGCACCGCCACGCTGGCATAGGCGAGCGCGCGCGGCGGCACGAGGCGCAAGACAAGGGCGGCCAGCGCCTGCGCGAGCGCGACCACCGCGAACCCGCCGAGCGCGAACAGCCCCCACGCTTTTGCGACGCCCGGCCAGCGGATCCCGAAGCCCTCGACCGTCTCCTCGTCCGTGCCGAGGAAGCCGAGCAGCGCCGCCCAAACCAGCGTGACGATCAACACGTGCAGCGCGCGCTTGTTACTGCGCGCGAAGCGTTCGAGCACGACGACCGCGGAGCCGAGGAAGAGCAGCGAGTTCGCCGCGATCGCCAGCAACAGCGCGACGATGAAGCTGAGCGCGACGGCGCCTAATGCCTGCGCCAGCAGCGAGGTCTCCGCGAGTTCGGGGCCGCTCACTTCGCGTCCGGTCGCAGGTGCGGGAACAGGATCACCTCACGCAGGTTTGGGGCATCGGCGAGGATGCGCACGAGCCGGTCGACGCCCACGCCGAGCCCGCCCGTGGGCGGCATGCCGTGCTCGAGCGCAGTCAGGAAATCTTCGTCCATCGGATGCGCTTCGTGGTCGCCCGCGGCGGCGTCTTTGCGCGCCTCCTCGAAGCGCGCGCGCTGATCGTCGGGGTCGTTGAGTTCGCTGAAGGCGTTCGCGAGCTCCATGCCCGCCATGAACAACTCGAAGCGCTCGACCAGGCGCGGATCCTCGGGCGCGCGCTTGGCGAGCGGCGAGAGCTCGGTCGGGTGGTGCGTCACGAAGGTGGGCTGAATCAACCCTGGCTCGACCCTCGCGGAGAAGATCTCGTCCACGAGCAGCGCCCAGGTGGGCGCGTCGCTGGGCGCGAGGCCTGCGTTCGCGGCGGCGCTGCGCAGCGCCGCGAGATCCGTGGCCGCGAGGATGTCGATGCCCGTGGCTTCGCGAATCGCGTCTCGCATCGTGACGCGCTTCCAGATTCCGCCGAGTTCGAGCGTGCCCTCGCCGTTCGGCACGGAGAGCGTGCCGAGCGCTGCCTGCGCCGCGTCCGTCACCAGCGCCTGCACGATCGTCATCATGTCCGTGTAATCGGCATACGCCTGATAACACTCGAGCATGCTGAACTCGGGGCTGTGCTTGTGGCTGATGCCTTCGTTCCGAAAGTTGTGCGCGATCTCGTAGACGCGATCGAGCCCGCCGATGATCAGGCGCTTCAGATACAGCTCGTCCGAGATGCGCAGATAGAGCTGTTGCTCGAACTTTTCGTGGCGCGTGGTGAACGGACGCGCCGCGGCGCCGCCGTAGAGCGGCTGCAGCACCGGCGTCTCGACTTCGAGGTAGCCGCGCGTGTCGAGCGTGCGCCGCAGCGAGGAGACCACCTTGCTGCGCAAGAGCGCGATCTCGCGGGCGCGCGGGTTCGAGAGCAGATCGAGGTAGCGCTGGCGGTAGCGCGCCTCGACGTCCACCAGGCCATGCCACTTATCAGGCAGCGGGCGCAGCGCCTTCGCCAGCATCTGCGCCGCGCGCACGTCGAGCGTGAGTTCGCCCTTCTGTGTGCGCCAGACCACGCCGCTGACGTGCACGAAGTCGCCCACGTCGAGATCCTTCGCGAACGCGAAGGCCTCGTCAGGTGTTATGCCGCGGCGCGCGCTGATCTGCAGCGTGGCGCCGTCATCCGCGAGCGTCGTGAACACGAGCTTGCCGAAGCTGCGCGTCGCGCGAACGCGGCCGACGATCGCAGCCGCGGGCTGCTCGGCGTCGAGCTGCTCCGCGCTCTTCGCGTCGTGCGCCGCGCGCAGTTCGCGCACGCGTGTGTGCTCCCCAACATGTGCGGGAAACGGATCCGCGCCTGCTGCGCGCAACTTCTCGAGCCGCTCGCGCCGCGCCTTCAGTTCCTGATCGCTCAACGCTTCTCCCCCGCCCTTCCGGCGCCACCCGCGGCGCGCTGCAGCAGCGAGGCGCGAATGAACTTGTCGAGGTCGCCTTCGAGCACGGCCATCACGTTGCCGATCTCGACGTCGGTGCGGTGGTCCTTCACGCGCTGGGTCGGGTTCAGCGTGTAGGAACGGATCTGGCTGCCGAACGAAACGTCGTGCTTCACGCCGGCTAGCGCCGCGCGCTTCTCGTCTCGCTCTTGCTGCATGCGGTCGTAGAGCCGCGCGCGCATCACCTTCATCGCCTTCGAGCGGTTCTTGTGCTGCGAACGCTCGCTCTGGCACTGCACCACGATGCCGGTCGGAATGTGCGTCAGCCGCACCGCCGAGTCCGTTTTGTTGACGTGCTGGCCGCCGGCTCCGCCGGACCGATACGTGTCGACGCGCAGATCCTTCTCGTCGATCTCCACCTCGACTTCGTCGTCGAGATCGGGGAACACGTCCACGTTCGCGAACGCGGTGTGGCGGCGCGCCTGGGCGTCGAAGGGCGAGATGCGCACCAGCCGGTGCACGCCGGCTTCTTCCTTCAAGTAGCCGAAGGCATAATCACCGCTCGCCAGGAACGTGACTCCGCGCAGGCCCGCTTCGTCGCCTTCCTGCGCGTCGATCAGCTCCATCTTGTAGTCGTGCGCCTCGCACCAGCGCGTGTACATGCGGAATAACATCTGCGCCCAGTCGGCGGCGTCGGTGCCGCCGGCGCCGGAGGTGATCGTCACGATCGCGCCGCCGGCATCGTGCTCGCCACCGAGCATGCGCTGCAGCTCCGCATCTTCGAGGCGCTTCGCTGCCAGCGTGAGCTTGTCGGCGGCTTCACGAGCGGTGCCGTCGTCACCCACCTCGTTCGCGAGTTCGAGCAGCACCTCGGCGTCGCTTTGGGCTTCCTCGATCGCCGCGAGCCCAGCCAGTTCGCGCTCGATCGCGCGCTTGTCTCTCAGGATCTGCTGGGCCTGCTCGCGCTTTTCCCAGAGATCCGGTCGCGCGCTCTCGGCTTCGAGTTTCTCGAGCCGCGCGCGCAGCGCCGCCTCGTCAAAGCCGCCCCCGGAACTCGTCGAAGCGCGCGCGCTGCGTCCTTGTGCGCTGCGTGAGTTCGATGCGATCCAGATCGGGCGTGCTCGCGGATTCGCTCATGACGTCTTCTTCCGGCCTTTGTGCACAGCAATCAATGAACAGAGCACCGTAGCGGCTGTGCATGCGTGCGCGAAGAAGTCGCCGTGTTTGGCATAGAAAGAGCTCCGACCTTTCCACACGCCCGCGAGCACGACGTCCTCGACTACGAGCGTTCGCTCGAAGATCGGCGTGCGGGCGCCCACGCGACCGGCGTAATCGATGTGGGCCGAGACGCCGGTGTTCGCGGCGCGCACGCCGGCGAGCCGGGTCTCCGCAGATCGCAACGCAGTCATCGCGAGAAACTGGTAAGGCGATCCCGTCCGCCCGTACCACGCGTCGTTCGTAATCCCGACGAGCAGCTCTGCCCCGTCTTCTTTGAAACGCCGCACCAGGTCCGGGAAAATCAGCTCGTAACAAATCGGGATGCCCACCCGAACGGTTTGGCCGTTCGCGAGCGGGATGTCGATCGCGCGAGGCCGCTCGCCCGGCGAGACGTCGTTCGGTGTCGCGCCGGTCGCCACCGCGCGAATCAAGTGGCCCAGCAACGGGCGTAGCGGGAGGTATTCGCCGAACGGCACGAGGTGAGTCTTGTCGTAGCGATCGAGCAGTTCCCCTTCGTGGGAGAACACGAACGCGCTGTCGTAGAAGCGAGCCGGCTCGCCGTTCGCGTCGAAATCGATGCCGACCGCGCCGACGATTAGGGGAGTGCGCACTTCGCGCGCGAGCGAGGCAATGCGATCTCGAAGCTCCGGGTACGCAAGCGACGCCGGCACCGCTGTCTCCGGCCAAACGATCAGCTGAGCGCGATCTGCGGCGGCGCGACGCGTCAGATCCTCGTAGGCCAGCAGCGTCTCCTCGAACGCCTCCATGCTCCACTTCTGGCCCTGGTCGATGTTGCCTTGCAGCGCAGCGACCCGGATCGACGGAAGTTCTGAACGCGGGTCGATCCAGAGCGGCGCCGAAAACAGATGCATACCGGCGACCACCGCGGCAGCGACCCAGGCCACACGCGGATTCGGCGCCCCCGCGAACGGCCAGCGCCACGCGAGCGCGCTGAATCCCAACAAGCTCGCCGCGAACGAGAGGCCGTACACGCCGGTAGTTCCTGCGAGCGGCACGAGCGCAAGGTTCTCGTGCCACGCGTAGCCGAGCGTCCCCCAGCCGAAGCCTGTGAGCACCCACGAGCGCAGCCACTCGAACGTCACCCACGCGGCGGCCAGCACGAACGGGTTCGCGAGCCCGCGCTGGGCGAGCAGCGCCGCGACCCAGGCAAAACCGGCGAGGAACGGCGCGATGTAGAGCGACATGCCGAACGGCGCGAGCAGGCCGGCGATTACGGGCGCGTGGCCGTACGTCACCGTGACGACGTACGCCCAGTGCAAGAGCGCCGCGTGCGCGAGCCAGCCTGCGACGAAGCCGACCCACACAGCGCGCCCAGGTGTTAGGTCGCGCAGCGCGAGCAGCAGCAGCGCCGGCGCGACGGGCGCGAGCACGAGGCCGAGATCGAGCACGAACGCGTCGCCGAGCGGCTGCGGAAACGCGAAGAACGTCGCCGCGACGTAGGCGAGCAGCCAGCGCCACGGCATCACGCCAGCGCCTTCCAGAGCGTACGCTCGCGCGCGCGCATGCGGCGCGCGTCGGCGGCGATCTCGTGATCGAAGCCCAACAAGTGCAGCACGCCGTGGATGGTGAGCCGCAGCAACTCGTCGTTCAGCGAGTGTCCGATCTCGCGCGCCTGCTGTGCCGCGACGCCAACGGCGATCACGACGTCACCCAACAACTCGGCGCGGCGCTCGGCGTGCACACCCCCGACGAGCGAGTACGAGAGCACGTCCGTCGGTCCGCGCTTGCCGCGATGTGCCTGGTTCAGGCGCGCGATCTCAGCGTCCGAGACGAGCGCGAGCGACAACTCCGCGCGCGGCAGCGCGAGTGCCGCCAGCACACCGCGTGCGCGGCGCGCGAGCAGCCGCTTGTCGAAACGCGCTGCGGCTCGCGGAGGGCCCGCGATGCGCACTCTCATTTCGAGGCGGCGCCGCCGTCCTCGCCGTCCGGCTTGCCGCGCCCGTTGCCACTTCCGTTGCTGTTGCTGTTGCTGTTGCCCGGATGCAGCAGCCCCGCGCTGCGGCGGTCGTACGCGCGCACGATCGACTGCACCAGCGGGTGCCGCACCACGTCGAGATCGGTGAAGCGCATGAAGCCGATGCCGTCGACGTCGTGCAGCACGTCGAGCGCGTCGATCAACCCGCTCGGTTTGTCGGTGGGCAGATCGATCTGCGTGACGTCGCCCGTAACAACCGCCTTCGAGTCGTAGCCGAGGCGCGTCAGGAACATCTTCATCTGCTCGGGCGTGGTGTTCTGCGCTTCGTCGAGGATCACGAACGATTCGTTGAGCGTGCGGCCGCGCATGAACGCCAGCGGCGCGACTTCGATCACGCCGCGCTCCATCAGCCGCTCCGCCTTCTCGAAATCCATCATGTCGTGCAGCGCGTCGTAGAGCGGGCGCAGGTAAGGGTTCACTTTCTCGGCGAGGTTGCCGGGCAGGAAGCCGAGCTTCTCGCCCGCCTCGACCGCCGGCCGCGCGAGAACCACACGCGCGACCTCCTGGCGATTCAGCGCCGCGATCGCCATCGCCATCGCGAGATAGGTCTTGCCGGTGCCGGCAGGCCCGATCGCGAGCACCACGTCGTGCTGCTCGATCAGCTCGATGTAGTGGCGCTGCGAGAGGTTCTTGGCGGTGATGCGGCGGCGCGAACCGACGTGCGAGAGCACGTCGGAGTACACCTCGCGCAGCGGCGTGCCCGGCTCGGTCGCGACGGCCTGGATCGCCGAGTGCACGTCGCTCGGCGCCACGGGCCGGCCCTCCCGTAACAACCCGTACAACTCTTCGAGCACTTGCCGCGCGAGCCGCACGCGGTCCTCGGCGCCTGATAAGCGCACCTGGTTGCCGCGCGCGTGCACCTGAATGCCGAGATCCTGCTCGACGATCCGCAGCGTGCGCTCGCGTTCCCCATACAGCGCGGCGGCGAGTTGGTTGTCGTCGAAGACGAGGGTCTGACGACTCGTGGCCTCTTGCGCGCTCAGGTGGGTCGCTCCGTACCGCTACTCCTCGGGAAGAAGAACCACGAAGTTGTCGCCGCGGTGTGCGAAATAATATGCGCCGGGGTCGGGCATCGCCATCGAACTTGGCGAATCGCCGAGTGCAGCTTGAAGATCTGTCGGCCACCTGCCGTGCCGCAAGCGGTACACCTCGACGGCGTTGCGCAGCAGCGCGCGCTCCATTGCGATGCGGCCGCTTCGCGCGAGCGCGCTGGCGTCGCTCGTCGCGCCGGTTGCGCTGCCGCGCGCGAACACGAGCCCGAGGATCGCGAGTGCGAGCGCGGCGAACGGCGCCACGCTGCTGGCCGACGCGAGCGAGCGGCCCGCCGCGAATGCGAGGCGCTTGCGGCTCGGTGCGGCGGCGCGCGCGAGCGGTTCGATCACACCCGCCCGACGCAGGCGCGAGAGCCAGAACACGCCGTCGAACTCTCCCATGCGGGCGAGATCGACGATGCGGCGCGCCGCGACGCGGCCGTCGATTAGCGCAAACAGCTGCTCCGCTCGTGCGATGCGCGCCGCGGAATCGCCCGCGGCGCGTTCTCGGAATACCGCGAAGGCCTCAGCCCGCTTCCAGATGGTGTCGAGTTCGCGCGCGTCGGCGTCGAACGTGCGCCATTCGTCCACCATGCGCAGGCCGTCCATCAGGATCTGCTCGGCGGGGATGCGTTTCGTGGCGTCGCCTTCCCCCACGACCGGCTGCGCCGTGAAGTGGAACGAGCCCTGCGTCCAGCGCAGCAACTGGAACATCGTGTTCTGCGTGAGTAGGTCGCAGGCTTCTTGCAGCTGCGCCGCGCCGAGTTCGCCGCGCTGCGCGATCAACGTGAGCAAGTCGCCCTCGCCGTCCTGAACGCCGCGCTCGAGGGCAAGCAGACGTTCGGGCGGCACGAGCCCGCTGCGCACGAGTTGGTCGCCGAGCGCCGCGTGCTCGTAGGGCCCGACGTGCTCGCCGCGCACCACCGCGCCGCGATCGAACACGATGCGGATGCGGCCTCCGTTACCCGTCACCTCGAGAATGCCCGTCTTCTGTTGCTGACCAATCAGCTGGAAGACTTCGCCGATGCCGAAATCGCGAAGGTTGCCGTGCAGCGCGACGCTCACGGGATTACTCCTCGGCCCGCAGCACGAACGCGAGCGCGGTCGCGAGGCCGTAGAGCGCGACGAGCGCGACCGCTGCGAACTGCGAAGCCAGCCGCGGAAGCGCGCCGAGCGCGAGCGGATCCGCGGCGACACCCACGCTCGCGGCGGCGATTCCGATGCACGCCGCGCAAGCCAGCGAGGCGAACAACGCGAGCAACGGGCGCCCGAAGCGGAAGCCGGCCGCACCGGGCACGATCAATGCGATCACCGTGAGCAGCCGCTGCGTGCGCGCCCGCTGGCGGCGCAAGCGCGTGAGCTGAGCGATGCGCTGCGTGGAATCGCTGACGGCGGCTTGCAGCGTGCGCGCGAGGTCCGCGTAGAAGTCGCGCGGCCCGGCGCCGCGAGTGAGCGCAGCCCCGGCGGCGATCGCGGCGCCGAACACGGCGGCGAGCACCACGAACGCGCTGCCAAGGCTCGCGCCGAGCAGGCCGGGCGCAAAGCGCTCGCGCTGTGCGGCTGCGAGCCGGAGGTGTGCACCGCTCGCGCCGGCGCGGTGGAACACGGCGCCAGCGGAGAGCGGTGCGTCTGCAACGAGGGCCGCGGTAGCGCCCGAGGCTTGGCCGGTAATGCGCTCCACTGCCTGCGGGTCGAGATCCTGTGCGCGCGCGAGGGCGCGGTCCTGCTCGTCGAGACGCACGGCGCGACCGAGCGCCTGCGAGAGGTTGTAAAAGCCGATCGGCGTCGCCGCGAGCGCAGTCGATCTCTCGTAGAGCGCGATCGCGCCCTTCGTATCGCCCAGCGCGAAGGCGACGTTCGCTGCGTTGTTCAGCACTTCGGCGTCAGGCTGCGCCGCGATCGCGTGCGCGAAGTGGTCCGCCGCTGCCACTGGGTCGCCGGCCCGCTTGGTATGCAGCGCGATCGCTCGCGCCGCGAGCGGGTCGGTGTTCGCCGCTGCCAACGCAACGCCGATCTCCGCGGGGGTCGGGATGCCCGCTTCGATGCGCTGCGCTGCAACGGCGAGGGGATCGCTCGCGAGAGCGAGCTGCCCGCTGGCGAGGCGATCGAAGCCCGGGTGGAGCGCGACCAGCGCGGCGGCGGCCACGATCGCCGCGCCGATTCGCTTCATGGCAGGCCCAGTGGCTACCGCAACGGCGCCGACCCCGAGCAGCGCGCCAGCGGGCCCCTCGACGAGCGCGCAAGCCGTCACCACTGCGCCGAGCGCCGCGAGTGCCGCGGGCCCGGCCAGCTTTAGCCTCGTGGCCCCGAGCGCGTGAATCAGACTCGGCACGGAAGCCGCGGCGCCGAGGCCAAGGAACAAGGCTGCCCACGCGAGCGCGCCGAATCCGAGCGCCTGCTGCCAGGCCACCGTCGCCCATGCGCGCGCCTCGAGGTGTCTCGGGATCGCGGCGAGCGCGTCGCTCAGCGACTGAACGCCGCCCCGCAAATCGCGTGCCTCGAGTTTGGCTGCCGCAAGCGCCGCATGTGCGGCGGGGAGATCCGGTGCGAGCTGCACTGCGTGGCGAGCGCGCACGATCGGGGTGCCGAGTTCGTGCGAGCCGAGCAGCGCGCGAGCGGGGCCATCGAGATTGCGTAGACCTATCGCAAGACCCGCGCGCTGCGTGCGCAGGGCGCGCTCAACGAGGCTTTTCGACGGTAAACGCCAGGCGCGGTCGATTGCGGAGCGGATCGGATCGCGATCGGGGAACTCGGGCGCGGCCGCGGGTGGCCACGCGGCAGGTACGCGAGCGGGCCCCGGCGGCGTGGCGGGTGCGCCGAGCACGGCCGCGACCGCAGTGTCGGCGGACGACTCCAGCGGAGACGCACCCCTCGCTCCAGCCGCGCAAACAGCCAGCGCGAGCCCGAACGCAAGTGCACGCGAGCTGCCGATCCGCACGCCCAAGCCGTCGCCCTCCGAGCCGTACTCATCGGAAGGCGTTGGCCGTCGCATGAGGCGAAGCCTGGGACGCAACGAATGGGGGCGGACCGAAAATGCGTCGTCTATGTTGCGCCGCCTTTTTCGGGTGGCCCGCACGAGCGGGCCCCGCTTCGGTGGCTCACGTCGCCGCACCGCGTGACCCAGGGGCGTGATCGAGAGAGGAGACTTTCCGTGGCAAGTCACAAGTCCGCAGAGAAGCGAGCGCGCCAGGCCGACAAGCGTCGCGCGCGCAACCGCGGCATCACCAGTTCGCTGCGCACCAGCGTCAAAGCGGTGCGCGACGCGATCGCCAGCGGCGACCAGACCGCCGCTGCGGCGCGGCTGCACGAGGCGGAGACGGCGCTGCGCAAGGCGGCGACGAAGGGTGTGCTGAAGAAGGAGACGGCGAGTCGGCACGTCTCGCGGCTCGCGAAGGCTGTGAACAAGGTCGCGAGCGCCTGAGCTTCCGTAGCGGCCTCTGACGGGCCGCAGCGTTGTTGAGGAAAGCTCGTTCGTTGCGCCGCTCGGGGCGAGACGGGGGCTGCTGCGCGTAAGCTCGCAGCAGCCCCCAGCCCGCCCCTCGCGCTGCCCGCGACGAAGGCTCTTCTCTTACGCCGCCAGCCCTAACACCAATCGCTGCAAGGCCAGCTCCGCCGGAATCGCGCCCGCGCCCTTCAACACTTCATCCACCTCGTGGATCGCGCGCAGACAAGCCACCAACCGCGCCGGCGTATAGCGGCGCGCTTGACGTTCCAGCTTCTGCACCATGAATGGGTGCCCCGCCGGCGGCTCCCCGGCCCGCGTGCGCGCGAGCTTGCGGAAATGGCCCGCGAGACTCGCGAGCAACACCGGCCCCGGCGCCCCCGCGCCGAGCATGCGCCCGAGCAGCCCGAGCGCGTCCGCGGTGCGCCCCTCGCCGATCGCATCTGTTAGGTCCCAGACCGGCTCCTCGGCCAGCGCGCAGACCGTCTCCGCGACGTGCGCACGCGTCACCTTCACGCCCGGCCCCGCGAACAGCGCCGCCTTCACGAGTTCTTGGCGCAGCGCGAGCAGCTGCGGCCCGATCGCTTCGGCGAGCAGCTCGAGCGCAGCCGTTTCCACCGCGACGCCCTGCGTCTTTGCTTCCTGGCGCAGGAACGCCAGCGCCTCGCGCGCGCCCTTCGGCGGATCGCACGCCACCAGCGCCGCCGGCTCCGCGAATGCTTTCACCCAGCGCGAGCGCCGATCGATCTGTTCCGCGATCACCACCAGCACGCAGCTGTCGCTCTTTGCGACGTCGCGCACCGCGGCGTCGAGCGCCTCGGCGAGCGCTTCGCCCTTGCCGCCCTTGCGCGCCTCCGGCTCGCGCAGGAATACGAGGCGGCGCTTCGCGAGCAGCGGCAGGGCGCGCACGCTGTCGTAGAGCTGGCCCGGCGTGGTGCGATCGCCAGCGAGGCGCTCAAAATCGAAGTCGCCGCCGTCTGCGCCGAGCGCCGCCGCGCGGATCGCCGCGAGCGCCTCGTCGCGCAGCAGCGCCTCCGCGCCAGCGATTAGGTACGCCGGGCGTACGCGGCCACTCGCGAGCTCGTGCGCCAGCTCGCTCGGAGTCACGGCGCGATGCGCTCGAAGAGCGCGTCGTGAATGCGGCCCGCGAGCAGGCTTGCGAGCCTGCGCAGCGCCTCCTCGCGGTGCGTGCGCTCGACCTCGACGTCCGCACTCGCGACGTAGCGCTCCGTCTCGATCTGCGCGCTGGCATCGAGCGGCACCACGGTCCCGTCGCGGCGCGCGATCTTCACCGCGAGGCCGAGCCGCAGCTCGTACTCGAGCGCGAGCGCGATCGACGAGAAGCTCTTTCGCGAAGCCGTCAGCTGCGCGACCGAGCCGGAGATCACGAGATCCGCGCGCGCAGGGTCGTCCACCACGCGCAGCGCACCGCGCCGCAGGAACTCGCGCGCGAGCGCATCCGAAACCAACGTCTCGAGCCCAGGCTCGAAGGTGTCGTTGCGCAGCCCGCGGATCGCCACCGTCTTCGCATCGCCGAGCGCATCGGCGTAACGCACAGGCGTGTAGCCGCAGGCCAGCGAAAGCGCGCAGGCCGAGAGCAAGATCGCGAAAACTCGCCGAGTCACGCGCCGCGGATTAGCAGAGCGCCCCCATCGCCGCGACGAGCAGTGACGCCCGACAAACCACGCCCCGCCCACGGCGCTCAGCGGCGACGCGCAGCGTCGCCCGCTGCAGCGCTAACTCCGCGCCCGCAACGACCGTGCCGGAAAGCACAGCGCCCGGAACGAGCTACTCCAGCTTCAACAACGCCTTTGCCACCGCCAGCACCCGATTCGCCTGAATCGGCTTGGTCAAATACTCGTTCGCGCCGAGCGCGAGTGCGCGGTCGCGGTCTTCCTGGGCACCCTCGGTCGTGATCACGACGATCGGCATCGCCGCCAGATCGGGCTCCTGGCGGATCAGGTGGATCAACTTGAGCCCGTCCATGACGGGCATGTTGATGTCGATCAGCGCCAAGTCGAACTCGTCGGCGGTGACCTTGCGCAGGCCGTCCATGCCGTCCGACGCCTCCACGATCTCGACCCCGCGCAGGCGCTTCAGCGCGAACGCGAGCAACTGCCGCATGGTGGGGCTGTCTTCAACGATCAAGATGCGATGCCGTTCCATGAAGTTCCTCGTGCGCTGCGGTGCGAAACGCCGCTACTTGGTGAGCAGATCGATGAAGCCCTGAATCGTGCTGAGCTTGCGCTCCGACTGGCTGTGCAACTGTGCTGCAAAGATCGCGGTGGCCGCGTGGCCGGCGAGCAGCGTGAACAGCTCGTGGTCGAGCGGCGTGAGGGCCGCGTCCTTTTGCACGAGCAGCTCGAAGATCGCGATCGCGCCGATCGGCCGGTCGTTCACTCGGAGCGGGATCGCGACGATCGGGCTCCCGTAATCACTCGATTGCTGCGCATCGCTGACGTGGGTCGCGCCCGTCGCGACGGCGCTGCCGACCACGCCCTCGCCGAGCGACATGCTCGGAAACACCGCGACGTCTTCGCCTTCGGACGCGACCGCCTCGAGCAGCCCCGTCTTCTCGTCGTGCACGTAGACCGCGAAGATCTGCGCGCCGACCAGGTTGATCACGATCTCGATGATGATCTTGACCACTTCGGCCACGTCCAGCGTCGAGTGCAGCTGGTAGGAGGCGACGTACAGGTTCGCGAGGTTGTTATTTTCTTCCTCGACCTCCACGAAGCGCGACGCGAACTGCGAGTTCTCCTCCTCGAGCGAACGCATGCGCTCGAGCGCATCGAGGCGGTCGCCTTCGAGGCCGCGGATCTTCTCCAAGAGCTCGGCGCGCAACTTCGCCCACTCGCCGGTGTCCTGCGCTGCGTCGTCCTGACGCGTCTCGACCGTGGCGACGCGGAGCCGCAGGCGCGCGTTCTCCTCGACCAATTCCTTGGTGAAGTCCGCGCCCCGGCGAAATACCGCCATGAACTCGCTCGCGCGCTCGAACAAGTCGTCGCTCATGTCTCAGCCCTCGCGTTTCGCATTTTCGCCAGCAAAACCGTTCTGAATCGCATTCGGAATTTGGTGCAGCGCAAGCACCGCATCGACGGCGCCGATGCGCACCGCCTGGCGCGGCATGCCGTAGATCACGGCGGTCTCCTCGGACTCGGCGATCACGTTGCCGCCGCCACGTTTGACGGCGAGCGCGCCGAGCGCGCCGTCGTCCCCCATGCCGGTGAGCACGATCGCGAGCAGGTCCGGCCCATAATGCTTCGCGGCGGAAGCGAACAAGCGATCGACGCTCGGCGCGTAGCGGTCGCCCGCGGCAGCTGGCGTGAGGCTCGCGACGATGTGCGCGCCGCGCGCCTCGAGTTCGAGGTGACGGCCGCCCGGCGCAACCAGGATCTCGCCGGGCGCGGGCACGTCGCCGGTCTCGGCTTCGCGCGCTGCGAACGGCGTCGTGCGCGCGAGGCGGTCGGCGAAGCTGCGCGTGAAACCCTGCGGCATGTGCTGGGCCACCAGGAATGCGCAGCGCGGCGCGCCCGTCATCGCGCCAAACAGCTGCAGCAGCGCGGCCGGCCCGCCCGTCGAGGAACCGATCGCGACCACGCGCGGAGCCTGCTTGCCGGTGCTGGGCGCGACGACCGGGGGATGGCGCAGGCGACCCTGCACGCGGTCGATGCGCAGCTCGCGCGCCGCAAGCACCTTGCGCACGAGTTCGTCCTCGATCGTCGCGAGTTCGGGCGCCGCGCGCCGCGTCGGCTTGGTGACGAAATCCACCGCGCCGAGTTCCAGCGCCTTCCAGACATCCTGCTGGCCCGTGAGACCGCTCACCACCAACACCGGCGTCGGCTTCTGAGCCATTAGGATCCGCAAGAACGTGAAGCCGTCCATGCGGGGCATCTCGAGGTCGAGCGTGATCAGGTCGAGCTCTAGGCCGAGCGCTTTGCGCAGCGCCTCTTCCCCGTCGCGCGCATAGTCGACCACCTCGATCAGCGGTGAGCGCGCGAGCAGCTGCGCGATCGTGCGCCGGCTGTAGGCCGAGTCGTCGATCACGAGCACGCGCAGCGGCCGCTGCTCGCTCATCGCTCGCCACTCCCGCCCGCGGCCTTGCGCAGGGCTGCGAAGGCCGCGCTATGCCGCGGATCCGCGGGCGCCGCGCCCCGCTGCGGCTTCCGGTAGACGAGGTCGCTGCGCAGGTGCGCGAGTTCGAAGGCGCTGGTCACGTGAATCAGCGATTCGCTGTGGCCCAGTAACAAGTGGCCACCGGGCACGATGCGTTCGCCGAAGGCGTCGATCACGCGCTTCTTGGTCTCGCGATCGAAGTAGATGATCACGTTTCGGCAGAGCACGACATCGAGCGGCCCGAGCAGCGCGAAGCGCGCCGGCTCGAGCAGGTTCATGCGCGTGAAATAAACGTGCTTGCGCACCTCCGGTGACAGAGCGCAGAGGCCGTCCTGTTCCTTGAAGTAGCGCGCGCGCAGTTCCGGCGGCGTCTCGCGAAAGGAGGCCTCGCGATAGACGCCCTCGCGCGCCTTGGCGAGACAGCGGCGTGAGATGTCGGAGGCGTGAATGCGCAAGTCGATGCCCGGCCGCAGCCCAGCTTCGAGCGCGAGCATCACGATCGAATACGGCTCCTCGCCGCTCGAACAGCCCGCCGACCAGAGGTTGACTGGCCCGCTCGCTGCGCGCGTCAAGCGTTCAGGAATGATCTCCTCGATCAGCGCGCGGAGTTGGCTCCGCTCGCGGAAGAAATACGTCTCGTTGGTGGTGAGCTCGTCGATGATCGCCGCGATCTCCTCCTCGCCGCCCACTTGCTTCCGTAACAAGTAGTGATAGGCGGCGAAGCTCTCGACCTCGAGCTGCCGCATGCGCCGGCCGAGCCGCTTCTCCAGCAGGAAGCGCGAGTCGTCGCCGAACCAGAGCCCGCACGTGGCTTTGAACAGATCGCGAAACATCCGGTACTCGGAGTCGCTGAGCCTCGGCTGCGGCTCGCTCCCGAGCACGTCAGGCCTCCAGCCGCGCGAGCGCAGTCAGCAGCGCGTCGCGCACGAACTCGTCGCGCTCCAGCGCGAGGCGCTCGTGCAGGCGCGGCACCGCGCTGGCTAGGCGCCGCGAGGCGAACTCGGTCGCCGCGCGCGCGCGCACCGGCCAGGCCGCGTGGGCGAGCATCGGCAGCAACTGCGCGCACTGTTCCGAGTCGCCGTGTGCGCCCACACAAACGACCGCGCGCTCGACGATCTCAGGCTCTGCCGAGCGCAAGCCGAGCGCCGCAATCGCGGCCACATCGGCGCCACCGATGCGCTGCAACGAAGCCAGCGCAGCGAGCGCGGCCAAACCGTCCGAGCGCACGCCCTCCGCGAGCAGCGCGAGCGCAGTCGCGCGAGCGTCCGGGCGAACTGCGCGCAGCGCGAGCGCGCTCATCACCGCACTCCGCACGCGGGGGTCGCGATCCTCGGCGAGCGTCGCGAGATCTTCGTCGGCGCCGGGCAGATCGAGCTGCGCTGCCGCAACGGCGGCGGCGGCGCGCACCCCCGGCGACTCGTCCGCCAGCGCTACCCGTAACAACTCGTCTCCGCCGTGTCCGAGGCGCAGGATCGCCTCGACGGCCTGCCGCCGAACGCCCGCGCTCGCATCGGCGAGCAGCGCGCGGATGCGCATGCCATCCGCCGGTCGCGCCAGCCGGGCGAGCAGCTGTGCCGCTGCATAGCGTGTGCGTTCGCCGCCGGAGAGCAAGCGTGTATCGATTAGGGAGATCGCGGCGTCCACGACCTCGCTCCCGCCGCGCTCCGCGATCGCGACGACCGCGCCGATGAGCGCCTCCGACTCCTCCTCTGCGGCCTCCCGAGTGTCGGGCTCGCCGGCGCGTGCAATGCACGCGAATAGTTCCCCGACGGCCGCCGCCGACACGCATTCCGCCAGCCCGCGAGCCGCCGCCGTGCGCACCTCGCTCGAGGCATCCATCAACGCTGTGCGCAACATGCGTTCCGCTGGCGCGCCCGCATCCGCGCGAGCGAGCGCCGGGCAAGCGAAGGCGCGCTCGGCTGCGCACAGCTCCGGCCATGCCAGCGTGAGCGCCGCTGGCAACCCAACGCCGAAACTAGCGAGCGCGTCTTGCGCCGCGGCGGCGATGGCGGGATCGCTGGCGCAGCGGACGAGCGGGACCACCGCGCCCTGCGCTTCGAGCAAACCAACGAACTGAATCGCGGCGAGCCGCTCGCCCGGCGCCGCGCTGGGCAAGCGCTCGCAGGCGTCGCCCACGATCTCCGAGTGGGTCTCGGCGAACCCGCGCAGCTCTGCGGCCAGGCGGGCGGCGTCGGAGATATCTGCGCGTGCGACGAGCGCGACGGCAGCGCACGCGGCCGCCCCGCGCGTGCTCTGCTTGCGCGCGAGCAGACCCTTCAGGATCCACGCGAGCGCTTCGGGTTCGCCGCTCTGCCCGAGCGCTGCATAGGCGGCCGCTGCCAGCATCGGATCCGCGAGAGCCGCATCGATTGTGGCGGCCGGCACCGCCGCATCGAGGCGCACCAGTGCGCGAAGCGCTGCGAGCCGCACCAGGGCTTCCGCATCGTTCGCCGAAGCGCGGCGCAGCGCATCTGCAGCGCTGCTCGCACCGAGCGCGGCGAGCGCGTCGGCTGCGGCAGCCCGCACGTTCGCGTCGGCGTCGTCGAGCGCGTGCGCAACCGCTTCGTTCGCCCGCGCGTCACCGATTGCGCCCAGCACATCGACGACCTGCTTGCGCACGTCCACGTCCGCGGACTCGAGCGCGGCCAGCAGCTGCGGCACTGCGGGGCGGCCACAGCCTGTTAGTGCTTCCATGGCCGCGTTGCGGCGCCCGGAGTTCTCCCCGTCCGCGATCGCGCCGAGCAGCGAGCTGACTGCGTCGTCGCGCTCCGGCAACGCTGCGAGCCGCTCGACCGCGGCCTTGCGCACGCGCCAACTCGCGTCGGCGAGCCGCTCGATCAAGAGCGGGATCGCTTCAGTAGCGGGCAACTGCGTGACGCCCTCCACCGCCAGGCGGCGCAGCTCCTCGTCGGCATGGCTGAGACCGGCAAGCAGGTTGTTACGTTCCGCGGCGTGCATACGCGCTACTTCATGCCTCGCTGCTTCGCGATGCGTAGGAGTTCGTCGGCCAGGAAGTCGCGTTCCCCGCGCACGCGCGCGTCGATGCGTTCTTGGAAGAGGTGGCGCCCTTCCGACAGGTCGGCGTCGAGCGCCTCGACCACGTTCCCTTGCCGCAGCGCCGCCGCGAACTTCTGCTCGTTGTAGAGCACGATGTCCGACACGATGATGCGCGCGAGCCGCTCAGCTTTCGTGCGCTGCTCCTCGAGGCCGTCGGCCACGCGCGGCGCGCCGCCTGTTAGGGCTCGCGCTACCGGCGCGGGTGCTAGCGGAGCCGGCGCCGCTGGCCGCGCACTCGGCGCAGCGAGCGGCGGCGGCAAGCTCGTTTCCGCAGGCGCTGAAACCGGAGACGCCTCGCGACGCGCGACCGGAAGCGGCGCGCTTTTCGCCGCGGGACTTCCGATCGAAACGCCACCCTGCGCGAGCAAAGGGAACGCGCCGTCGGGCAGATCGGGCATCTCGAGATACGCGTCCGCGCCGTAGGTGTCGCCCGCGGGCCGGCGGTAGCGCTCCTGATTATGGATCGCGCCGACCAGCACGAGCCAAGTTCCGCGCAGGCTGTCGTTGCGCTTCACCAGTTCGCAGATCTGGAAGCCGTACATTTTTGGCAGATGGGCTGCCACGATCGCGGCCTTCGGCAGCTTGCGCTGGATCTCGAGCATGGCCTCGACGCCGTCGTGCACCACGACGCTGCGCAGGCCGCGCGCCGCGAGTGCGTGCGCGAGCTGCTTCGCGATCTCGGGCTCTGGAATCGCGATCAGCACGAGGTCGCCAATGGGCTCGGGCGCCGGCGCGATCTTGGCGGCGGGGGCCGCTGCAACAGCGACTCGCGCAGGCGCGGCGGGGGCCGCTGCAACAGCGACTCGCGCAGGCGCGGCGGGGGCCGCTGCAACAGCGACTCGCGCAGGCGGCTTCGTTTCGGCCTGCGCCGGCTCGCGCAGCGGCGCCGGAATCGGGCTGAGCTTGGTCTGCTCGGCGAGTTCTTGCTCCGCCTCGGGCGCGCGCACGCGAAACACCGCTTCGCACTTGGCGCAGCGCAGCCGCACGCCGGCACTGCCGAGCTTCTCCCGGTCGACGCGATAGCGCGCACCACATTTCGGGCATCCAGCGATCATCGGGTTCTCCCGCCTCTCGGTTCGGCTTCACTCGGCTTGTTATTGCGGCCTGCTTTAGGCGACTCGGAACTTCCGCATGTCCTCGCGCAACGTCTCGGCGAGCCGCTGCAGCTCGCTCGCCGCAACTGCCAGCCCATCCGTCGCCTCGTCATTCGTGCGCGTGCGCTCGAACACGCTGCCGAGCGAATCCACCGCGCTGCGGCAGCTATCGCCCTGCTGTTGCAGCGAGCCGTGGATGCGGTCCACCGCCTCGCGCACGCTCTCGATGCTGTCGCGAATCCGCGCGGCGCCGTGCGCCTGCTCCTCGGTGGTACGCTGCGTTTGCAGCGCGACGTCGCGCATCACCAGCGAACCGCGCATCACCACCTCGTTGCCGCGGCTCTGCTCGCGCGTCGCGCCGCGAATCTGCTCGACGCGCTGGCTCACACCCTCGATCAGCTGCTCGACATGCGTGGCAGCGCGCGTCTGCTCGCGCATCGCCTGCACGATCTCCTGAATGCGCTCGCCCGAGTGGCGCGCCGCCGAGGTGATCTCCTCCAGCGCGACGCCTGCCTGCGCCGAGAGCTCGACGCCGCTCTGCACATGATCGGCGCCCGCAAGGATCACTGCGGCTGCGCTCGCGCTCTCGCTCTGCACCGAGCGGATCAAGCCGCCGATCTCTTTGGTGCTCGCAAGCACGCGGTCGGCGAGATCCTTGATCTCGTCTGCGACGACCGAGAACGCGCGGCCCTGGTCGCCCGCCTGCGCCGCGATGATCGCGGCGTTCAGCGCCAGCAAGTTCGTCTCGTCGGCGACGTCGTCGATCACGCCGACGATCGCGCCGATTTCCTGCATGCGTTCGGCGAGCCCGCCGACCACGCGATTCGCGGAGTCGGCCGCATCGCGGATCACCTCCATGCCGCGGATCGTCTCCTGCACGCGTCCGCGCCCGCCCTCGGAAAGGTCGATCACCTGGGCCGAGAGCCGCGCCGTCTCCAAGGCATGGGCATCCACGGACTTCATCGAGCGCACCATCTCGGCGACCGACGAGCTGGTGTCGGCAACCGCGATGTTCAGCGCCTCACTCGCTTCGCTCGATTGCGCAACGCTGCGCACCATCTCTTCGATCGAGGAACCGACTGTCTCGACCTGCGAACCGAGCGCGATGGTCGTCTGGTTGAGTTCTTCGCTGGCCGCGCCGAGTTCGAGCACGGAGCTGCTGGCTTCCTCGACGCTGCCAATCAGGCCCTGCGCGGAGGAAGTGATTTCAGACGCCTGGCGGTTCACGACGGCAACCGAGCCGTTGGCTCGCTCGATGCCTTGAATCTGATCTTCCGTGGCCTTGCGCACGGTCGCGCCGATCTTGGCGAGTTGGCTGGCTGCTTCTTCTACGCGCGAAGCCATCTGCGTCACGCGAGTCAGCGTCTTGCCGAGTTCGGCGGTCATCCGCGCAAACGCGTGCGCGACGGCGCCCAGTTCGTCTTCGGATTCGATCACCTCGCCCGCCCTGAAATCTCCGGCCCCCACGCGCTCCGCCTGGGCGCGCAGCCGCTCGGCGACTTTGCGCGTGTCGGCGGCCACGAGCAGCGCGACTGCGAGCGACACCCCCGTCACCGCGGCGAGCACGATCGCGACGAGAAGCAGAGTCGGCGTCACGTCGCCGACGAGGCCCCCGATCGGGGTCGAGGCGACCAATACACGCCCGTCGCCAAGCGGCAGCCAGGCAAAGCTCGCGCCGCTGTCGAGACCGCGGCTGGAAGCTTCGGCCGCTGCGCTGCCGCGGATCCAAGCGAGTTCGCGCCGCGAGAGCGTGAGGTTGCGCTGGCGGGCCTCAGCCTTCGGCTCGAGATCGACGATCTCGAGCTCGCTCGCGACACCGCGCGCACGAGCGGTTCTCGCGAGATGCCGGAGCGTCGCAGGGTTCACCCGAAGCGCGTCCTGAGATCCCTCGAGAAACGCCGCCTTCAGCCGCCCGTCGTGCGCTTCGAGCAGATCGACAGCAACCGAGTAGCCGAGCAGCGCCAGGAACGTGACGGTCGCCGCCGAAGTCGCCGCTACCGGCCAGGCGAGTTTTCCCGAAAGCGACGCGGCCGGCGCATGCGCGGCGCGCTCTTCGGCCGTGAGCTGCGCTGCGAAGTAATCGCGCGTGGGCGCCACGAAGCGTTGCATCGCCCAGAGGCAGAACGGGACGCACGCCGAGCCGCCGGTGACGGCGCCGATCGCGATCACGATCAACGTGAATGCGCTCACGTCGGGAAGGAAGAACTGCATCCAGAGCGGACAAAACAGCGCAGCGAACAAGTAGTTGGAGACTTGGATCCGCATGGCGCGCTGCGGCAGCTCGCGCGCCGCGACGTAGGCGCGAATCAGGTCTTCGAGCGTGTGCGCGCGCGCCGCGATCCGATCGAGCGCGCTCGTGATGTCGCGCTCGACGCGGCGCTGCATCCACTGGCCGTAAGGCACGGCGAAGACGAGCAGCACGAGAATCCCGTACCCGAACGTGCGCCAGCCGTCGGCGCCGAGATCGAGCACCGCCGCGAAGTACGCGACGATCAACAGCGCTCCCAGCGAGCCCGGCGTAGAGGCCCAGGCCGTGTACCGGCCCCGGAAGCTGCGCGCGCTGGCGATCGGAGGGAGCGCCATCACGCGGCGTCCTCCTGATTACGGGCCGAGCGATAGATCCGCTCGAGCAGGTGCTCGATGGAAATCACCAAGACCGGCGAATCGTTCTCGCGGCGCACGATGGCCCGGATGGCGTCGTAGCCGGCGTGGGTTGCGAGCGCGGGCGGCTCTTCCAGCGCCGCGGCCCTGAGCGTGAGTACGTCGGCGCTGCTGCCCACGCGCAACCCGAGCACGAGGCTGTCGAGTTCGATCACGACTACGCGCGCGAGTGGGTCGCTAACGCACGGCGCGTCGAGCAGCGCGCGGCCGAGGTCCACCACCGGAATCACGCGCCCGCGCAGATCGATCACGCCTTCGATCAGGCGCGGCGCTTTCGGCAGCGGCGTAATGACCGGGCAGCGCGCGACCTCGCGCACCTGCGCGACATCCACGGCGAGCGTCACGCCGCCCACGCCGAAGCAGGCGAGCTCGATGTCGGCGTGCGCCACGGCGCCTGGTTCAAGCTGCGCTTGCATCGAGCTCCACCAACTGTTCGGGGGAAATCAGGCTGACGAAGCCGGCGCCGCGGGGCGCGAGGCCTGTAATCAGTCCGCCGTCCGCGTTGGTGGGCGGCAAGAGCGCGCTCTCCTCGACCCGTAACACCTCGTGCACCGCATCGACGAGCAGCCCGGTCACGCGGCCGTCCTCGCCGTTCAGCACGATCACGCGGCTCGCGCGCGCGCTCGCGACTGCCGCGAGCCCTAAGCGTCGGCGCGTGTCGAGCACCTGCAGGATTTCGCCGCGCAGCGAGATCACACCGAGCACTGCGCTCGGGACGTGCGGCACCGGCGTCAACGCGCGCGGCCGCACGATCTCGCGAATGCGCTCGATCGGCAGCGCATAGGGGGCGCCGTCGATGGAGAAGACGAGCAGTTCGCGCAGCGCGCGAGTCTCGCTGGCGGCGGCTTCGCGGGTCGCGGCGGCGCGGGCGAGCACGTCCCAGCTGCTGGCGGCGTTGCTCATGCGGCCTCCGCGCGCTGCGCACTCGTCACGAGCGCGGCGATGTCGAGCACGAGCACCGCGCTCTGTTCGCCCAGTTCCGTCGCGCCGGCGATACCGCGCACGCTCGAAATGGGGCCTTGCATCGGCTTGATCACCGCGTCGCGTTGGCCGTCGAGCCGATCGACGAGCAGCGCGAGGCGCGCATCGCCGAGACCGAGGATCACCGCGAACGGCTTGGCCGCAGCCGCACCGCTCGTTACCCCGAACTCGTCGCGCAGGCGCAGTACAGGCAGCGCATCCCCCCGCAGCGCGAACAGCTCGCGGGAGCCGCTGCGCTGCAAGCTGGCCGGATCCGCGATCAGCACCTCGCGCACGGAGTTCAGCGGGATCGCGTAGCGCTCCGCGCCGACACCGACGATCAGCGCCTGGATGATCGCGAGCGTGATCGGCAGCGTGAGCGTGACCGTGGTGCCGGCGCCGAGCCGCGACTCGATGGCGGCGAGGCCCCCGAGTGCGGCGACGTTGCTGCGCACGACGTCCATGCCGACGCCGCGCCCGCTCGTCTCGGTGACTTCGCCGCGCGTCGAGAGCCCGGGCGCGAACACGAGATCGAGCAGCTCGCGCTGGGAGAGCTGTGCCGCCGCCGCGATCAAGCCGCGCTCGACCGCCTTCGCGCGCACGCGCTCCGTGTCGATGCCGCGGCCGTCGTCCGCGACCGTAATCACTACGTCGTTGCCGCGCTGCGTGGCCTCGATGCGAATCACGCCCTCGCTGGGCTTACCGGCGGCAGCGCGCTCTTCGGGCGTTTCCAGCGCGTGGTCGAAGGCATTGCGCACGATGTGCATGAGCGGATCGACGAGCTCCTCGACGATCAGCTTGTCGAGCTCGGTGTCGGCGCCGGCGAGCTCGAGGCGCGCGTCCTTGTGGAGGTCCAGCCGCAGGCGTTTTGCGACGCGCGCCAACTTGTCGAACACCTGGCGCAGCGGAACCATGCGCACGTCGATCACGCTGGCTTGCAGTTCTTGCAGCTTGCGGTCGAGCGCCTTGTGGATCTTCTCGAGTTCGGCGCCGAGCCGAACGCTCGCGGGATCGCCAGCGAGCTTGCGCGCGAACGCGGAAAGCGCGCCGCGCTCGATCGCGAGTTCGCCGACCAGGTTCATCAACTCGTCAAGCTTGCGAATGTCGACACGCACCGTGTCGCTGACCGAGCGCAGCGTCGCTGCGTCGGCTGCGGGGGCCGGCTCGCGCGGCGCGGCGACAGAGGCGTCCGCGGGGCTCGCATTAGCTTGCGGCGGCGCGTTGCTCGGGGTGGGCTCGGAGACAGCGGCGGCCGCGGCGGGCGTGTTCGCGCTCGCTCGTGGCGCGCGCGCGGCGTGCACTGCGCTCGGCTCGAGTTCGAGCCGCGCCGCGAGAGCGGCAGCGTCCAGCTCGGTCGCGGCGAGCAGCGCGAAACGAATCTCGCCAGGCCCGCCCGCACCGGGCGAAGGCAACGTCGAGAGCAGCTCGCCGACTTCGCGCAGTGCGCTGCTGATCTCCGAGAGCCGCTCCTCGAAGCTCGCCAGCGCGAAGGCGACCGTAATCACATAGATCCCGCGGCCGCGCGCGAGGCTCTCGCGCAGGCGGTGCTCTTCGTACTCGGTGAGCGTGCGCAGCAGTGCGGCCGGGGCATCGAGTACGTCTTGCGCCGCGGGCGGGGCGACCGGCGGGGCGCTGCGCGCGGCGTCAATGCGCCCGTTCAGCTCCGCTACTGCTGCCGCGAACTCCGTGGCGATCGCGCCTGCCGCGAGCTGCTCGAGCGCGCGGCCAAACAGCGCGACGGACTCCTCGAGCAAAGCGAAGCGCTCGGGTGTCGGCTGCGAGCGCCCGAGCCGCCAAGCGTCGAGCAGGTCCTCGACCTTGTGCGCGAGCTCGGCCAACACCTCGAGACCGAACATGCCCGACAGACCCTTCAACGAGTGAGCTGAGCGGAACAGACGATTCAGCACGTCGGGCGCGAACTCGTCGCCGCTGCTGGCGCGCTCGAGGCAGACGCCGAGGTCGTCGCGCATGCGCTCGAGGATTTCCTCGGCCTCCGAGAGGAACTCGCGCTCGCCGCGCGAGCGAGTCGCCGTCTGTTTGAGCCGGCGAGCCATTAGGGCTTCACTCCCGCCAGCAGATCTTCGACGACGCTCAGCAAGTCCGGCACGCTGAACGGCTTCACGAGGTAAGCGTTCGCGCCGAGCGCCAAGCCGCGGCGGCGATCCTCCTCGCTGCTCTCGGTCGAGACGATCACGAGCGGCGTCGCCGCATAACGCGGGTCGCTGCGGATGAACGAGATCAGTTCGAGCCCGTGGATGTCGGGCATGTTGATATCGGTGACGACGAGGTCGTAGACCTGGCGCGGCAACAACCGCAGCGCCTCGAAGCCGCTCGCCGCGAGGTCCAGCTTGAGCGGCCGATCGAGCTCCTCGATCGCTGCTGCGATCCACTCGCGCATCGTTTGGGAGTCTTCGACGACGAGCACGCGTTGCACGGTCCCCTCCCGGAAACGGCGCGGATCGCGCCTCTCAAGGAATCGGCCCTCGCGCAGCGATTCTTGAGGCAAGCCGCCGACTTCCGCCTGGGAAGCGCGCCCGAAACGCGCTTCCCAGCAGTGCTTCGGTACGCGGAGGTCGCACGACCTGCGGGCAGCGACGGACGGGGTGCTTGGCGAATGCAGCCGGCGACGCTGCGCGTCGCGGCTGATCCGCTTCGCGGGCTTGGGCGCAAGAGGACCGTTCAGCTTGGCTGCGCGTCCGCCGAGGCTCGCGCGTCCGAGGCCGCGGCCAGCGTGCGCTCATGCAGCGCCCGATCGAGCGCCAGGCCGGCTTCGTGCACAACGACTTCCAGTGCGCCGGTATCGGCTAGCAGAGCGCG
>JANNRF010000439.1:0-2727 GCA_031401135.1 Deltaproteobacteria bacterium | reverse complement strand
TCGAAGTAGCGCGCGAAGAGCCAACGCAGCGGCCACTTCACGCGCGAGCCGTGACGGACCGCTTCCCAGCGCCGCTCGACTTCGTCAGAGCCGTCGAAGACGAGGATGCGCGGAAGCTGCGCCCGGCCCGCCAGCAGCCATGCCACGCTGCCTGGCGGAATTGGATGGCCACCGAGGGCGATGTGCGCGAGGTCGGCGCTCGCGAGGATTTTGGCTAGGCGCGCCCGAAGGCTCGGGAGCGCGCGAACGAAGCCGCCGAGCGTGTCCGAGCCCGGAAGCGGCTCGTACGCGAAGGGCGCTTTGGCGCACTCGATCTCGATCGTGCCGAAGCTGCCTTCCTGCGCGACACCGCCGAACGGCGTCGCGACCACGAGCTTCCCGCCTACGCGCGCGATCGCCTCGGCCTGGGCGCAGAGGTCCTCGTACCAGAGATCTCCCAAGCGCACGCTGCCAGGCCGCGATCCCGGCAGGAACGGAACGTGGTTGACCAGCACGTACGTGAAGCTCAATGGGAGCTAGACCTGAGTGTGGGGGCCGCGCGCGCCGCGAGTCGCGTCACGCGCCCCGCCTTCGAGTCATGGCCCGCATCAGGATCGGCGGGATGAAATCCCGCGCCGCCCGTTTCAGCGCCGCCCACCCGCGGGCCGCCGGAGAGAGATCCGCGTACGGATCGCGGAACACGGTCGAGTGCTTCGGAGCGGCCTCGGACTCGGGTCGTCCATTCGTGAAGTAATAAGTCGCCAGCGAGCGGCGCGTGCGCTCGGGCGGGCACCGAAGCGGGTGCGGGTGTCCGTGGTACGACGCCTCCGACGTCGTGAACACGACGCAGCGATTGAAGAGCGGCGCGACTCGATTCACGCAGCTCGACATGTCGCGAGTCCACATCTCGAAATGCCCGCCCCAAGCCTCGTCCCAGTCCTGGTTCAGGTAGATCAACAGGTTCAGGCGTCGATCGAGCTGGAAGACCCGGTGCTTGTTGAAATCCACGTGGATGCCGAGGTGACCCCCGCGACGAATCTGGTGCAGCCCGCCACCGACCAAGTAGGGATCGGGGATCAGCGCAGGAATTCCGGTGAGCGTCTCCAGGAAGCGCAGCAGGCTGGGCGAGTTCAGGAACTGCATGACCTCGCGGATCGGCTCCGGAAACTCCTGAATCTCGCTGTAGGCGAGCTTTTTCTCCCGCTCGTTCTCGAAGCGAATCCAGTCGAGGGATTCAGGCTCCGGGTAGGCTCGGACGACCGCCTCGGCGATCTCGCGCGGCAAAAAGTCGTCCATCACGATGTGCGGGAATGGCTCAGCGGCCTGATAAGTACTCGCGTGCTGTGCGGCGAGCACCGCGAGACGCTTGCTGAACTCGGCGCTGAAGAGCGGACTCATCGTACCTCTGCTCCCCGAATCGAAGCGGGCTCACCTCTCAGGAGAAGGCCCAGGCGACGGTACTGCCACGCGCGAAGATCGCGGCGGAACGCGAGATCGTCGTATCGGGCGGTGCCGCGGAGGGCTGCGAGCAGGTAGCCAGTGATGATCAGCAACCCGCCGATCACGAGCGGATTCTCCCGCATCCGAAACACGCCGCTCGCCACCACATACGGGAATGCGGCACCCATGAACCACTGGCCCTCGCCCCAGCGAAGTCGGCCGCGGTAGATGCTGCGGTCGGACGAACCCATTAGGCGCAGGTGCAGGATGCGCAGGTCCGGATCGTCGATGCTCGCGGTGCGATAGCCGAGCATGCGCGCACGGTGGAAGTCGATTCCGTCCCACATCAAACCACGCACGAAGCCGCCGATGCGCTCGAACGCCTCGCGCCGGTAGAACTTGAACTGCCCCGCGACCATCTCGTCGATGATGAACTCGCTGACGAGGCCCCCGTTCTCCTCGCGATAGACCTTGCCGCTCGCAGCGGCGAGCTTCGGATCGCGCTCGAACTCGACCAGCAGGCGCTCGATGTACCGCGGGGGCAGATCGAGGTCGACGTCCAGCTTGGCGACAAAGTCGTAATCGGAGTCGACGCTCTCGAGACCCTCGTAGAAGGCGTCGATCACGCCGGAGCCGAGCTTGCGAAAGCCGCGGTCGGTGCGATGGATCACACGCAGCCAAGGCAGGCGCTTCGCGGCTTCGGCCAGGATGGCGGGCGTGGCGTCGTGCGACCCGTCGTCCACGACCACCCACAAGTCGGGCCGCCGCGTTTGGCGCTCCAGCGCCGCGATCGTCCGCGGCAGCGTGGCCTGCTCGTCACGACACGGCGAGATGATCACGACCCGCGGCGTGCGGCTGCTTCCTTCTACTCGCGACACCAGAACACCCCGGGAGTACGTGACCTTCTCGGCTTCACACGGAACGCGACTGTAGCCGCGAGGGTTTCGGGCGAGCGCAGCAGAGCGGCAACTCGCACGACATTCGCCGGCCGCGTGAGGAACCTGTGACCGCGGTCGCGGATCCAACCGCTGGCGCGGATAGCTTGCCCATTGCGCTGCGCAGACGCGACCGGGGTCACAACGCATCGCGCCGGGTGCGCCGAAGGAACCAGAGCCGATCTGATCCGGCCCGGCCATCAACGAACGTGGGAGAATCGAAAAAAATGCTGCACGTACCCAACACGCGACAAGTGGCGTTGCTGTGCGCACTCTTGCTGCTCCCTGCGTGGATGCGAGCGGCGATTCAGCCCGCACTCGTGCCTTCCCGCACCACGGGCGTGGCGCCGCTTGCCGTGCACTTCGACGCGAC
>JANNRF010000438.1:0-3729 GCA_031401135.1 Deltaproteobacteria bacterium | reverse complement strand
GCGTAGACGGTGCGCACGTCGTTGAAGAGCTGGAGCGTGGCGCCGATCACGAGCGCGGAGATGCCCGCGCCGATCAGAATGCCGAGTTGTTGGGAACGCGGCGTCGCGCCCACCAGGAAGCCCGTCTTGAGATCTTGCGCGGTGGTTCCGCCGTTCGAGGAGGCGACGCAGACGACGGCGGCGATCGAGAGCGCGGTTAGGCGATCTGCGGGCGTCGTCCAGCCGAACGCGAGGAAGAGCAGGCAGGTGCACAGCAGAGTCGCGACGGTCATGCCCGAGATCGGGTTCGAGGTGGAGCCGATCTCGCCTGTTAGGCGCGAGGAGACGGTCACGAACAGGAAGCCGAACACGAGGATCAGCAGCGCAGCGGGCAGCGAGACGCCGAGCGATGGGAAGAGCATTAGGCCCGCCACGAGCGCGACGCTGCCGACTGCGACCGTGATCGGCGAGAGATCGCGGTCGGTGCGCTCTGGCTCTGCGGCCCCGCCCGCGCCGCCGCCGCGCAAGCTCGCCATGCCCGCGACGAAGGCGCGCGCGAGCGTGGGCAACACGCGCGCGAGAGCGATCAAGCCGCCGGTCGCGACGGCGCCGGCCCCGATATAGAGGATGTAGGCGTTGCGGATACCGCTGGGTGTTAGGTCAGCGATCCGCTTCACGGCGGGGAAGAGCGGCTCCGCGAGGCCGTCGCCCACCAGCGCGATCAGCGGAATCAGCACCAGGTACGAGAGCACGCCGCCCGCGGCCATGATCCCGGAAGTGCGCGGGCCGAGGATGTAGCCGACGCCTAACAGCTCTGGCGCCGCGTCGAGCGCGAGCGAGCCGCCCTTCAGCCAGCCGAGCCCGCGTTCGACCGAGCCCTTCAGCAGCGCAAAGCCGCCGTCGCCGTTCACGAGCTTCGCGACCAGCCCGACCGCGAAGCCCGTGAACACGGTCTTCGCGGTGGTGCCGCCCTTCTCGCCCGCGATCAGCACCTCGGCGCAGGCCGTGCCCTCGGGAAACGCGAGCTTGCCGTGCTCGCGAGCCACGAGGCCGCGGCGCAGGGGGATCATCATCAGGATGCCGAGCAGCGCCCCGAGCAGCGCGATCGTCATGATGCGCGGCAGCTCCATGTCGAAGCCCAGAGTCATCAGGGCGGGCATCGTCACCGCGATGCCAAACGCGATCGACTCGCCCGCCGAGCCCGCGGTCTGCACGATGTTGTTCTCGAGAATCGTCGCTCGCCGCAGCCCGAACGCGCGCGACAGCCAGCGGAAGATCGAGATCGACAGCACCGCCACCGGAATCGACGCGCTGACTGTTAGGCCCGTCTTCAGCACCACGTAGAGCGACGCCGTGCCGAACACGATTCCGAGCACGGTGCCCAGCACGAGCGGCAGCAGCGTGAACTCCGCGATCACCTCCCGCGCACGAACAAAGGGCGTATGCGTCAGGGCGGGTTCGCTCATGCAGTCTTCACGCTCCTCGTTCTCGGCGCGCGCACTCTACCCCGCACTGGAGGCACGCCATGCGTGGAAACCGCCGATGCTCGCTGGGGATTCTGTTCGCGACGACATTCGCGCTCGCAGCGCACGCCGAGGAGCCTGATCACTTGGTCCCCAGAGCGGAGCCTGGATTCGCGCGCCCCTTCTGGTCGGAACTGGATCCTTCGTTCGACCTGCGAGACCAGCATGCTTGGGGAGGAGTCGTGATCAACGAGGCGTCAGTCCTCTGGCTTCGGACCACGTCAACCGGACCGAAGGTCGAGTTTCGAACTGCCACGGCCCGGACCGGGCCCGCGCGAGAGTTGCTGCAACGGGGTGACGCGAGCGAAGTCACTGTGCATTCCGATCGTGCCGCCGTATCGATCGGGACCTACCGAGCGTTGCAAGACGCGTGGGAGGCGATGCTCCAGCGTGTGAGGGAGCCGGAGGATGAGTACGCCGGCCGCTGCGGCGGTGTCACGGATACCAGTTACTGGTTCTTCGGAGCGAGCGAAGACCCTGACAAGCGGATCAGCGGATCGACGCAGTCGCCGCTCTGCGGCCGACTCCCCGCGCGCCTGGTGGGCCTGGCCTACAACCTGGCAGGGCACGCGATGGCCAGCCCGCAATCGCGCCCGACCCTCGACGCAAATCTGCGCGCTGCCGCCGAACAACTCGCCCGCGACGCGAACGCGCATAACTAGTCGCGCACTCTCCGCGCCACGAACCAGCACTCACCCCGCACACGCGCAGCGTGCGGAAACGGCGCCTCGATGGCGCCGTTTCCGCAGCGTCCCTCCCCAACTACACGTCGCGACCCTGGGTTCCACGCTGTCCCGGAGCGGAGGGTGGGACGGGGATGCCGGGGAGCGAAGGGCCGCTACCAGCAACGAGCCCGCACGCCGCCCAAACAGCGAGCGCACAACAGATCTCCGCGACCACCCAGGTGCAACGCAGTGTTCGCGCAAACGCAGCGAACAACCCGCTGCCCGCAGAGCACCACGACAAGGCCCGCAGCGGACGGCACCCCTCCCGCCCGCAGCGTTCGCTCCCAACCTCTCATTGCTTCGCACGCGCTCGACGCCGCGCGCTTATGATGACCCGATCGCCGGAGAGAAATTCGTGAAGCGCATTCTCGGGATAATTCTCCTACTCGCGTGCGCCGCAGCCGCACTCGTCATCGCCGCCGGTAACGGCTGGCTCGGCCAAAGCGAAACGCCCGGCACAATTCGCGGCCCCGCCCGCAGCGAGCAAAGCGTCGCCGCCGAAGAAGCAGCGCAGTCAACAAGCGCACTCGCGCTCGGCGCCGCCGAGGACAAACAAATCCTCTTCGGCGACCTCCACGTCCACACTACGTTCTCATTCGACGCCTTCATGATGAGCATGCCCGCGCTCACCGGCGAAGGCGCTCACCCGCCAGCCGACGCCTGCGATTTCGCGCGCCACTGCTCCGCGCTCGATTTCTGGTCGATCAACGACCACGCCGAGGGCATCTCCGCGCAGAACTGGCGCGACACGATCGACTCGCTGCGCCAGTGCAATGCCGTCTCCGGCAGCGGGCCGCGCCCCGACACAGTGGCGTTCCTCGGCTGGGAGTGGACGCAGATCGGGGACACCCCGGAGAATCATTATGGCCACAAGAACGTCGTGCTGCGCGGCTTCCCAGCAGACGAGGTGCCGGTGCGGCCGATCGCCGCGGGCGGGCGCGCATTGCAGCTGCGCCAAGGCGCCGGGCCGTCGTTCCTCGCACGCAGCGCCGCGGCCCTAACAGGCGGCCACTCACGCTATCGCGATCTCGCGCGCTACTTCGCCGAGCGCGAAGGCACGGCGTTCTGCCCGCCGGGTGTGCCGGTGCGCGAGCTGCCCGCGGATTGCGTCGAGGTCGCGGAAACGCCCGCCACGCTCTTCGACAAGCTCGACGACTGGGCGGCGCCGGCCATCGTGATTCCGCACGGCACCACTTGGGGCCTCTACACGCCGCCCGGCTCGAAGTGGGACAAGCAGCTCGCGGGCCGCATGCAGGACGACGACCGCCAGATGCTGATCGAGGTGTTCTCCGCCAACCCGCGCGCGCGCTCCCAGGCCCGCGTGCTGCGCGAGTTCCTCTGGACGGACATCGCCCTGAATTGGTTTCCCGCCGCCGGCAAACTGGCGGGCGCTCGCAGCCGCGACTACGACTATCTGCGCGGACTCGGCTACCTCGATCAACAGTTGCTGGCCAACGGCTGGATCAAGCCCGCCGCCAATCGCGCGAGCGGAGTAATCTTCC
>JANNRF010000437.1:0-6694 GCA_031401135.1 Deltaproteobacteria bacterium | reverse complement strand
AGCAGGTCGAGCGCGAGCTTCTCGGTGGCGTTCGGGGCCTCGCAGCCGCTCCTCCCATAATACTTACCGCCGCCGAAGCTCATGTTCGCGGCGGCCAGCGGCAGCGTGGCGGCGAGCGTTCGCGCGTGGTCGATGCCGGCGAGAATGTCGCTTGGCCAGGCGAGCGCGCACGGGTCGTAGCCAGTGCCGCTGCAGCTGCCGCCTGTGAACTGCGAGAAGATGCGGATCGAGGCGAGCTGCGCGCCAGGCGCGACGCCCTGATAAGTGGCGTTCGCGCCGGCCGCAATGCCCGCGACGTGCGTGCCGTGGAAGCAAGCGCCTGAGAACGTGCAGGCGTCTCCCGCGCCAGGGCCGATCTCGCTGGTTTGCCCGTTCGGACAATCTCCGTTCGCCGAGAAGCAGGCCTCGGCGACGATGCGTCCCGCGAAGAACGCGTGGTTGCGATCGACGCCGGTGTCGAGGATGGCGATCGCGGCGCCCCTGCCGTCGTAACCCGCGGCAGCGCTGGCGTTGGCGCCGATCAACGGACCGGTGCTGTCGAGGGAGGGCGCTGCGAGCGGGCCGTCGAGCGCGAGACTGATTACGGAGGGCGATGCTGCAAGCGCTTGCAAATCGCGCGCGCTGGCTTCGAGGGCGAACGCATCGAGATGTTGGTAGCGGCGCGCAGCGCTGCGAGCGCGCGCATCGACTCCCGCGAGCGCGGCGTCCTGCCGCCCGCGGCGCTCGGCGCGCGAGGCCGACGGCGCGAGCTGCACGATCACGCGCACGCTGCCTTTGGCGCGCGCCTCGGCGTCGAGCGCGGCGGGCACGGGGCTCGCGGCGAAGGAGGTCTGCGCCGCTGCAACAGCGAGAACGACGATGGCCAGCTGGAAGTGCGTGCGCACGAAGGGGCTCCTGAACCGGAGCAGTCTATGCCGCCGCGAAGGCGAGCGGCGTGAAGCCTGTTCAAACGCGAGCGAAGAAATCGGCACGCGCAGGTGAGGCCGAGCGCGGCCTAATCGCCGCCGCCGACCACACCCGCGGCGCGCAGTGCGGCAACTTCGGCGCCAAGACCCAGCTCCGCGAGGATTGCGTCCGTGTGCTCGCCAAGCCGCGGGCCGGGCGCCGTGGGCTCGGGCGTTTGCGCGTCGAAGCGCGCCGCGGGCCGCGGTTCGCGCACGCGCCCGGCATGCGGCAACTCGCGCTCGAACAGCGCGCCGTTGGCGCGAACTTGCGGGTCCTCGTGCAGCTCCTCGAGCGTGCGCACGATGCCGACCGGCACCTCGTGCGCGGCGAGCTTCGCCTCGATCTCGGCGCGCGTGAGCTTGGCCGCGGCCTCGGGGATATCGCGCTGAAACAGCGCCACGAGTTCGCGGAAGTGGTTCATGCGCGAGGCGACCGTGGCGAAGCGCGGGTCGCTCGCGGCGGCTTCGAGGCCCATCGCACGGCACATGCCCTGGAACTCGGCGTCGCTCAGGACGGTGGCGGTGGCGAAGCCATCGGCCAGACGCAGCGTGCCGTAGTTACTGCCAATCGGCGGCTGCCGTGTCACGCCGTCCCCGAGCATCATCACGTCCGAGGCCGCGTCGGGCCACAGGAACGCGATCGCCGCATCGAGCATCGAGAGCTCCACGTGGCGGCCCTGGCCGTCGCGCCCGCGCCCGATCAGCGCCGCGCAGATCGCCTGCGCTGCTGTTAGGGAGGTGAGCTTGTCGCAGGCGAGCTGCTTCAGCAGCGCGGGCTCACCCGCGCCGCCCTGCACCGCAGCGAGGCCCGAGTAGGCCTGCACCACGTTGTCGTAGACGCGCTTCTTCGCGTACGGGCCTACGGCGCCGAAGCCGCTGATCGAGACGTAGACGAGGCGCGGGTTCAGTGCGTGAAACGCCTCCCAGCCGATGCCCATGCGCGTTGTTACGCCGGGCCGGAAGTTCTGCACGAACACGTCGGCGCGCGCGATGAGCTTCTCCAGAATCGCGCGACCGCGAGCGTCGCCGAGGTTCAGCGCGAGCGAGCGCTTGCCGCGGTTCACGACGTGAAACATCCCCGACATGCCGCCGCGGTGGCTGCCGACGTGGCGCAAGATGTCGCCGACGCCGAGCGGTTCGACCTTGATCACCTCCGCGCCCTGATCGGCGAGGATCGTCGTTGCGAGCGGCCCCGAAATGACGGCCGAGCAATCGACGACGCGGATGCCAGTGAGCGGTGCAGCAGGAGTAGTCACGCGGGAGCCTCCAGAACGGGGACGTTCCATAACTAACCGAACTAACTCCTGGCCGTTTCGCGCGAGGCCCGCCAATCGGATTCAAAAGTTTGGTTGGTTATGGAACGTCCCCGCGTATCATGCCGCGCCATGAGCGAAGCGGCGCGCGACTTGCTGCGATTTATCGATCGGTCTCCGACGCCGTACCACGCGGTCGCCGAGGCAGGGCGCAGGCTCGAGGCCGCGGGCTTCTTGCGCATCGCCGAGACCGAGCCGTGGTCGCTCGCGCCGGGCGCGCGGCACTTCGTGGTGCGCAGCGAGTCCTCGCTGCTCGCCTTCGAGGTGGGCGAGGCCGCGCTCGCCGACGCCGGCTTCCACGCGATCGGCGCGCACACCGATTCGCCGAACCTGCGCGTGAAGCCCTCGCCCGACGTCACCGCGCACGGCTGCCGCCAACTCGCGATCGAGCCTTACGGCGGCGTGCTCCTGCACACCTGGCTCGACCGCGATCTCTCGCTCGCCGGCCGCGTCGTGATTGCGACTGCGAGCGGCCTGCGCAGCGTGCTGCTCGATTTCGCGCGCCCCCTGCTGCGCATCCCGAACCTCGCGATCCACTTGCAGCGCGAGCTGAAGGCCGAGGGCCTGAAGCTGAACGAGCAGACGCAGCTCGTGCCCGTGATCGGGCTCGAGAGCGCGCCGCCGTTCGCGGAGCTGCTCGCCGCGGAGTTGCGCGCGCAGGGGCACGGCGCAGTCGACGCGCGCGCGATCCACGCCTTCGACCTAATGCTTTACGACACGCAGCCGTCCGCGCTGTCGGGCGCGCGCGGCGAGTTCTTGCACGCGCCGCGCCTCGACAACCTCGCTTCGTGTCACGCGGCACTGAGCGCGCTCTGCACGGCAAAGCGCGCGCCGCTGCCGCCGTTCACGCGCGTCGTCGTGCTCTACGACCACGAGGAAGTCGGCAGCCGCAGCGCGCAGGGAGCGGCAGGCACCTTCCTCGCCGACTCCCTCGCGCGCATCGTCGACGGCGCAAAGAGTGGCGGCGCGCAGGGCTTGGCGCGTGCGGTCGCGCGCTCGCTGATGATCTCCGCCGACATGGCGCACGCCGTCCACCCTAATTACTCGGATCGCCACGAGCCCGGCCATCGTCCGCGGCTCGGCGGCGGCCCCGTGCTCAAGGTGAACTCGAACCAGAACTACGCGAGCGACGCGGTCACGCTCGCCCACTTCACCGCGCTCTGCCGCGCGCGCGGCATCGAGCCACAACAATTCGTCGCGCGCAGCGATCTCGGCTGCGGCTCCACGATCGGCCCGATCTCGGCGGCGCGCGCAGGCATTAGGACGGTGGACGCCGGCAGCCCGATGCTCTCGATGCACTCGTGCCGCGAAATGGCGGCGGTCGCGGATGTCGAGCCGATGCTCGGCGTGCTCGGCGCCTTCTTCGAGACGCCGCTCGAGCTCGCCTAATGGCTGACTTCGCGCCCAGCGAGCGAAAGATGCGCGCGGCCGGGTTGCCGGAGCTCGCGATCCGAGCCTTCGGCCGGAACTTCGAGCTGTTGGTGTCTGGCGACCAGGGCACGCTCTCGCGCCGCGAAATCGAGCCCGTCGAGGACGTGCCCGTTTTCGAGGGGAGCCCCGCGCTGCGCCGCGCCGGTGAAGCCGCGCTGCCGCACGCCGTCGTCATCAAGCTGAACGGCGGCCTCGGCACCACGATGGGCATGACAAAGGCGAAGTCGCTCTTGCCCGTGAAAGACGGCCTCACGTTCCTCGACATCATCGCGCTGCAGATCCGCTCGCTCGCCGAGCGCACGGGAGTGCGCGTGCCGCTCGTGCTGATGAACAGCTTCCGCACGCGCGAGGATTCGCTCGCCGCGCTCGCGAAGCACGGCCGGTTATCAGGCGCGCTCGCGCCAGACTTCATGCAGCACAAAGTGCCGCGCCTACTGGCGAGCGATCTTTCGCCCGTCGCGTGGCCGCAGGAGGCCGAACACGAGTGGTGCCCTCCCGGCCACGGCGATCTCTACACCGCGCTCGTCACCTCGGGCGCGCTCGCGGCAATGCTCGGCGCGGGCATGCGTTACGCGTTCATCTCCAACGCCGACAACCTCGGCGCCGCGCTCGACCTCGACTTGTTGGGCTGGTTCGCCGAGAGCGGCGCGCCGTTCGCGATGGAAGTAAAACGCCGCAGCGAGGCCGATAAAAAGGGCGGCCACATCGCGCGCAGCAAGACCGGCCGCCTCACGCTGCGCGAAACCGCGCAGTGTCCCGAAGACGAAGTCGCGAGCTTCCAAGACGTCGCGCTCTACAAGTTCTTCAACACCAACAACTTATGGATCGACCTCCGCGCCCTCGAGCGCGCGCTCGCCGAGAACGGCGGCGTGCTGCCGCTGCCGTACATAAGGAACGAGAAGCACGTCGACCCGCGCGACGCGCAGTCGCCCCAGGTGTTACAGCTCGAAACCGCGATGGGCGCCGCGATCTCGTGCTTCGACGGCGCGCGCGCAATCCAGGTGCCCGCACACCGCTTCGCGCCCGTAAAGAACACCGGCGACCTGCTCGCGATTCGCAGTGACGCGTACGTGCTCGGCCCCGACTACCGCATCCTGCCCGCACCCGGCGGCCCCGGCGACCAACTCGTGATCGACCTCGACCCTGCGTACTTCAAGAGCGTGGATCAGCTGGATGCGCGCACACCTCACGGCCCGCCGAGCCTAATACGTGCGCGGCGGCTGACGGTGCGCGGCGACGTGACGTTCGCGAAGGGCGCGGTGATCGAGGGAGAGGCGAGGATCGAGGCGGGCAGCTGAGCCCGTAGAACGCGTCACACCGACTCGATAGGAGAACGCACTGAGGTTCATCGCGATTGCCCAACAGAGCCGGTCCACATTTTCGGGTCCGATCGTCGCTCGACTAGATAGGCCGTGCCGAAGTCCGCGGACGTCAATACGAGACGCTCGCCACGGGAAGCCTCGGGGCGACCGTGTTGCAGAAAGAGTGGGAGGACGGGAACTACGACCGGGTGCTTCATAGCCTGGAGATGACCCACCCAAAGGGCACGGTTCGTGCGGAAGTGCAGAGGGTTCTGACATCCCCTTCGATCGACGACCACGATGCGCAAACTCGGCGCCTGTGCGCGTCGCAATGAGCGCGAGCCGCAATGAACTGTCTGCCGTTGATTGGTCCCGTGGAACACGGAAGAGCAGTGCTCGACGAGCTCTCGAAGAGCGACCCAAGCGAACAGTCGCTTCTCGATACAGACCCATCCCCATGCCTTCAGCTTTTGAATCAAATCACCCCGGACCAGCCTCAGTTCTGGTTCGGGGGGCTTGGGGCGGTCCTCGACGCAATTCGAGTCGCCCAACCGTCGCTGGTCAACACTCCCGAGTACCGACGACTGAGGGCTATCGCAATGCGATTTGAGGGGCTGTGAACTGGCACGCGCACATTCGGGACTTCGCGCACTCCAGCGGATCGGCGAAGGACGGAGACCGACAGCGAGTTGATCCCGCTCCGTGTCAGCCGTACGGTGGTTTCGATGGACTACAGCCGCATCATCACAATCGAGCCCGGCAAACGCGGCGGGAAGCCGTGCATCCGCGGGATGCGCATCACGGTCTACGACGTGCTCGAGTATCTCGCGTCGGGGATGAGCGAGGCCGAGATCCTCGAGGATTTCCCAGACCTGACATCCGAGGACATCCGCGCCTGCCTCGCCTTCGCGGCGGATCGTGAGCGCCGTCTGCTCTCGATCTCCGCCAAGTGAAGCTGCTGATCGATCACAACCTGTCGTTTCGTCTCGTGGCGCGACTCACGGATCTCTTCCCCGGCTCGGTTCACGTGCGTGGGCTCGGACTCGAGCGCGCCGACGACGCGGTGCTGTGGGAGTTTGCCCGAGACGGCGGCTACGTGATCGTGTCGAAGGACGCTGATTTTCATCAGCTGAGCTTTGCGTTGGGACACCCGCCAAAGGTCGTGTGGATCAAGCGCGGGAACTGCTCAACGCGAGAGATCGAACTGGCACTTCGCACGGCGTAAGAGTCGATCAGCGAGTTCGTTGCGGACCGTGAGGCGGCGTTCCTCATCGTCGAGTAGCCACCTAATTAATCGCTCTTACCAGCGGCCGCAGCTTCTCGATGTTCTCCCTCACCTCCTCCGCATCCTCCGCCTTCGGTTCGAGTTCGAGGTACTTCTCGAGATCCGCCAGCGCTGGCCCGAAGCACTCGAGCCGCGCGTAGAGCACGGCGCGGTCGCGGTGCTCGGTCGCGATCTCGGGCGCCAATAACAAAATCCTGTCGCACAGGCCGATCGCTTCCAGAAATTCCTGCTTCCCGACATGCAAGTGCTTCAGGTTCGAACACATGCGGATCAGCGTGGCGCGGGTGTTGGCGGGGCGCAGGAAGACGGGTTCGAGCTTTGCCTCGGGGCCGAAGCTCGCGCGCAGGCGTTCGGTGGCTTCGGCGTCGCTGACGAGCCGGAAGTGGAACGGGTCAGCGAGCACGGGCGGGTCGCCGGGCG
>JANNRF010000436.1:0-3119 GCA_031401135.1 Deltaproteobacteria bacterium | reverse complement strand
AGCGCAGTGGCACGCGCGCGCGCAGCTGCTCGCGCTCGGCGCCACGCCCGCGCAGGCGCTCTACGTGCTGCCGAACGCCGTGGCCGTGCGCTTCGAAGAATCCGGCTCGCTGCTGCACCTGCTGCACAAGTGGACGATGCGGACTTGCTTCAACGCGCAGCGCGAAATCTACGAAGCCTCGATGGACGAGATCGCGCAGCTGCACGCGGTGCACCCGGAGTTGACGCCGCACATCGGGCCGCCCTGCAGCGTGCGCAACGGCCTCGTCTCACCGCGCTGCACCGAAGGCACGCACTTCTGCGGCGTGCCGGTGTGGAAGAATTTCCCGGACGTGACGCGCAGGATTTGAGGCGAGAGCCCGCACTCCAGAGTTATTGGGCAATCCGGCAGGCGCCGAGGCGTCGGCCGTTCAGCTGCACCGTCATCGCGCCATCGGCCGAACTGAACTTGATGAACCCGCTGTAGGCGTCGGCGCTCGCGCGCGTGATCTCCCCGCGGCCTGTCATGGCGTGCGCTCCGGTGCACTGAACGTTCCAGGTGGACTTGTTGCCCGAAGTCTTGAAGTCCGAGGTGCGGCACTCGTCCCCCGCGCGCGTGCCCCCCGGCGGCTCCTTCCAGTCCTTCGGAGTGCAGACGCGCTGTGTCTGTGCGGGCATCGCTATCGGCATCGCCTCCATCGACATCTGCGACGTCACCTCCCAGGATTCGCCCGGCACGGCGGGCGGCAGTGGTGAGTCGCCGGTTGCCGCGAGCGGAGTCCAGTTCAACAGAAGCAGCGCAGCAGCAGCGCCCCGCGCGATCGTGCGAACCCTCATAGTCTGTCTCCCTGTGTGGTGCGCGAAGAGCGCAGCTTCGAGGCCGGTTGGTTGCTTCCCGCAGTGCGCCGCAAACCGGATGCTCGCACGATCTCGCAGAATCCGTCCGTCCGTCGGGTCTCTCGCATACAATCGCCGCGCGTTTTATTGGGGAGCGAAGCATGCGCGGGCCGCTCAGGTTGATTGCCGGGTTGGGGCTCCTGCTCTTCGCGACGGAAGGCAGGGGCCAGAGCGCCAGCGTAAAGGCAGCGGCGCAAGTGCCGGCCGGCGGCGCGCTCGAGGTTCACTGGACCGGTCCGGCCGCGGCCGGCGATTTCGTGAGCGTCGACGCCGCCAGCGCGCCCGCCACGACTTATGGCCCCTACGCCTACCTGACGGCCGGGAACCCCCTGTCGCTGCGCGTCCCCGAACAGCCCGGCAATTACGAGCTCCGTTACCACCTCGGAGCGTCTAACGCGGCGCTCGCGACGGCGCCCCTCGTGGTGACGGAAGTCTCCGCAGAGCTCGAGGCGGCGCCGAGCGTCGAGATCGGCGGCGCCCTCCGAGTCACCTGGAAGGGACCCAACAATCCGGGCGACTTCATCTCGATCGACAAGGCCGGCTCGGACGACCGCACTTACGGCAACTACGCCTACGCGGCGCAGTTCAATCCAGCGGAGATTCGCGCACCTGATGCCGCGGGCGAATACCTGGTTCGTTACCACCTCGGACTCAGCTATCGCGTCGTCGGCAGCAGGCCGCTCCGCGTCGGCGTAGTGGGCGCCACGCTGAAGTTCGCGGATCGCGTGGTCGCGGGCAGCCTGCTGTCCGTCGCGTGGACGGGGCCTGGGCATCAGGGCGACTTCATCAGCATCGACGCGCCCGCCGCCGCCGAGCGCGAGTACGGCAACTATGCCTACGCGACGCAGGCGAATCCATTAGGCGTTCGCGTGCCCGACGCGCCGGGTGATTATCTGGTGCGATACCACCTCGCGAGCAGCTACGGCGTGATCGGCAGCGCGCCGCTGCGAGTCGATCCGGTCACCGCGAGCTTGACGGCGCCTGCCACGGTGGCTGCTGGCAGCGTGTTCGAGGTGCACTGGAAGGGGCCTGACAACTCGAGCGATTTCATCACGCTCGTAGAGCCCACCGCGACGGAGAAACAGTTCGGCGCGAGCAACGGCTACACGCAGCGCGGAAATCCGGTGCGCATCGAGGCGCCGCGCGAACCTGGCGAGTACGAGCTGCGTTACGTCACGGGTCAGAGCAATCGCGTGCTGGCGAAGACGCGCGTGCGCGTCACGCCCTCTGCGATTCCCGCGCAGCTCCGCGTTGTTACGGAGGCCGCGGGCGCAGCCGGCGGCTTCTCCGCCGTGGAGTTCGTGCTCGACGCCTCCGGCAGCATGCTGCAACGCCTCGGCGGCGTGAGGCGCATCGAGCTCGCCAAGAAGGCATTCGCCGACTTGGCGCGCGACGGGCTGCCGACGGGAACCGCCTTCGCGCTGCGCGTGTTCGGCCACAAGGAAGCGGGTTCGTGCCGCACGGATCTAGAGATTCCACTCGCGCCGCTCGATCGCGCCGCCGCGGTGGCGCGCATCCAAACCCTCGGCGCGATGAACTTGGCGAAGACGCCGATCGCGGCATCGCTGCTAAAGGTGCGCGAAGACCTCGCCGGCGCTTCGGGCCCCAAAGTGGTCGTGCTCGTGACCGACGGCGAGGAGACGTGCGACGGCGATCCGAAGGCCGCCATCCAGGCTTTGCGCACTGGCGGCCTCGACGTGCGCATCAACATCGTGGGCTTCGCCGTGGACGAAGTCGTGCTCAAGGAGACGTTCCGCGAATGGGCGCGCCTCGGCGGTGGCGGATTTTTCGACGCGCAGGACGGAGAGCAGCTGCGCGCTGCGATGCGCGCGAGTTTGCAAACTACGTACGAGGTGAGCGCGGGAGGCAAGACGGTCGCGACTGGCACCGTAAATGGGGAGCCGAGCGAGCTTCCGGCGGGCAAGTATCGCGTGCGGTTGCTAGGAGGCGCGGCGAAGGATCTCGGCGAGGTCGTGCTCGAAGCCGGCACCCCGCGAGAGCTTCGCTACTGACGTGTTCGACGAAGCACTGGTCGGCCCCGCGCGCAGCTCGGCTAGCCTCGCGCCCGTTTTTCTTTAGCACGCGAAAGGCCCTCCGATGTCCGCCCCCGCCCCCGAAGTGCTGAACCCGCTGGCCAAGGAACTGAACGCGAAGCTCGAGGCCGCCGCGCCCGAAGTGCTGGCGATGCTCTCGCCGCTCGGCCGCCGCCTCTACTTCCCGAAAGGCATTCTCACGCAGGGCGCC
>JANNRF010000435.1:0-7411 GCA_031401135.1 Deltaproteobacteria bacterium | reverse complement strand
TGCGTGCCCCGATTCTCCTCTGGGATTTTGCGGTGCGCTCGCGCCGCCTCTGCAATTCAAGGAACGTTCGGGTGATGCGATCTTCCGCAAACAACATCGCGCGCTGGATCGCTGAGCGCGCCGCGGCGGCGCCGTCGCGGCTGGCGGTGGTGGATGCGTGGCGGCGACTCGACTACGGGGCGTTCGAGCAGCGCTGTGCGCGCGCGGCGGGCGTACTCGAAGCCGCAGGAGTGACGCGCGGCGACCGTGTCGCGCTGCTGCTCGGGAACCGCAGCGCAACGCTCGAGCTCGTGTTCGCGTGCGCACGCCTCGGCGCGATCGCGGCGCCGCTGAACACGCGGCTCGCGCCGCCCGAGGTCGCGCAGCTGCTCGCGGACTGCCGCCCGAAGGCGTTCCTGTACGAGGCCGCGCTCGCGGATGGCGCTGCGCGCGCGCGCGCCGAGAGTGGGCAAGCAGGCGCCCTCGCACTCGCGGTGGGCGGCGACGCCGACGCGTACGAAGCCGCGCTCGCGGGCGCGGTGCCGCAGCCCGCGATCGCGGAAGTCTCTGCCGAGGACGCGGTGATCCTGATGTACACGTCGGGCACCACGGGCGTACCCAAAGGCGCCCTCCTCCCACATCGAAAAACGCTCTTCAATAGCCTGAACGCCCAGCTCTTCTTCGAGCTCACCCGCGCCGACCGCGTGCTCGTCGCGGTTCCGCTGTTTCACTCGTTCGGGCTCAAGATCCTCGCGATCCCTGCGCTCTACGCGGGCGCATCGCTCGTCTTGCAGGGCTCGTTCGACGCCGCCGACACCTGGCGCAGCGTGGCGCGCGAGCGAGTCACGTTGTTAGGCGGCGTACCCAGCATGTTTCGCGCGCTCGGCGAAGCGCACGACCAGGACCGCCCCGACACCTCCTCGCTGCGCTTCCTCTTCACCGCCGGCGCGGCCATCCCGGTGGAGCAGATTCACGCCTTCGAGAAGCGCGGCCTCGTCTTGAAGCAAGGCTTCGGCCAGACCGAGACCTCGATCCTGTGTTGCCTCGACGCGCAGGACGCGGTGCGAAAAGCCGGCAGCGTTGGGCGCCCCGTGCTCCACGCCGAAGTGCGCATCGTGCGCAGCGAGACCCTCGCGCTCGCGCCAGACAAATGGCGCGACTGTGCGCCAGGCGAGACCGGCGAGATCGTCGTGCGCGGGCCGATCACGATGCTCGGTTATTGGGAACGCCCGGAAGCAACGGCCGACACGATCCGCGCCGGCGGCTGGCTCGTGACCGGCGACCTCGGCGCCTTCGATGCGGAAGGCTTCGTCACGCTCACCGGCCGCTCGAAGGACCTGTTCATTTCGGGCGGCGAAAACGTCTACCCGCGCCAGGTCGAGGCGACCTACGAATCCCACCCAGACGTCGTAGAGATCGCCGTCGTCGGCATCCCCGACGCGCGCTGGGGCGAAGTCGGCCGCGCCTACGTCGCGCTACGCCCAGGCGCCGCCCTCGACGCCAAAGCCCTAATCACGTGGGGCCGCGACCGCCTCGCCGCGTTCAAAGTCCCAGCCACGTTCGTCGCCGTTCCCGAACTCCCGCGCACCGCCTCCGGCAAAGTCCAGAAGTTCAAACTGCCGACCCACGAATCGCGCGAGTAGCTCTGCGCGCGTGGCCCAGCGCTCCGAGTGCCACCGAGGCGCGCCCCGCGACCGCGCCCCAGCGCTCTAGCAAGCGCCCCGAGCGCGCAGCGCTCAGGGCGCGCGCAGCGAGGCGCAGCCGAGCGGAGTGGAAAAAGAACGGAATCGAACATGGTGGCGGCGCCCGGACTCGAACCGGGGACACGAGGCTTATGAAACCTCTGCTCTACCGACTGAGCTACGCCGCCCCAAAGAACCTCAGTTCGTAGCGCTCGCGTTTCCGGCGGCGCTCGCCTGGGACGCCTTCTCGAGCGCCTCGACACGCACTCGCAGCGCCTGCACTTCCGCTGTCACGTCCGGCGCCGGCGCCGCGCTCACCGCTGGCGTGCTCGCGTTCGCGACCCCGCCGCGCACATGCGCGCCAATTCGCTCGACCACGCTGTCGAGCCTCGGGATCACGTCCGAGAGCCCACCCGCGTGCACGAACACGGCCCGCTGCGTCGCCTCGCCGCCAGAATCCACCGGCAGGCAGCGCAGATCGAGGCTCGCGCCCTCGCCGAAGCGCGTGAACGAGCCGAACAGCACCCACTCCGCGCCAGCCGCTCGCCCAGCGGCGCGAGCCGCGTCGGGATCGGTGGTCGCCGAGGTCGCGTCAGCGACCCGAATCGCGGCGACACCATCTTGCTGGCTGAGCCGCGAGGACAGCATTTCGGAAATCCCCGCGCGGAGATAGCCGGACTCTTCAAGCGAATGGATCACCACGGGCAGCACCGCGACCCGCGCGGGCTCGGCGGCGAATGAGGCTCCGCTTGCGAAGCAAGCAGCGGCAATCCAGAGGGCGTGCAGAAGGCGCAAGGTCATCGGCGTTTGGGTCTCCGCCGCGCCTTCAGTCTCTGGCCGACGCGGAAGCGGCCCTCTTCTATCGAACTTTTCTTCAGTCCGCTCTGGCTTCGTCGCATCAAGCCTCGCTGCCGACCTGGCGCACTTTTACGCCGGCTTCGCGCAGCAAGCGCAGCGAGACTTCGCCGAGCGGGTATTCGGTGCTGAACACCACTTCGCCGATGCCCGAGTTGATGATCATCTTGGTGCACATCAGACACGGGCAGAACGTCGTGTAGAGCGTTGCGCCGCGAACGGAGACGCCGTGATAGGCGCTCTGGGTGATCGAGTTTTCTTCCGCGTGAGAGCAGACGCACTCGCCGAGATCGACGCCACCGGGACCGAACGCGTTGCAGCGCGGGCAGCCTCCTTCGTTGCAGTTGGTGACGCCGCGCGGCGTGCCGTTGTAGCCGGTCGCGATGATGCGGCGATCCACCGTAATCACTGCGGCGACCTTGCGTTTCACGCAGTTGCTGCGCGTCGCCACCACGCGCGCGATGTTCATGAAGTACTCGTCCCAGTCGGGACGCGCGAAATACTGGTTCGCGCGCAGCACGCGCCCGAGCTGCTCGTGCAGCTCGGCCAGCTCGCCGTCGTTGCGCAGCACGTCGTTGGCGAGTGCGCGCACCGCGAGCAGTTGCTGCGCGGCTGGGTCGGCGCTGCCGAGTTCGCGGCCCTCGAGTCGCTGCAATTCCGCGAGCGTCGCGGGATCGCCGGGACGCGCGCGCTTTGCCATGCGCGCGAAGCGCTGCGCCTCGTCCGCCTCCACCCAGAGCAGACGGAAGCGCTGGCCCGCGCCGCGCAGCGCCGCGACCTCGGCGGGGTGCCGGATCGAATCGATCACGTAGTTGCGATCCGCGTGCAGCTTCGCGAGCAGCCGGGTCGCGAGCGCGGCGACGCCTTCCTTCGCGCGCAGCTCGCGGCCCGTGTCGATCATGCGCTCGCGCGTTTCGGGTTCGCCGCGCGCCTTCAGCTCCGCGCGAATCACGTCGGAGAGCGAGTGCGCATAGAACGAACGCTGCGTGAGATACGCCACCACCTCGCCCTTGCCCGAGGCGTTCAAGCCCGACACGCCGAGAATCATGCTCGCCCCCGATCTGCGCGCGATTGGAGCCTGCGATCGCGCGCGCGTCAACGTCGATCGCGAGGGCACACCACCGCTTTGCGGCGATAGACTCGCTGCATGCCGAGACGCAAACGCTTCGCACTCGCTTGTATTGCGTTGCTCACACCACTCGCGTTGTTCGCAGCCGAACCGAGCGTTGAGCCGAGCCTGGAGCCGATCCCCACTCCGGCTCCCGACGCTCCGCCCGCGCCAGCGCCGATAGAACTGCGCGACTTCGCGAATCACCCCTACGCGACGCTGCCCGCGCTTTCGCCCGATGGCTCGCAGATGGCGATCGTCTTTCGCACAGAGGGCAATCGCGCGATCGCGACGCGCCCCACAGCGGCCGACGACGAGTCCGCGCCCAAAGTGATCGGCGCGATGCGCAGCCGCCCGCGTTGGTTGCGCTGGGTCAAGCAGGACCGCGTGCTCGTCTCGATCGAGCGCTACCAGCGACGCACCGAACTAAAAACGCTCGTGCGAGAGCCCGATCCGCCGATGCCGATCTACGACCGCCGCGGCAACGTGATCGGCTACCGCATCCCGCCCCAACCCCCGCGCAAGGTGTTGCCGGGAGGCCGCGCAGTGCAGCTGTACTCGTTCAACGCCGTGCGAGGCGGCAGCCGGCACCTCGGCAAGGACTGGAAGGATCCGGTCCCGATCCAAGACGACGTGTTGAGTTGGTTGCCGGCGGATCCACGCCGCATTCTGATTTCCTACGACCCGATCGACGGGTTCGCCTCTCGTGACACCCAACGCCCCTCCGTGCGGCGGATTTCTGCAACCACCGGCTCGCCGACGGTCAAGGTGCGCGAGAACAGACGCGTACAGCGTTGGTTCGCCGACCATGACGGCGAAGTGCGCCTCGGCGAGTTCGTGGCTGACGACGGCCAGCACATCCTTTACCGGCTCGAGGGCCGCAAGGTCGTCGAAGTTTCCACCTACGTGAACGCGCTCGAAGCCTCCGCGCGATTCGCCGCGCACGCCTACGACCCGGATCTGATTTATGCCTGGGCACCGGTGCAGGGACGCCAGGCGCTCGTCACGCTGCGCCTCTCCGACGCGACCGTCGAGGGAGTTTTCGCGCATCCGAAATACGACGTGACGGGACCGCTCGTGTTCGACGAGACGGCGCGCAAGCTGCTCGGCGTCGGCTACGTGGACGATGTGCCGCAACTGCACGCGCTCGATGAGAGCCTCGCCAAGGAGCGCGAGTTGATGCAGAAGGCGGTGCCGGGTGTCGTGCTCGAGTACGTCTCGGAGAGCGAGAACAAGCAACTCGTGCTGGTGCGTGCGTCGAGCGACGTGCGTCCGCCCGCTTATTATTTGTACGAGCGCCTGAAGAAGGAGATGCGGCTCGAAATCGCCGAGTATCCGCGCCTCGAGGGCGAGCCCCTCGCTGCGATGGAACCGGTCAGCTTCTTCGCGCGCGATGGCCTCGAGATTCCGGCCTATCTGACGCGCCCGCTCCGGAACCCCGAGAAGACCGGGAACCCCGACAAGACTGGGGATCCTGCGCCCGCGATCGTGCTCGTTCACGACGGGCCGGATGAACGCGCTTCGCGCCGCTTCGATCCGCTCGTGCAATGGCTCGCGAGGCGGGGTTTCGCCGTGCTCGAGCCGAACTACCGCGGCTCCGCGGGCTTCGGTCAGAAATACCGTTCGCTCGGCCTCGGCGAATGGGGCGGCGCGATGCAAGACGATCTGGAAGACGCCGCCGCGTGGCTCGCATCCGAAGGCGTTGCCGACCCGAAACGAATTGGCATCTACGGCCGCGGCTACGGCGGCTACGCCTCGCTGGTGGCGCTCGCCCGCGCGGACACGCCGTTTCGATCCGCGGCCAGCTACGGCGGGCCGACCGACCTCGTCGAGTTGCTGGACGACGACGACAACGCGCGCGTGGATGTCGACTGGTCGCAGCGCGTGATGGGCGTGCGGCGTCTGAAGAAGGCGCAGCTGTCCGCGCTCTCCCCCATCTCGCAAATCGCAAGCCTCGCAGGGCCGGTGTTATTGCTGCACGCCGAACGCGACGAGCGCGTCCGGCTCGAGCAGAGCGAGCGCTACGCGAAGGCGGCGAAGAAGATCGGCAGGCCGATCGAATTGGTGACTTTCGATGACGAGTTGCACGAGCTCGCGAGGGAACCGAATCGCGTGCGCTGGTTCGAGAAGCTGACAGAGTTCTTCGAGCGGACGCTCGCCGCCCAAATCCCGATTCCCGCGGTGCCCACGACCGCGACGGAGGCGAAGCCATGACTGCGAACGCCGTGACCCTGTCGATCGAGGACGGCGTCGCGACCGTCACGCTGAACCGTCCCGAGGCGATGAATGCCTGGAACGGCGCGATGGCGACGGGGCTCGATGCCGCGCTGCGCAGCTGCGATGCCGACGACGCGGTGCGCGCGGTCGTAATCACCGGCGCCGGCCGCGCGTTCTGCGCGGGCGCCGATCTGGCCGGCGGCGGCGACACGTTCCGCCCCGCCGAGGACGGCGCGGTCGTCGGCTCGCGCCCGAGTGAGGCGCTCTGGCCGTTCATGCTGCGCAAACCCGTGATCGCTGCGATCAACGGCCACGCGATCGGAGTCGGCATCACGCTGCCGCTCACCTGCGACATCCGCATCGTGGCGGAGGACGCGAAGCTGCAGTTCGCATTCGTGCGCCGCGGCGTGCTGCCGGAACTGGCTTCGCACACGATCCTGCCGCGCGTGGTCGGCCTCTCGCGCGCGGCCGATTTGTTACTGACGGGGCGCATGTTCCTGGGCCGCGAGGCGGCCCAGCTCGGCCTCGCCTCGCACGCCCTGCCCGCAGCCGAGGTGTTGCCGGCCGCGCTCGCGAAGGCGCGCGAGTTCTCGCTCGCGGCGCCCGTTTCGGTGGCGATGAGCAAGCGCCTGCTCTGGGAGGGCCTCGGCCTCGACGCGCGCGCGATGATGAAGCGCGAGGGCCCGCCCTTCGCGTTGCTCGGGAAGCATCCCGACGCGCGCGAAGGCGTCGCGCACTTCCTCGAGAAGCGCGCGCCCGAGTGGCGCGGGAGTGTCAGCAAGGATTTGCGCGAGGACTGAGCGCGCGCGGCCTTCGCCGGGCGGAGTCACGCGGTCGCCAGCGGACGCGGGAGTTGAGGCGGCTCAATGCGGATCTGGGTGACGGGCGCTGCGGGTTTCGTCGGCGCGCGGCTGTGCGCGCGGCTGGCTGCAACCGGCGCTGACGTGGTCGCGAACGATCGCGAGCTCGATGTGACGGACGCGCCGCGTGTGCGCGCCGCGGTCGCCGCCGCGCGCCCGAACGCGATCGTGCACCTCGCCGCGATCTCGCTGGTGCCCGAAGCCGAAGCCGAGCCCGAGCGCGCGTTTCGCGTGAACATGCTCGGCACGCGCGCTGTGCTCGCGGCGGTAGCGCGCGAGGCGCCGCGGGCGCGCGTGCTGCTCGTGACGAGCGCGGCGATCTACGGCTCAGCCGCACCGGGGGCCGCGGGCTTCGATGAGAGCGCCCCGCTGCGCCCGCTCACGGCCTACGCGCGCAGCAAGGCCAGCGCCGATTTGTTAGGCGGCGTCTTCGCCGCGCGCGGCCTCGACGTCGTGCGCGCACGCCCGTTCAACCACACGGGCGCGGGGCGGCCTGCGCTGTTCGTGGAATCGCGCATCGCGCGCGAGCTCGCCGAGATCGCGGCCGGCCGGCGTGCGCCGCGCATCGAGCTTGCGAACCCGGATTCGCAGCGCGACTTCCTGCACGTCGACGACGTGATCGAGGCCTACCTCGCGTTGCTCGGGCCTGGGTTGCCGGCGGGCGCCTACAACGTCGCGAGCGGGCGCGCGATTTCGATCGGCGAACTCGC
>JANNRF010000434.1:0-2432 GCA_031401135.1 Deltaproteobacteria bacterium | reverse complement strand
CTGAGCCGCAGCTCGCGCCGAGGTAGCGTGCTCGCTCGCAGCCGGCCTCGCAGAAGGGAGCACGATGAGCGAACTCACAGGTCCACGCTTCCCCGGCGCGCCGGGTGCCGCCGTCGATGTTCATGCTCACGTCGTGCTCGAGGAAACGTTCGGCGCGGCGGGCGCGCATGGGCCGACGCTCGCGGACGAGGACGGCGTGCCGGTGTTCCGCGTCGGTAGTTATTGCCTGCGCGGTGTGCGCTACCGCGGCAGCCCGTTCATGGATCCTGGGAAGCGCATCGCTGCGATGGACGCGGCGCGCATTGGCGTGCAGGTGCTGTCGCCGAATCCGCTCACGTACTTCCATCATGTCGCCGCGCGCGACGCGATTGCCTTTTGCCGCCGCCACAACGACGCGCTCGCGAGCGTGCTGCGCGCGTACCCGCAGCGCCTGCTCGGCTTCGCGGCGCTGCCGATGCAGGACCCCGGCGCGGCGATCGAGGAACTCGACCGCGCGCGGGAATTAGGTCTGCTCGCGGGCTACATCGGCAGCGATTTCGGCACCCCGCTCGACGCCCCAGCGCTCGACCGCTTCTACGCGGCATGCGTCGCGCGCGACGTGCCGCTGTTCGTGCATCCTGCGCCCGCCGGTATCGACGGGCCAGCCGGCGACGCGCGCCTCGGCCGCTTCGATCTCGACCTCGTCGTGGGATTCGCCGCAGAGGAGACGCTCGCGGTCGCAACGCTGATCTATGGCGGCGTGCTCGACCGGCACCCCCAGCTCGACATCTGCCTCAGTCACGGCGGCGGCGCCGCGCCGTACCTCGTCGGGCGGCTCTCCGCGGCCGCCCGCCAACGGGCTTGGGCGCCCCCCTCGCTGCGGCCCGACGGCGCTTTCGAGGAACGTCTCGCGCGGCTCTGGTACGACGTGCACGTGCACGACGCGCGCGCGCTCGGGTTATTACGCAGCGTGGTCGGCGACGAACGGCTCGTCTACGGCACGAACTTCGCCGGCTGGGATCAAGCGGAACCGCAGCCGCTCGGCGCACTCGGTGAAACGCTCACACGCAACGCGGCGCGGCTCTTGCGCCGGCCCGCGCTCGCGCAGCCGTGACGCGCCGCAGCCGTCAGGGAGAGAAACGATGAAGCCGCTGGTGTACGACCCGACGGATCCCGATCAGCTCGAGAACATCAACGACATCTACCGCCGGCTGCGCGAAGACGCGCCGGTTCACTACGCCGAGAAGTTCGACATCTTCGTGGTGTCGCGGCACGCGGATGTCGCGGCGATTCTCGACGACACGGAGCGCTTCTCGTCGCGCGCCGCGAACACGGCGCTCGCCTACACGCCGCCCGAGGTGGCCGCGGTGCTCGCGGAGGGGCGCCCCGAGGCGGAAGCGCTGCTCACAGCCGACCCGCCGCGCCACGCGCGCCACCGCGCGCTGATCAATCGCGCGCTCACGCAGCGGCGCGTCGATCAGAAGCGTCCGCGCATGGTCGAACTCGCGCACAGCTTGATCGACGAGTTCGCCGCGAAGGGAAGCGCCGACCTAATCGCTGCGTTCGGCGTGCCGTATCCGCTGAACGTGATCGCGGACGTGATCGGCATTCCCGAACGCGACCGGGCGCAGTTGAAAGCCTGGTCGAGCGATTTCGTCGCGCGCTTTTCGCCAGATCTCAGCATCGAAGACCGCAAGCAGCGCGCGCGCGGTTTCGTCGCCCTCCAGCGCTACTTCGAGAGCCTGATCCTCGCGGCGAAAGCCGACGGACGCGACGACTTCATGGGCGACTTCGCGCGCGCCGCGTTCTCGGAGCCGCCGGTCTCGATGGAGGACCAGCTCACGACGCTGATGCAGACGGTCGTCGCCGGCCACGAGACGACCACGAACCTGATTGGCGGCGCGCTCGTGCACCTGCTCAGCAACGCGCCAGTGCGCGAGCGCCTCGCGCGCGAATCCGGGCTCTGGCCCGCGTTCGTCGAGGAGGTGTTACGGCTCGAGACGCCCACGCAGGCGCTCTTCCGCACCGCGAAAGTGGACGTGACGCTCCACGGCGTGACGATCCCCGCCGGTAAGCACGTGCAGATCCTGTACGGCTCCGCGAACCGCGACCCGGCCGCGTTCGCGAATCCCGGCGCGATCGAGCTCGCGCGCGAGAACGTGCGCGGCCATCTCGCTTTCGGCCGCGGCATCCACTTCTGCACCGGCGCGCCGCTCGCCCGCACCGACACGCTGGTTGCGCTCGAAGCGCTCACGCAGCGCCTGCCGGGCTTGCGCCTCGTGCCGGGAGCAGAGCTCGTGCACACGCCGCATTTCTTCCTGCGCGGTTATCAGGCGGTGATGTGTGCGTGGGATCGCTGAGCCGTCCACAGGGTTTTCACTGGATCACCGTCCCGCCGTCCGCTGTGACGATCGAACCCGTCATGAACTTGCAAGCGTCGGAGGCCAGCCACA
>JANNRF010000433.1:0-7042 GCA_031401135.1 Deltaproteobacteria bacterium | reverse complement strand
AACGCGATCTCCGCGAGCGGGTGGCGATTCAGCCGCGCGGGAAACGGCTTCGCGGGCCAACCGAGCGCGATCGTCGCGGCAGTGGAGATGTCCTCGGGGATCGCGAGCAGCGCCTTTACTTGCGGTTCGACCGCGCACAGCAGCGTGGTGAGCGCCGTGCCGAGGCCCTCGGCGCGCGCGGCCAGTAATAGATTCTGCACCGCGGGGTAGACGGACGCGCCGCCCACGATCGAGAGCCGGCCGAGTGCGGCGTCGGTCGGGTGCACGTCCGCGAGCCGCGCGCACGCGACGATCAGCACGGGCACCTCCGCAAGATGGCGCGCGAAATGGTCGGCGTTCGCGATGATCTTGGGCAGCGCGCCGACCCGCACGCGCCCGCTCGTCACCTGCGCGAAGTAAGTCTCCCAGTGCGGCAGGTACAGCTCCGCGAGGCGCTTGCGCGTGACGGCGTCGCGCACGGCGATCAGGCGCAGTGGCTGGCGGTTGCCGCCGGTCGGCGCGAAGCGCGCCGCGTCGAGCACACGCGCGAGCGCAGCATCGGGCACCGCGTCGGGCTTGAAGAAGCGGCACGTGCTCGCGGTGTGAATCGCATCGATTAGGTCCATCTTCGGCTCCTGATTGGAATTGCTCTTTGGCTTGGCAGCGGGCGGCGTCGGGTGTCGCCCTCAGCCTAAGCGCCCGAGGTTCGCAGCCTGCGGCGCGAAGCCGCTCACCACGCGCATCGCGGAGCGCAGCGCGCTCTCCTGGAGATCCACGTCGCGCACCCACGAGCCGGCGAACCAGAGGCCGTGCTGGCCCTGAAGCGCCTCGATGCGCGCTTGCGCCGCCACGAAGGCCGGCGTTTGCAGCGGGTGCCGGTACTCCGCCTCGAAGAGCGGGTCGGCAGGTTCGCGGGCGCGCGCTGTGGCCCAACTCTTGAAAATGTCGAGCGTGGAACCGTCGGCGAGCCGGTCGCGGATCGCGCCGTACCAGATCGAGCCCTCGCACTGCCCGCGGAAGGTCGTCGCGTTGTACGCCGACCACATGCGCCGGTCGGGGTGCACATAAGCCGGATCGGTGTGGATGACGAGGCGCGATCGGAACGTGGGGAAGTTCGTCATGAGCTTTGCCAGCTGCTGCCCATGCGGAGACGCGGCGAGAATGGGTTCGAGCGCGTACGGCGGCGCTGCGAAGATCACGTGCTCCGCGGGGAAGGCGCGCCCGTCGGCGGTGTGGACGATCGCGGAGGGGCCGGCTCTCGGCGCGTCCACGCGCACGACTCTCGCGCCAAGCTGCACGTTGAGCGTGGCGCAAGCGGTGACCAACGCATCGATTATGGATCCGAGCCCGCGCCGCGCCGTGCTCCAGCGGTATGGCGCGAGCAGCCGATCGGGCAGGCCCCTCACCGCGACAGCAATCGCGGCGCGCGCCGAGAGGCCGCGCGCCTCGTCCAGCGAGCAGCCCGTCATCGCGGACAGCCACGGCAATAACAGGTGGTCGCGCGAGCCGGCGGCGAGCCCCGGCACGCGTTGCAGCCAATCCTCGAGCGTGACTGCCCAGTCGCCGCCTCGCTCGAAGCGCCGGCCGGCGAGCGCGAGGGCCGCGAATGCCAACTGCCCGGGCGCGTTCCAGGGCGCAAACAGCGGCCACAGACGCCGGTTGCCCGCGCCGAACATCGGCGAGACGAAACGCGGCCGAGCGCCGCCGTGATCGATCAGGGTGGTGCCCATGTCGCGCGTGATGCAGCCGCCGGAGTCCGGCAGCGCTGGGTCGTAGAGCCCTAACACCTCGAGCAGACGCATGAAGTTGGGATGGGAGCGGGGCCCGAAGAGTTGACCGCCGAGATCCACGGGAACTTCGCTGCCGCGGAAATCCACCGACACCGTCTGCGCATGCCCACCGAGCCGCGCGCTTGCCTCGAGCAACGTCACGTCGCAGGCGCCGTCGAGTAGCCAGGCGGCAGTGGCTCCCGCGACGCCGCCGCCGACGATCACGACCGTGGGTCGCTTGCGCGCCGAGTCAGCTTGGCTCACGTGTGCACTCTAAGAATGGGAGCAGCCCCTGGCGCTCACGGCTTCACCGCGGACCAGCGGTACATCGGCGTGAAAATGCCGAGCTGCCCGCCCACGACGGCGGCGTCGGCCGCTTGGTTGAGCAGCGCACTGACTTCGCTGGCGCCTCGCGGCGCAATCCGCGCCCACTCGAGCGCCGGCACTAACAAGCTGGTCAGCGCCCTCACCCACGGAGCACGCGCGCGGGCGCGCCAGCCACCCTCGCCATTCAGGGCTCGCCACCACGGCGTGCCGGGGTCGCAGTCGGCGGCCGCGTCGCGGCATTCGCGCAGCACGAACCCGCAGGATCGCAATGCATCGTCGACGAACGCGGTCGGCCGCAGCGGCGGCAGGGCGTTGCTCTCCTCGATGTCCCGCGCGGCTCGCACGTGCGCGGTGTTCGCCACATCGAAGGCCGGAGTCGTGCACCATTCGTAGCCGACGAAGCGCCCGCCCGGCTTCAACACGCGGAACGCTTCGGCGAAAACGTTGCGCAGGTCGGGTGCGTGGCAGGTGGCCTCGATTGCGTAGACGACATCGAACGTGCCGTTAGGGAGCGGCATCTCGCTGAAGTCGGCCTCCACGAGGGCGATGCGGCTTGCGAGGCCGGCACTCGCCGCGCGGGCACGCGCGCGCTCGAGCTGGGTCTTGTTGAGGTTGACGCCCGTGATGTGTGCGCTCGTCGTGCGCGCGAGATGTCGCATCGGGCCCCCGACTCCGCAGCCGAGGTCGAGCGCGCGGATCCCGGCTCGCATGCCGGTCTCGACCGCGATCCAGTCCTCTTGGCGGTCGATGGCTTCTTGCAGCGTGTCACCCCGGCGCCGGACCGCGAAGTGGAAGGACTGGCCCCAGCCGTATTCGTAGAAGTTGGTGACGAGGTCGTAGAAATCGACCACGTTGCGAACCTGGGAATCGCGGGACGCAGCGGCGCCGAGGGCCTGGTAATGCGACCGGTAGGAGGCGACGGTCTTGGCGACCTCCTCGGCGGGTCGTGCAGTTCGCGCGGCGTCAATTAGGTCGGACATGCGGCACCGCCGGTCGAGTTGCCGAACCATAGGACGACGCGTGGACAACTTCGAGTGGGACGGGCGAGTCGCCGTAATCACTGGCGCCTCGAGTGGGATCGGCGCGGCGCTCGCGCGTGCGCTCGCGAAGCTCGGCGCGGCGGTCGCGCTCGTCGCGCGGCGTGAAGAGAAGCTGCGGGCGGTCGCGAACGAGATCGCGCGGGCGGGCGGGCGCGCCAGCGTGCATGTCTGCGACGTCGCGGAGCGCGCGCGCGTCGATGCCTGCGTGCGCGACGTGCTCGCGGCGCAGGGCGGGCGCATCGACTTGCTGGTGAACGCGGCAGGCTTCGTCCATCACGGTTTGCTGAAGGACCATCCGCCGGACGAGGCGGAGCGCATGGTTCGCACGAACTTGTTGGGCGCGTTCCACTGCATGCAGGCCGTGCTGCCGGCGCTGCGTGCGCGGCGCGAAGGCTGGATCGTGAACGTGTCGTCGTTCGCCGCGCTCGTGCCGCAGCCCGACGAGGCGCTGTATGCGGCGACCAAGGCCGCACTGTCTTCGCTCTCGGAGGCGGCGCACTACGAGTTCGCGCCGCTCGGGATTCACGTAATGGCGGTGCACCCCGTGTTGGTGCGAACCGAGATGTTCACGCCCGAGGTGATGGCGCGCATGCCGCGGGGCTCCGAGCGACGCTTCATCTCCGCGGACGACTTTGCGCAGCGCACGCTGCGCGCGCTCGAGCGCGGGAAGCGCAGCGTCACGATTCCGCGCGCGTTCGGGGCGATGGCGCTGCTGCGCGCGCTCGCGCCCGGCGCGATCGGGCGCGCGGTGGCGCGCACGCGCCTCAGCGCGCTGAATGACGTGGAGAAGTGAGCGCGATCGCGCCCCCGAATGCGGCGCGCCGGCCGGCGATTTCGCTTCACTCGGCGCCTGAAACCTTCGCGTCCTCCGCTGCTCGCTGTCGCAGGTACGCAAATGCGTCGGAATCGAACTCCGCCACGTACGCATAGACGGGCCCGCGGCGCGAGACGACTGCGGCGCGGACGCGCTTGGCCTCGAAGCCTCGGGCGCGCAGCGCCGCGAGCACCGCGCGCGTCGAGAGGTTCACCGGGTCGGTGAGCTTGGGGTCGAAGGAGCGTTTGAAGTCGCCTGAGAAGTCCGACGGGCCGGCGATCATTAATACGTCGCCTGCGCGCGTCGCGGCGACACGGGCAGAGACAGAGCCGAACGTGAGTTCGAGCTTGGGTCCGGTCCAGTTCGAGCACGCTTGCGCGAAGAGAAAGACGCTGTCGCAGTTGACTTGGAAGATCGCGTCGAAGCCGCGGGCTTCGTCGATGACGAGCGGCGGCGCATTCACGAGGAGTGCGCCGCTGCCTCCTCCCCAGGGATTCATCGAAGGGCGATCGTCTTCGGAAGCGAGGTTGGCTGCTTGAAATCGCGGCGGGGACGGCAACGGACTCGCTGCCGATGCGTTTTTCAGGGCGGTGTAGCCGTCGCCTTCGAACTCGATCAGATAACCGAGGACCATGCCCGGCATGCCCAGTGCCCTCGTCCGCTCGATCGCGATGCCCGCGGGCGAGAGGGCGCGTTCTATCGCTGCGTGCGCGTAATTGGCGAGCTTGGTGGAGGTGACGCCCGAGAGCGGCTTCGCGCGCGACATCGGGAAGAAGACGACCGTCTTTCCGTCCGCAGTCGCCGCTGCTCTGATCGAAACACCTGGTAGATGGATGATTCGATTGAGTTCCGCGTCCGCGAGAAAACCCTCGGTGCAGTCCTGTGTCAACGCGACCGGCCGTCGACAGTTGAGCTCGAAGGCGTTGAGAGAATCCTCGAGTCGTGCGACCGGCTCGAAGTGCTCGGGGAGATCCGCCGTCGTGAGCGAGGTCGGCGGAGTCGTGCAGCTCGTCAGGTAAGCGGCCCACAGCGCCAATGCGAGGGAGCGAAAGCGCATCGCGGATCTCCTCGTACAGCTCAACGCCTCGGCGCGAACTGGCCGATCCACCATAACACGCACGCTGGTGCGCCCAGCCAGAGCGCCTCGCTGCGTAAGACATCGAGCCCGTCTGCACTGAAGAAGCGTGTGAGGCTGAGCGGCGATACCGCGATCGGGCGCCAGGGAAAGAAATAACGCGTGTGATCGAAGGGCGAGAAGAAGGCAACGCCAAGGCCGCCATCAGTCAGCGCGTCAAAGAAGCCGTGCGAGGCGGTGGCGAGCGCGAGCAGGATGAACGTGCGGGCGAGGGGCGGACGCGCGCCGAGGGGAAGTAGCGCGCGCAGGAGCAGCGTCGCGGCGCCGGCCAGTAACAACGCGAACGCCAGCGAGTGCGAGAAGCCGCGGTGCCCGAGCGGCGCGTCGTAGGGGACGCCAAAGTGAAACGCGACCACGTCGAAATCGGGCGCGACGGCGCAGAACACGGCTGCCGCGATCACAGCGCCCCGCGCGCGGAAGCTCGCGCCAAGCGCGGAGGCGAGCAACGCGTGACCGAAGGCGGAGGGCACTCGTCGCCGCGCCGCTTGCGCTCAGATCTCGCGTCGCTGCCGCGGCAAGTTCTGGAACTGAGCCTTGCGCCCGTCTTTTTTGGCGACGAAGGCCTCCGCCATATCGCCGCCGAAGAACATGCCCGCTTGCCAGGTGGCGATGTAGTTGAGGCCGTCCTCGATGCTGTGGTCGCGCGCGTAGTTCAACATCTCCTTGCTGCCCCACACTGCGAGCGGCGATTTCTCCGCGATCTCGCGCGCCACTTGCAGCACGCCTCCGAGCAGCGTCTCGTGCGTCGGGAAGATCTCGTTCACGAGGCCGAGTTGTTGGGCGCGCTGGGCGCCGAGCCGGCGCCCGGTGTACGCGAGCTCGCGCACAACGCCTTCAGGGATTAGGCGCGGTAGCCGCTGCAGCGTGCCGACGTCGGCCGCGAGCCCGATGTTGATCTCTTGGATGCAGAAGAACGCGTCGGCCGTCGCGTAGCGCGCGTCGCAGGCGCTCACCATGTCGACACCGCCGCCGATGCAGCCGCCTTGGATCGCGGCGAGCACGGGCACGCGCGCGCGCTCGAGTGCGTTGAAGGTCTCTTGGAACACGAGTGCAGCCTGTCGCATGCGACTGCGTGCGCGGCCCGGCTCCATCGCGCGCTCGCTGGCGCCGCTCTCGGCCTGCGCGTTCGCGACGCCGCCATCGCCCTGGAAGACCGCCAGATCCATGCCCGCCGTGAAGTGTTTGCCCGTGGACGAGAGCACGATCACGCGCGCGTCGCCCTCGTCGCTCAGCTGATTCACGATCGCCGGCAGCTCGCGCCAGAACGCAGGCGTCATCGAGTTCAGCGCCTGCGGCCGGTTCAGCCGCAGATGCGCCACGTGATCCTTCAGCTCGAGATCAAAGCACTCCACGAGATTCTCTCCTTCGAGTTACGCAAGAACGTCCCCGAATCCGAGTTACGCAATGCGTGAGGCCGCATCGGGGACGTTCTTGCGTAACTCTGTTGCGCGCGGCTTGTTACGCCGCGCGGCCGCCGGGCACTTCTACCGAGATGGTGTCGCGGCCGGAGCGCAGCACGGTGCCGGGCAGCGCGCCCGTGTGCTTGCCGTCGCGCAGGATCTCGGCGCCGTTCACGAGCACGTTGCTGACACCGATCGCGTCGGCGTAGAGGCGTCCCGAACCGCCCGGCAGGTCGTACCGCATGTGCACCGGGCCGCTCGCGACCGTATTCGGGTCGAACACGACGATGTCGGCTTGCCAACCTTCGGCGAGCCGGCCGCGGCCGCGCAGGCCGTAGAGGCGCGCCGGCACGTCGGTCAACCAGCGCACGCATTCCTCGACCGTCGCGAGCTCGCGCTGCCGCGCGTTCCCCAACAACACGGTCGAGAACGCGAAGGTGTCGATCATGTCGAGATGCGCGCCGGCGTCGCTCGCGCCCACCACCGCGCGCGGATCGCGCCACACTTTCGCGCGCAGCTGCCAGCTCGCGTCGTCGAGGCCGATCGGGCTGGGCATGAACGAGGTCTTCAGGTTCTCG
>JANNRF010000432.1:0-11138 GCA_031401135.1 Deltaproteobacteria bacterium | reverse complement strand
CTACTGCTTCGGCGACTTCCGGCTCGATGCCCAACGGCGTCTGCTCTCGCACCGCACGCGCGGCGACATCCCGATCACGAGCCGCGCCTTCGACACGCTCTCGCACTTGGTGAAGAACGGCGGCCGGCTCGCGACAAAACGCGACCTGACGGATGCAGTCTGGCCGGACACCGCGGTCGAGGAGAACAACCTCACGCAGGCGGTCTCGACCCTTCGTCAACTGCTCGGGGAGCGCCCGAACGAGCACCTCTTCATCGTGACCGTCCCCGGTCAGGGCTATCGGTTCATCGCGCCCGTGACGCACACCGACGGTTCGCTCGAATCCGAGCCCGCGGCCGAGGAGCCACCCGTCGCAGCCCCGCTGCCTAGCGCCGATCGACCGCTCCGGGCCCGGCGCACCCTCGCGATGCTCGTCGCCCTCGCACTGGTGACCATCGCGATCGCGGCTCAGTGGCACTCCGCGCCCAAGGAGAGTCGCGCGGTATCCACGATCGCGGTTCTGCCGTTCCAACCGCTGCTACCTGGCGAGGCCGATCCCGCACTCGAGTTCGGGATGGCGGACGCACTCATCAATCGGCTCAGCGTGAGCCCGCTACTCGTCGTGCGTCCTTTGAGCTCGGTCCGCAAGTACGCCGCGATCGATCAGGATCCTCTCGCAGCAGGACGGGAACTCGGAGTGGATGCGGTGCTGATTGGGAGCATCCATCGCGATGCCGCAGCGCTTCGTGTGACGGCGCGCTTGCTGCGCGTTCCGGACGGTGTCTCGATTTGGGTTGGTGAACTCGACCACACCTGGACCTCCGTGTTCGGGGCACAGGACGCGATCGCGGATCAAGTCGTGGGCGCACTCTCCTTGCGTCTCACGGAGGCGCAGCGGAGCGGGCTTTCTCGCCGGTATACGGAGAACGAGGAGGCGTACCAGCTCTACGTCCTCGGGCGTTACTACCTCTACAAGCTGACCCCGGACAAGGTCGACCGCGGGATCGCGTACTTCTCGAAAGCGATCGAGATCGATCCGGCGTATGCGCTCGCGTACTTGGGGCTCGCGGAGGCCAATCGCGTGCTCGCGATCACGAGCGATCGCCGCGCGACCGACGTACTCCCGCGCGCCAAGGCGGCGGCGCTGCGTGCGATCGCGCTCGACGATCAGCTTGACGACGCACACGCCTCGCTCTGCTTCATCCAAATCTGGTCGGACTGGGACTGGCAGGGGGCAGAGGCTTCGTGTCAGCGCGCGCTCACGCTCGACCCCAACAGCGCGGACGCTCACCGTGCGTATTCGATCCTTCTCTCCGATCTCGGCCAGCACGAGCGCGCGATTGCCGAGGCACGTCGCGCGACGGAACTCGACCCCCTCGCATTGATCACGCGCGCGATCGAGGGGCATGTCCTTCACTACGCGGGTCGCAACGAGGAGTCTCTCGCGCGTCTGCGCGTGACCGTCGAGCTCGAGCCGAGCTTCTGGGTCGCCCACCTCTTCATGGGAAAGGTGCTCTTGGAGCAGGGCAAGCTCGACGAGGCGCTCGCCGCCTTCGAGCGCGCGCGCGATCTGTCGAAGGGGAACTCCGAGGCGATCTCGTTGATGGGGTACACGCTCGCGCGCGCCGGGGACGGCGCCGGCGCGCGCAGAGCGCTGGAAGATTTGCGCTCGCGCGAGGGCCAGGCGTTCAACGTCGCGATGATCTACAACGGGCTCGGACAGCGCGCTGAGACGCTCGCGTGGCTGGAGCGCGCGTACGTCGATCGCGACGTTCGTCTCACCTTCCTGAAGGTCGAACGGAAATGGGATTGGCTTCGATCTGACGAGAACTTCGCAGCTCTGGCGCGCCGCATGCGGCTCGATTGACGCAGGCGCCTACGCGCTGGCGCTCCGCGAGCGCTCCAACGCCGCCTTCAGATCCTCCCACACCAGCCGTCGGTTCTCGGGTGTGTACTGCCGTAGCAAGAACGCAGGGTGGAAGGTGGGCATCACCGGGAAGCCGCGGTAGTCGTGCCAGCTTCCGCGCACGCGGCTGATCGCGACGTCGCGGCCCAATAACAAGCTCGTTGCGGGCTTGCCGAGCGCGACGATCACCTTGGGGCGGATCGCGTCGATCTGGCCGTCGAGGAACTCGCGGCAGGCAGCGACTTCGTTCGGCAGCGGCGTGCGGTTAGCCGGCGGCCGGCACTTCACGACGTTGGCGATGTAGACGCTCGCGCGCGGGATCTGGAGCCCGGCCTCGATCATCTTCGTGAGCAACTCGCCCGCGCGGCCGACGAAGGGCAGGCCGCTCAGGTCTTCCTGCTCGCCCGGCCCTTCGCCCACGAACATGATCTCGGCGTTCGGGTTGCCGTCGCCGAACACGATCTTGTTGCGGCCTTCGTGAAGCGGGCAGCGAGTGCAGTCACCGAGGTGCGCCCGCACTTCTTCGAGAGAGCGTCGAGTGTCGCCAACTAATTTCGGCGGGATCTCCGCGGGCGGGAGCGCAGCTGCGTTCGCCACGTTTGTCGTCAGCGTCCGGGCCGATTGGAAGTACGTCTCTGCCTCCACCGTGGGCGCTGCCACAATCCCGCGCTTCGGCACCCACGCGAACTCTTCCTCCGCCAGCTCCGCGAGCCGCGCTCGCGCCGCCCGCAACACAGCCTTCGCTTCAGCCTCTAGCGCCCGGTCCACTTCGGGCTCCGCTTCTCGAAGAACGCGGCGATGCCTTCTTGCGCGTCGGCCGTGCGCGAGGTGAGCACGATCGCCTCGCGCAAATACGTGAGCGCCGCGTGCGCCTCCATCTCGGCCATCGTGTAGACGGCTTCTTTGCCCATGCGCAGGGTCGACGGCGAGTACGACGCGAACGTCGCGCACAGCTCGGCGACCGTGGCATCGAGCTGCGCGTCGGGAACGACGCGCGTGGCGATGCCGAGCGCGAGCGCCTCTTGCGCACGCACGCGGCGCCCCGTCAGCACGAGATCCAATAACACCTTGCGGCTGCCGACCGCGCGCAGGATCGGCACGCTCACCATCAGCGGCAAGAGGCCGAGCGAGATCTCGGGCAAGCCGAACTGCGCGCTCTCGGCGGCGATCGTGAGATCCGCTGCGACCGCGAGCCCGAAGCCGCCCGCCAGCGCGAAGCCGGGCACGCGCGCAATCACAGGCTGTGGCGCGCGCTCCATCGCGCGCATCACGCGTACGACGCCGTCGAAGTGCTGCCGGCTCTCGTCCATGCTCGCGTGGCCGAGCACCTCGCGCAGATCGGCGCCCGCACAGAACACTTTGTCGCCCGCGCCGCGCAGCACGATCGCGCGCACGGCGGGGTTCGCCGCGGCCGCATCGAACGCGGCCTCGAGCTCGCGCAACGTCGCGCGGTCGAGCGCGTTGCGTTTCTCCTCGCGATCGATCGTGAGCGTCGCCGCGCCGTTTGCGCTGAATTCGCTTCGCACGTTCGCCATCGCGCCGTCTCCGCCCTAACTACCGGCCAGCCGGCGCGCTGAACGCACCTTCCAGCAGCGCCGCCACCGCGCTCGGCGGCGGCTCGCGCGAGACGAGCCCCTGCAGCGGTTTATCGCTGTGCCGTTGGTGCTCGATCTTCGCCTTGATCGCGAACCCGAAGCCGGGCTCTTTCTCCTCGGTGTGGCAGCTGCCGCAGAGCTGCGTGATTGCGCACGAGCCGCACTTGTCGGCGAGGCTCATGATCGTGCCCTTGCGCAGCGCGCCCTCGGCGACGTGATCGGCGCCGCCGCCGTGGCACGTCTCGCAGCCCACCTCGGGCGACGCCTTGGCGTGGGCGTGCTGCTGCCACTTCGCGTGCTCGCCGGCGTGACAACTCGCGCAGGCCTCGCTGCCCACTTTCGCGACGTTCTCCGGCAACAGATCCGTGCGCGGTTTCCCGTGCGCGGCGACGAAGCTCTGCTTCTCGGCCGGCGATAGCTTCGCGAGTTCCGCATGCGAGACGTGCGGCAGGAACTTCGCGTACTTGAATCCCAGCGAGTGCTCGGGCGTATGGCAGGTCGCGCAAACTTTCTCGTAATCATTGCCCGCGACGTGGGCCGGCGAGAGATGTGGGCCACCGCGGCCGTGGCAGGTCTCGCAGCCGACGTTCTCGAGCGCGGGCTCGGCGCGCGCGATCGCGAAGCCGCCTGGTTGCCCGTAGCCGACCACGTGACACGTCACGCACTCGCTGCGCCCATCAGCACTATGCAGCGCGAGCGTGTTCAGCGCGGTCGCGTGCTGCGTCAACTCCCATGTCGCCGCTTCGTCCTCATGGCACGCGGCGCAGAAATCGTTGCCGCTGTAGCCGCTCTGGCTGAGCAGCATTGGCGGCTCCTTGCCGACCAGCTTCGCGAGCCGCATGCGCGTCAGCGGCGGGTCGCGTTCCGTGCGCCAGCCTTGCGTGCGTGCTGTGATGCGACCCTTTGGGTCGATCAGCAGCACCACCGGAACCCCTTGTGTTGCGGCGTACTTGTTCCGGATCCCGCTGTCGTCGTCGCGCAGGATCGCGTCGAAGATGTCGATGCCTTTGCTCGAAAGCTCCGCGCGCACCGAGAGTTCACTGCCGTAAGTCGAGACGCCGATCAACTGCGGGCGCTGCTTGCCTTCGTACTTCGCGAGTTCGTCCTTCAGAAACGTCAGTGCGTCGTGGCAGTGCGGGCACGTGTACAGGAAGAACATCAGGATCACGGGCTGACCGCGCAGCGAGGAGAACCGGAACTCCCCGGCGCCGTCGAACTTTTGCGCCGTGAAATCTGGCGCGAACGGCAGTTCGCCGGGAAGAGCCATGCGAAGCCACTGCCGGAAGGTCTGCTCGTTCGCCTTCTCCGCCTCTGGTGTATCGGTCGCGAAGTAGGTCGTGGTGTTGATGATGTTGCCGTCGGCATCCGAGAGCAGCGCCCACTCTCGAACTTGACTCCCCTGAACGAGTTTCGAGATGAAACTGGCGTTCTCGTCGAAGAAGATCGGGATGTCGATGCCCGCATCCTTCAAGAACGCGCGGGTTGTCTCGACCGAAGAACCCTGCGCAAAGCCGACGATCTGGAAGTTCGCGGACACGCGCTCCGGAGCGAGCGCCCTCAGCGCTGCCGCAACGATGCGCGCGCTCGGCAGCTCGGGGTTGAAACCCCAAAACAGCGTCCGCTTGCCCATGAACGCCGAGATCGAGAGCGGCGAGCCGTCGAGGCCGGCTCCGTCGTGGGCCGGTAGCGGGATTCCGCGCCTCTCACTCGCGGGCGGCGCGGGTGCGGCTTGCGCGGCGCTCGTGTCCGGCGCCGCGGGGTTCGCGCTGGGCTGCTCGCTAGGGCAACCAGCAATCAGGGTGATCAGGGAAAGCACAGCCGAGGTGAAGAGCAGAGCAGGTTTACGCACGGGCCGAAGTTAGAACGAGAGGCTTGACCCGCAATCGAATCTCGCGCCAAAAGCAACGGGCCGACCGGCTCTCGCCGATCGGCCCGCGTCTTACTGAGGCTCCGATCCGGAATGGTGTGACGGACTACACCTTCTCGAGGATGTGGATCCCGCACGCCGAGCCGAGGCCGATCACGTGGGTCATGCCGAAGCGCGCGTTCGGAACCTGGCGCTTGCCCGCTTCCCCGCGCAGGTGCGTCGACACCTCGTAGATGTTCGCGATGCCCGTGGCGCCGAGCGGGTGGCCCTTCGAGAGCAGGCCGCCGGACACGTTGACGGGCACCTTGCCGCCGAGTGCGACCGCGCCGCTGTCGATCATCTGGCCCGCTTCGCCGTCCTTGCACAGGCCGAGGTTTTCGTAGTGGAGAATCTCAGCGGTCGCGAAGCAGTCGTGCAGCTCGACCAGGTTGATGTCGCTCGCGCCGATGCCCGCCATCTCGTAGGCCTTTTTGGCCGCGAGCCGCGTGCAGGTGTTCACGTCGGGCATCACCAAGTCGCGCTCCTGCCACGGATCGCTGGTGAGCACGCTCGCCTTGACGCGCACGGCGCGGCCCATCAGGCCGAGTTCCTTGGCCTTCTTCTCGCTGCACAGCACCGCCGCCGCCGCGCCGTCCACGTTCACCGAGCACATCAGCTTGGTGTTCGGGTACGCGATCATCTCGGCGTTCATCACCATCTCGAGGGGTGTCTCGATCTGGTACATGGCCTTCGGGTTGAGCGTCGAGTGGTGGTGGTTCTTCACCGACACCTTGGCGAACTGAGCGAAGGTCGTGCCGTACTTGCGCGCGTGCTCCATGCCCGCTTCCGCGAACACGGCCGGCATCGTGCCGGAGCCCAGCAGGCCTTCCTTCGGAATGCCGGTGCCGCCGCCCGCGCCGCCGAGCAGGCCCGCGCCCATCTTCTCGACGCCAACCGCGAGCACGACGTCGTAGACGCCGGCTTTGATCGACATCCAGGCTTCCCGGAACGCCGTCGCGCCGGTGGCGCAAGCGTTCGCGCAGTTCACGACCGGCACGCCGGTCTGCCCGATCTGCGCGAGCACGCGCTGGCCGACCATGCCGCTGGCCTGGCCGAGGTTGCCGCAGTAGAGCGCCTCCATCTGCTGGATCTTCAAGCCGCAATCATCGAGCGCCATCAGCGCGGCTTGGGCGCCCAACAACTCGACGGCCGGCCCGGTGCCGGCCTTCATGAACTTCAGCATGTCGATACCGACTACGTAGACATCGCTCATGGTGGGACTCCTCGGCGCCTGATTAGGCGCGCGCTTGGAAGAAGTAGGAAATGTACGAGTTGCCCTCTTTGTCCTTGCGGCCGAGGGCGTCCTTGTAGACCACATCGACCGCCATCCCGAACTTGATTTTCTCGGGGTTCGGATCGACGCCGATCAGGTTGCCCTTCACCGTGCCGCCGCCGTCGAGATCGACGATCGCGGAGATGTACGGCACCGCAATGCCGGGGAACGAGCGGGCCACGATCGAGTAGACGTAGAGCTTGCCGGTGTTGGCGAGCTTCACGGCCGAGATCTTGTCGCGCGCGCCGCACTTCGAGCAGATCTTGCGCTCGCCGATGAAGACCGCGCTGCACGCGCCGCACTTGTGGCCTTCGAGGTAGGGGTCGCCGCCGTCGGGAAGCTTGAGATAGTCGACGGCCGGCAGCGGCTTCGAGGACATGAGGGGCTCCTGGGTGTGTCAGGCGAGTCGGCTCGCCATGGAGTGGCAGCATGGCCTACCCAAAGTGCCTCGGCTACGGGCCGGCGGGGCGTGGCCTCCTTTTTCCCTTGTCTTCGCTCGCCTTCGGCTCGCTGCGCGCGGCGTCACGCAGCGAGCACGCACCCGCCGGGCGCTCGCCGCTTGCGGCAAACAGCGAGCCCGCGGTCGTCGTCAGAGGCGGCGAGAAACTGCGCCCCGCGCGCGTCAATGCCCGGTGTCCGGAGCGGCGAGCGGATCGAACGTCGACCGCGCCCCTCCTACCTCCCGATCTGCGACGGGCCTACGCGGCCCGGGGGCGCGTTGCGCAGCGCGAGCTTGATCTCCTCGGCCTTCTTCTTGAAGCCCTCGTTCCCCGGCTCGAAGGTGATCGCCATCTTCAAGTTGCGGGCCGCGCCGGCGAGATCGCCCTTGTCGAGGTCGGCTCGCGCAAGGCCGTAGTAGCGGCGGCCGTTGGGGGTTTTGCCGAGGTAGTCGTCGAGCGCCTGCTTGTCGGCGCGCGCGTCCGCCTCGGCGAGCGGGATGCGATTCGCCCCGCTCGTGAGCTGCGCGTCGTAGGCGTTGCGCCGGCGCTGATCGCGCAGCACCTGATAAGCCTCGCTGACGCGCTTGGCGATGCGCTCGAGCGTCTCGCGGTCGGCGCCCAACAGGTGCCGGTTCGCGTCAGGGTGGAGTTTGCGCGTCGCGCCGTAATAACCCTGCTTGACTGCGGACGCGGGCGCGCCGCGTTCGAGTTCGAGCAGCTGGTAGTAGTCGAGTTCATCGACCAGCTTGCCGAGCGCGCGAACTTCCGCAGGCGTGATGCTCACGCGCCCCTCATTCGTCGTCGTGGTGGTATCGCGAGAGATCGGCGCCCTTGTCGAACAGGCTCTCGGCCCCGCTCATTAGGTCGGTGGGCTCGGACGGGTCGCCGGTGGCTTCGATTTCGATGCCTTCGAGATCGGCATCCTCGACGCCAGCAGCATCTGCGAGCGCCTCGAGATCGTCGACGAGATCCATCGCCTCCTCTTCGTCGGTGGCTGCGACGAGCGCCTCGGGCGCGGCAGGCTCGGCCTCTGGAGGGGCGGTCGACGTCAAGTTCGGCTGCGTCGTCTCGAGTTCGAGAGCGAGTTCCTCGATCAATCCACCGGTGTCGCTGTCCTCGATCAGTGCGACATCCTCCGGTGCGCTCGGCGCGATCGCGATTACCGCGGCCTTCGCGCTGCGTGCGGGCTGCGGAGCCGTCGCCTCGACCGGCGCGAGCCTTGCCGCGGCGGGCTTTGCGAGCGCGGGAGCAGGCGGCGCCAGCGCGAGTTCTTCCTCCGGCGCCACATCCGTCTGCACGCGGCTGGTGCGATCCGCTTCGAGGATCTGCTCCAACTCGCCGTCCGAGAGGCCCGACGAGAAGCTGAGCGTCGTCGAGGCCATGGCGTTCGTCGCCGGATCGCGCGCGCTCACGTTGAGAATGCCGTCGGCGTTGATCTCGAAGGTCACGTCGATGCGGACCTGGCCGCGCGCCGCCTTCTTGAAACCGGAGAACTCGAACTGACCCAGCAGCTCGTTCTCTTCCGCCTTGCGCGATTCACCTTGATAGACGCGGATCTGCACGCGCTCCTGATTGTCTTGCGCGGTGGTGAATGTGCGCGACTGCTCGATCGGCACCGGCGTATTGCGTTCGATCAGTGTCTCGGCGAGCCCGCCCGAGACGCCGACGCGCAGCGAGAGCGGCGTGACGTCGAGCAGGAACGCGCCGCCGCCGGCAGCTTCCTCCGTAACAACATCGCCCACGAGCGCGGCCGCGTGGATGGCAGCGCCCATCGCGACGACTTCGTCCGGGTCGACGTCGGTGCGCGGATCTTGCTGGAAGTAGCCTTGCACCTGGCGGCGGATCAGCGGCAGGCGCGTCGGGCCGCCCACGAGAATTACGCCGTCGAGATCGCGCGCGACCATGCTCGCCTGCTGGAGCGCTTCGTCGCACACCTTGAAGGTGCGCAGCACGAGGTCGCCGACCAGCGTTTCGAACTCGGCGGCCGTCAGCGTGCGCGCGATCGAGAGCGCGTTGTCCTGCGCATCGCGCGCGATGTCGGGGATGCGGATCTCCGCCTGCGGCTCCGTCGAGAGCGCGCGCTTGGCGGCCTCGGAAGCGACCTTCAGCTTCTCCAGTGCGTACATGTCCGCGCGCAGATTCGTGCCGTGCTTCGCGACGAACTCGTCGGCCAGCAAGTCGATGATGCGGTCGTCGAAGTCGTCGCCGCCCAGATAGGTGTCGCCGCAGGTGGCGAGCACTTCGAACACGTCCTTGCCGATCTCGAGGATCGAAATATCGAAGGTGCCGCCGCCGAGATCGTAGACCGCGACCTTCTGCGTGAGTCCCTTGCCGAAGCCGTACGCGAGCGCGGCGGCCGTCGGCTCGTTCAAGAGCCGCAGTACTTCGAGGCCGGCGATCTTGCCCGCGTCCTTGGTGGCCTGGCGCTGGTTGTCGTTGACGTAAGCCGGCACCGTACTCACTGCCTGGGTCACGGGCTGGCCGAGGCGCGCCACGGCGATGCCCTTCATCTCCTTCAGCACCATCGCCGAGATCTCGGGCAGCGAATACAGCTCGTCGCGGATCTGGATGCGAACGCTGTGGCCCGGCCCATCGAGAATTTTGTACGCGCAGACCGCGCGCGCCTTTTTCACTTCCTCGGAAAACGAGTAGCGGCCGATCAGGCGCTTTCCCGACGCGACAGCGTTCTGCGGATCGAGGATCAGGTTCGCGCGGGCCGTGTTGCCCACTTGGACCGCTCCATCCGCACTGAACGCGACGACACTCGCCGTGATGCGCTCGCCTGCGGCGTTCGCGAGCACCTCCAGCTTTCGGCCACGTGCGATTGCCACGCAGGAGTTGCTGGTCCCCAAGTCGATGCCGACCGCGATTTCCGCCATGAACCCTCCGCCCGCCGCATGGGCAGGCACCGCGCTCCGTATCGGTGCGACCGAGGGCTCGCCTTGAGGCGGACGACGAGCTGGTTTCCGGGAGCCCGCGGGCGGTTTCGCGGCCCGAGCGCCTGCGCTAGAGCGTGGATCTTCTCGGGAGAGCGACTGCGATGTCCGGTCATTCCAAGTGGGCAACGATCAAACGCAAGAAGGGCGCGATCGACGCCAAGCGCGGGCAAGTCTTCACCAAGATGATCCGCGAGATCTCGACCGCCGCGCGGCTCGGCGGCAGCGCCATCGACGCGAATCCGCGCCTGCGGCTCGCAGTCGAGAAAGCGCGCGGCGCCAACATGCCCAAGGAAACGATCATGCGCGCCGTGCAAAAGGGCGCCGGCGGCGGTGAGGGCTCGAACTACGAAGAGGTCGTGTACGAGGGCTACGGGCCCGGCGGCGTCGCCGTGCTGGTCGAAGGGCTGACCGACAATCGCGCGCGCACCGTCAGCGAAGTGCGCCACTGCTTCTCGAAGCACGGCGGCAACATGGGCGCGCAGGGCTGCGTCTCCCATCTGTTCGCCAAGACGGGCAACCTGATCCTCGAAGGCGGCGACGCCGACGCTGTGATGGAGGCCGCGCTCGAGGCGGGCGCCGACGACGTGCTCGAGTACGACGGCGTGTTCACGGTGGTGACGAAGCCGCACGCGCTCGAGCTGGTGAAGGCCGCGCTCGAGAAAGCCGGCCTGACGCCGAAGAGCGCCGAGATCACGATGCACGCCTCGACGCAGGTGCCCCTCGCGGGCGACGCCGCCGAAACGATGGTGAAGCTCGCCGAAGCGCTCGAAGACCTGGACGATGTCCAGAACGTGCATGCGAATTTTGATATTTCAGCCGAGGTGTTGGCGAGCCTCGTTTGATCCGAGACGTCCGGCGTTCGTAGGCCCTCCTTGTTTACTTCGCTCGGCTCCGAGGACTCCGCCTCGCTGCGCGCTTCGCTTGCGGCCTATGCAGACGCGCACCGAGGCGCTTCGGCTTCGAGGTCAGCGCGTGCTTTGTTTCGCTGCGGCTGGGCTTCGAGTGATTTCGTTCGCGCTGCTCGCTTCGTGGCGCCGGCGCTCGTTACAGTGCGAAGCGCGCTGATCCCCCCGCGCGTTTTTTCTCCTCGCCATTAGGTG
>JANNRF010000431.1:0-2581 GCA_031401135.1 Deltaproteobacteria bacterium | reverse complement strand
TCGTACGCGCGCTTCGTGCGGATCGAGAGCTTCGCTTTCGCACGCGCCGCCATCAGGTGTGCTTGGCTCGCGCACGCAGCGCTTCCGGCCGCATCGCGGATGGCGAGGATCTTCCGGTCCAGCGACTCACCGCGTCGGGCGTGAGCGGATCCTTGCCGGCGAGGTGCAAGTCGAGGAACGCGAAATCGTCGTAACCCCAAAACAACTCGTCGCCGACGATCATCGTGGGCACGCCGAACACGCCGCGCGCGATCGCGGCCTCCGTGTCCGCGCGCAGCCGCTGCTTCGCCTCGGCGCTCTGTGCGCGCGCGACGAGCTCCGCGCCGCGCAGTCCCGCGGCATCGAGCACGCGCTCCACCACGGCCGCCTCGCTCACGTGCAACCGCTCGACCCAGACCGCGCGGAACAGCGCGCCGATCGCGCGCGAGCGCTCTTCCTCGGCTTCAGGCACCGACGAAACGCGCAGCGCGAGCAGCGGGTTGAACGGGTGATGCAGCGGCGCGTTGAGCGGCACGCCCAGCAGCGCGGCCTTGCGCAAGTTGTTGCGGAACATCCAGCCCGCTTTCGCGGGAATCTCCGCGGGCCCGAGCTGCCCGTGCGCGCCGAGCAGGCCCGCGAACAACGTGGGCACCGTCTCGATGCTGCGCCCATGCCGCGCCGCGAGCCGCGGCAGCTCGAGCCACGCGAGGTAAGCGTTCGACGAGATGTAGTCGAAGTAAAACTGGACCGGCGGCAGCGCGCTCACGACTTCTTCCCGGCCGCCTCCGCGTCCATCGCTTTCCAGACCTCGTCGAGCACGCCGTAGGCCGTAACAGCTGTCGGCCAGCCCGCGTAGTGCGCGACGTGCATCACGATCTCTTCGAGCTTCGCGCGCGAGATGCCGAGGTTGCGCGCGGCGCGGAAGTGCAGCTTCTGCTCGTGCTCGCGGCCGAGCGCGACGAGCACGCTGCTCGTCGCGATCTCGCGCTCCTCGAGCGTCAGGCCGGGGCGGCTCCACAGGTTTCCGAACACGTGCTCCACGGTCATGCGCCCGAAGTCCGGAGGCAGCGCCGTGCGCGGCGTCGCGCCTGCGAACAGCTTCTGCAGAATCGCTTGGCCTTTTTCGAGCGGAGTCTCCGCCATCTCTCATTCCTCCTTCGTGAAGTCAGCCTTGCTCATCGACGACGCGGTTCTCGATCGCGCCGATGCCGGCGATCTCGATGCGCACCACGTCTCCCGCCACGAGCCACTTCGGCGGATTCATCGCCACCGCCACGCCCGCCGGCGTGCCGGTTGTTACGAGGTCGCCTGGCTCCAGCGTGAACGCGGTCGAGAGGTGCTCGATCAGCGCGGCGCAGTCGAAGATCAGCTGGTTCGTGTTTGAGTGCTGGCGGCGCTCGCCGTTCACCCAGGTGGAGATCTCGAGGTCGTTTTCGAGGCCAAGCTCGTCGGGCGTCACCAGCGCGGGCCCGAACGGGCAATGCGTGTCGAAGGATTTCCCCATCGTCATGGTGGGCGTGCGGCGCTGCCAATCGCGCACCGAAACGTCGTTCACGACCACGAATCCCCCAATGACTTCACGCGCGCTCGCACGCGGCACGTGGCGGCACCGCTTGCCGATTACGAAGCCGAGTTCGCCTTCGTAATCGAGGTGCTGCGAAACGCGCGGCCGCACGATCGCGTCGAAGGGGCCCGCGGTCGCGGTGACCTGCTTGTTGAAGACGAGCGGCACCTCGGGCGGCTTCTGGTTCGTTTCCTTCGCGTGATCCGCGTAGTTGAGCCCGATCCCGAGAATCTTCGGCGGCCTGAGAACGGGCGCGTGCAGCTTCACGTCCGCGAGCGCGATCCGCGGCCCGTCGGCGCGTCGCGCCGCGGCGAGCGCGTCCGCGCCAGCTTCGAGCAGCGCGAGCACGCTCTTGGGGAGCGCAGCGCCTGATAGGTCGACGATGGCGTCGCGTTCGAGGCGGCCCCACTTCAATGCACTCTCATGACTGAACGAGACGAGTCGCATGCTGCCCTCTTCAACGTGCTTTGGCGCAACTTGGCGGCCGCCGCAGTCGACCGGAGAACGGACGAGGCTAACTTGGCCACATGCGCGAAGCCAAGATCTCCCAGGTCAAGAATCAGCTCAGCCGGTACCTGGCGATGGTCCGCCGCGGAGAGATCGTACGGATCCTCGATCGCAACACGCCGATCGCGCAGATCGTGCCGATTGCGCAGGCCGTGGGAGACGCGCCAGTCGGCGAAGAGGGCCTCGCTGAACTGGAGCGAAAGGGCCTCGTACGGCGAGGCTCGGGGAAAATCGATCGCGAGTTGCTGCGCTCCAGTCCGCCAGGCAAATCAGCGGGCGTCCTGGACGCGCTCCTCGAAGAACGCGACGGGCGATGAAGTTCTGGGACTCGTCGGCCTTGATCCCCCTGCTCACGAGCGAGCCGGCAAGCGACACCTGCCGCAGCTGGCTTGCGCTCGATCCGGTCGTACTGGTCTGGTCGTTCTCGGCGGTAGAAGTCACCTCTGCGCTAGAGCGGCGACGCAGGGAAGGGCGACTTCGCGCTGCGCAGCTCGCCGCAGCCCGGCGGCGTTTCGGAAAGCTCGAGAGTGC
>JANNRF010000430.1:0-4433 GCA_031401135.1 Deltaproteobacteria bacterium | reverse complement strand
GCGCCCCCGTGGCCGGGCGTGACCCGCAGCACCGCGCGCGGAACGATGCGCTCCGCGAGCCGCCCTGCGCGCGCGGCGGCGATCACTTCGCGGAGGCCGCGCACGGAATTGCGCGCTGCGCCGAGATCCGCCGCGGTCATGTTCGTGCGCCCGCCGCGAATCGGCGCGATCACGGGCAACCACGCGGGCCTGCCCTCCGCGAGCAATTCGGAGAGCACGTGCTCGATCGTGCCGTCGCCTCCGTTCACGATCAGCAGTTCGACGTCGGCGCGCTGCATCTCGCCGAGCGCCTCGGGAACCATCTCCGCGGAGGTGGTGACCGCGTGCAGTACGTCCGCCGCGCCGTCGATCTCACGAACGATCTGTTTCATGCGCCGCGAGCTGCGCCCGGCGCGCATGTTATTGAGCAAACCGATGCGCAAACTCTACTCCGCGTAGAACGTGTAGCTGGCGATCGCCGTCCCCTGGCGCCGCTGCGAGCGCGCGCCCGTGCGCACGCTGACATCGAACGGCGAGGCGGTCCAGACCGAGCGCAAGCGCAGCCCGAGCGCGAAGCGGATCAAGCCCGGGAGCTCGGCGAGCGGGTCGTAACTGCTGAGCTGCTTGCCGGCGAGCAGCGTGCCGTTCGCCACGCTCCCAGCGAGCGCGAGCTTCGGCGAAACCACGCTCAGCTTTTCTTGCAGCGCGCTCGTCGTGAGCTCCGCGCCGGCGACGCTGCCCTTCGCGTCGAGCGCCACGACCCAGCGCTCCGCGCTCTTGCCTTTCGCGAGCTCGACGACGTAGAGCGGTTCGTTTGCCAGCGAGAACGCCTCGAGCCGGCGCGCGGCGAGCTTTGCTTCGGGCCCGGCGATGCGACGCCGCGAGACCGCGACGCGCCCTTTCGTGCTCAGCGGCTGCGCGAGCCCCGGCTTCCAGAGCGACGCCTGCGCGACGGCGCCGCCCGCCCATAATTCCTGCGTCCACTTCCCACCCGCGAATTTCTGCGTCGCGATCGGCTGCGCCGGCAGCGGAAAATCGAGCGCGATGCGCACGCTCTTCTTCTCCACGCGCAGCTGCGCGCGCGCCGCGCTGCGATCGAATACGAACTTGCCGAGATCGATGCGGCGGCCGTCGGGGCTCGGCTTCCAGTCGCTGCCGAGCTTCGCCTTCTGGAACGGTGTCTGCGTTCCGTCCTTCGCGATCCAGTGGCCAATCGCGGCGGCATTGCGCTCGCCAGGGCCAACGTCGGTCAGCGTGAACTCGATCAATAATTGATCGCCCGAATCGAGGCGCGCCGCGACGACCCACCATTCTGTCGCGGCTCGCGCCGCAGGCGCGGCGACCGCCGCGAGAGTGCACGCAACGATGCAGTGAAGGAGCGCGAGCGAAACGCGGCGAAGCATTGCGGGGAACCTCATTGCGGCGCGGGCGCGCTCGCGAGTGCGGCCTCTTCTTCCCAGGGGCGAAGCGTGCGGCCTGCGAGGCGCAGCGCGAGAGCGTGCAGCAAGCGCAGTGCGTGGAACGCGATCGAGGCGAGTGTCCACGCCGCTACCGCGTCGAAGCCCAGCGCTGGCAGGCCCACCAGCGTGCAGGCCGTGAGCAGCAACAAGTTCGGGTTCCGGCGCGCGGTGATTAGGCGGAAGAACGAATCGAGCCTGCGCCAGGAGTGCGTCTCGAAACCGCAGGCGAGCATGAAGGCGCCTTCGATCAACCGCCCCACGACGTAGCCGCCGATCACGATCAGTGCGGCGGGCGAACTCAGCGCCGCGCCGATGCCGATCGCCGCGTTCATGCCGATCGCCCAGGCACCCCACCAAACGGGCGGGTGCAGGATGTCGAGGCCGTGATCGAGCCAATGGCCGATCGGCGAGGAACGCAGCGTGACCCGCGCGAGCTTGCCGTCGACCGTGTCGAGGAACGTCATCAGCCAGGCGGCAGCGAGCCCCGCGCCGAAAGCGCCGCGCCAGAATGCGACGGCGGCGAAAGCAACCAGCAACCAACTGACGATCGTCACCATGTTCGGCGAGATGCCGAGGCGCGCGCAGATGCGAACGACTGCCAGCGCGGGGCGCGGCCAGACGTACTTGGTGACGAGGTCCGTAACACCTTTGTAGGAGGCAGCGAAGAGCGCGCGCTCGATCGCGGCGGCGTTATCAGGGGTGGCGGCACGCAAGAACGGCGGCGCCAGCTTGCGCAGCTCCGAGGTGTAGGCGGGCACGAGTTCCTGCGCGCTGCGCAGCGGGAGCGAAGCCGGCGCGGGCCCGCCTGCGAGCCACGCGGCGGCGGCGGCGACGCGCTCGCTCGCGACGCAGGCAGCAGCGGGCTGCGCGCGCCCGCCCTCGTTCGCGACGAGCAACAACTCGCCGCTCGCGAGCAGCGCTTTCACAACGCGGTCGTCGATCACCACGTCGCCGCGCACGAGCAGCGCGAGTTCACCCGCGCGCGGCGCCGGCCGCGCGCTGCCCACCACGAGCGTTACGGGCGCGGCGCCCGCGCGCGCGAGCGAGCGCAGCAGCCGCGCATCGCTGCGCTCGCCAAACAACTTCGCGAGCACTCGGCCCGGCGGCGTGACCACTCCCGCGCTGCGCGCTCCGCTCATCGTTTCCCCACGCGAGTTCTGATCGCTGCGAGTCGGTTCGAGTTCACTCGAGGCGACGCAGCCCGAGCGCCGCGTATGATAGGCGCGCGTTTTCCGGAGGTCGCCGCACTGTTCCGCCTCGCTCACGTTTCGGATCTGCACGCGACGCGCGTCCGCTTCAGCGCGCTCGGCGAGCTGAACGCAAAGCGCGCGCTGGGCTGGCTCTCCTGGCAAACGCGCCGCAGGCATAAGTACTTGTCGGAGATCGCGGAGCGTGTGATCGCGGATCTCGCGGCTGCGGCGCCCGATCACGTCGCGGTCACGGGCGACCTCACGCACATGGGTCTCGCGGCGGAGATCGCGGAAGCCGCGACGTGGCTCGCGCGCATCGGCCCGCCCGAGCGCGTCACGCTCGTGCCCGGCAATCACGATGCTTATGGCGGCGCGCTCGACCACGGCGTGGTGGACGCGTGGCGCCCCTATCTCGATTCAGATGCGGGCACCGCGCGCGCTGCGGCGTTCCCGAGCGTGCGCGTGCGCGGGCCCATCGCGCTGATCGGGCTCAATTCCGCGGTCCCCACCGCGCCCTACCTCGCGACCGGGCGCGTCGGCCCCGCGCAACTCGCGCCGCTCGCAGATCTGCTCGCCGATCTCGGCGCGCGAAGCCTCTGTCGCGTCGTGCTCGTGCACCACCCGCCCACGCGCACTGGCGTCTCCTGGCGCCGGCGCCTCGAAGACGGCCCCGAGCTGTGCGCAATCCTCGCGCGCGCCGGCGCGGAGCTCGTGCTGCACGGCCACAGCCACCGCGCCGCTCGCGACACCATCGCGAGCGAACGCGGCCTAATCCCGGTGTGCGGGGTGCCCGCGACCTCCTCGGCAGTGCGCTCGCGCCCGGGCGCTTATCAGGTGTTCGCGATCGAGCAGCGCGCGGGGCGCTTCGCGATTCAGTGCGAAGTGCGCGAGATCGACGCGGCTGGACGAGCAATGCGCTCGCGCGAGCGCGAACTGCTCGACGCCGGCGAGTAGCCGCGGCTCCGGCGCGATCAGCTTGCCGACCGCTTCTTGCGGGCGCGAACCGGTTCTAGAGAGCGCGCTGGCTTCGCTTCCGCCAGGCGCTTCCAGAGCGGCGAACGCGCCGCGAGATGGTTGAGAATCCGCGATTGCTCTGCGGGCGACTTCCTTGAGAGCTTCTTTGACGGAGCCCGCTGAGCGCGTCGCTTCACGTCGAGGCAATCGACATCGTCACGCTTGGTCATCGGCCAGTACCTCTAGCGGCGAACGACTCTCGATCAAGGAATAGCCGCGCGCTGCGATGAAACCCGCGCTACCCCCGCTTCCCCAACAACTTCTCCACCAGCGCGAAATCTGCGGGCGTGTCCACGTCGATGCCGGCGTGACCGTCCGTCAGCCGCACCGCGTCGACGCGCGCGCCGGTCACTTTCGACACGGCTGCCATCGCGTCCTCGAGCCCGAGGCGGCCCGCAAGAAAGCGCGCGAGCGTGATCGCGCCGAACACGGCGGCGAGCCGCCACGGCTCTTTGCGGAAGCCCTCGGCTCTGCGCCAGAACGCCGCCACCTTCGCGGCGCCGGGCGAGCGTGCGAGAAACAAGTTCGCGCCGGTGAAGCGCTCGCGGCCGAGCCTCAGCCAGGTGCGCTTGTTATGGGGCGCCACTCCGAGCACGGCATGGTCCGGCACCAGCGCGAGCGCGAGATCGCTGCCGCTCGCGAGCGCACTCGCCAGGAACTGCTCGATCGTGCTGGGGGTGAGCAGCGGGTGATCGGCGGTTGTCACGAGCACGAGAGCGCTCCCGCTCTGCTCGATGAAATCGCGCACGCTGTCCGCGGGCGACGTGCCGCTCGCGTGCAGCGCGAACTC
>JANNRF010000429.1:0-13392 GCA_031401135.1 Deltaproteobacteria bacterium | reverse complement strand
ACGAGCGTTGAGCCGGTCGCGCGCAGCCACAGGAAGCGATGCCCGGTGCTGCGGCGGATGAACCAGAACACCTTCACGTCGATCAGCTGCGCGAGCAGGAACGCGAGGATCGAGCCGACGATGATCCAGCGTGACTGCGTGAACACGCGCGAGAACGAGGCGTCGTCGACGGGTGAGAAGCCCACCGCGGGCACCGCGCTGGCGGCTGTTAGGGCGATGAACGAGTAGGCGATGATGGTGGCGGCGAGGAACGACATCTTCCGCACGCCGGGGCGCCCGAAATATTCGTTGATGATGTCGGTGAAAATGAATACGACGGGCCAGAGCACAATGCCGCACGAGAGCGTGAACGTGTGCCACGGCGTCGGCACCTGGAAGAGCTTGCCGCCGATCAACTCTGCGAGCAGCGCGTTGCCGATGAAGACGCCGGCGAGCACGAGGAACAGCGTCTGGCGGCGGCCCTCGTGGTGGTTCGCGTTCTCAGCGGCTGCGGTCATTGCGCCCTCCAGGCGGGCCGCAGCATACGAAATTCAGGGCGTCTTCACGTCGTTGAGGCGCCAGTCGTAGTCGAGGAAAGCGATCTCGAGGTCTTTCTTCGCGAGCGCCGCGCGCTCGGCGCCGAGCGCGCTCGCGTAGGGGGAAAGGAAGCTCGCGAGCCTGCCTCCCGCGAAGTCCTCTCCGTACCAATCGAAGATCGATGAGAGCTCGAGCGTGTCCGCCTTCGCATCGAAGCGATTGCGCGAGCGATCGGAGAGAAAGCGCACGGTCTGCTCTTCGAGCTGTGCTTCGAGCTTGGCGCCGCTGTAGGCCTCCTCGCGCAGCATCGGGCAGCTGATCGACGCGCAGTTCAGCGCGAAGTGCAGGCGCGGCTCGCCATAACCGCGGGGGCCGCGCAGGCGCGCGTGCTCGATCTGGTCGAGCGTGAGCGTCTCGCCGAGCACGCGCACGAACGGTTTCCGCCACGCGCTGCGGAACAGCGAGCCGTAATCCTTGATCGAGGCGTGCTTCGGGTATTGCGTGAGGATCAGCTCGACGGTCGCGGCGTTGTAGGCGTTGATCAGGAACGCCATCTGGTCGGCGCGCGGGAGTGGCGCGAACTCGCTGGGCGCGACGCGCGCGAGAGCTGCGAGGTACGCGCCGAGCGCTTCGCGGTCGCGCGCGAAGCCGGCGTAATCGACGCGGCTCGCGGCGCCGCGCGCGTCTTGCAGCACGACGTGCTTGCGCAGCAACGCGCTCCACGCCGCGTGCGTGCGATCGAGCTCGGCGTGCGCGGCGGGCGGCGTGAGTAGGGCGGTCATCGCGAGCAGAAGGTGCAGCAGAAGTGCGCGCATCGGGGCTCCTCGGGTAACCCTACGTGCGTGTGAGGCGTTTGGCTTCGCGGAGGTCACGGCCAAATGAGCAGAGGCCGGATTTTTCTGGCGGCGATGTTCGCGTGCGCGGTTGTCGGCGCAGCCTTCGCGAGCGCAGACGAGCCGCGCCCCGCGCCGCAGTTGCGCGGCGAACGCTGGCTCAACAGCACGCCCCTAACGCTCGAGACGCTGCGCGGAAAAGTGGTGCTGGTCGAGTTCTGGACGTTCGCATGCTCGAACTGCCAGAACGTCGAGCCTTACGTGAAGGCGTGGCACGCGAAGTATCAGGCCGAGGGGCTCACGGTGGTCGGCGTGCATTGCCCCGAGTTCGACCGCGAGCGCGAGCTCTCGAACCTGCGCCTGTATCTGCGCGAACACGCGATCGCGTACCCCGTGCTTGTGGACAACGGCTTCCGCACCTGGCGCGCCTACGGCAATCGCTACTGGCCCGCGTTCTACCTAATCGACAAGCGCGGGCGCATCCGCCACGTCGCGATCGGCGAGGGCCGTTACGCCGAGACCGAAGCGCAGATTCGCGCGCTGATCGCCGAGCCCTCCGCCTGAGAACCGCAATTCAGGGCGCGACGAGGCCGCGCCGCGCCACCCGCACGGTCAGCGCCTGATAACCCGCGCCGGTGAGGCGCTGCACGAGGTCGATTGCGCGCGCGTCGGCGCCGATCAGCACGCGGCGCGCGTTGCGCTTCACGCCGCGCACGATCGCGAGCGCGGCGTCTGCGGGCGTCGTGCGCGCGATCTCCTCGAAGCGCCGCGCGAGTTCGTCGCTGCTGATTAGGCCCGGCTGCCGGTTGCGCGCGCTGCGCGCGATATTCGTCTTCACGCCGCCGGGGTGCACGCACGTCGCCGAGACGCGGCGGTTCTCGAGCTCGAGTTCCTGCCGCAAGCATTCGGTGTACCCGCGCACCGCGAACTTCGCGGCGTTGTAAGCGCCCTGGCCCGGCACCGCGATCAGGCCGAACACGCTCGAAAGGTTCACGATGTGGCCTTCCTCCGCCGCGAGCAGATGCGGCAGGAACGCCTTGGTGCCGTGCACGACGCCCCAGAAGTTGATCCCGAACAGCCACTCGAGATCTTCGTAGGCCATCTGCTCGATCGTTGCGCCGAGCGCGACGCCCGCATTGTTTACGGCCAGGTGCACGGCGCCGTGGTCCGCGGCGACGCGATCCGCCCAGGCGTGCACAGCCGCGCGCTCCGCGACGTCGAGCCGCGCAGTCGTAATGTGCGTGCCGTGCGCCGCCGCGAGCTGCGCCGTCTCCGCGAGCGCGGCCTCGTTGATGTCCGAGAGCGCGAGCTGCATGCCTTCGCGCGCGAGCGCCACAGCGAGCGCGCGACCAATGCCCGAGGCCGCGCCTGTTATGGCCGCGACGCGGCCCGCCAGCTGCTTCATGTGTCCCCGCTCGACCGCGCTCGGCCTGACTCCGCTTTGCGAGCGCGCATCTTCGACCCGCACACGCGCCGATGCAACTCGCTGCCGCCCTGAAGTAGGCTGCGCGTTCACCGGAGGAACCCATGAAGATCGGACTCGGACTCTTTCCCACGGACTATTCGATGCGCCCCGCGCCCCTCGGCCGCGCTCTGGAAGAGCGCGGCTTCGAATCGCTGTTCGTCGTTGAGCACACGCACATTCCGGCGTCGCGCCGTACGCCGTATCCCGCCGGCGGGCCGCTCCCATCCGTTTACTGGGAGAGCTACGAGCCGTTCACGTTCCTGGCGCAAGTCGCCGCCGTCACGGAGAAATTGCAAGTCGGCACGGGCATCTGCCTCGTGCCCGAACATCACCCGATCGCGCTCGCCAAGCGTGTGGCCTCGCTCGATTCGCTCTCGAACGGCCGCTTCCTGTTCGGCATCGGCGCGGGCTGGAACGCCGAGGAGCTCGAGAACCACGGCGTCGCGTTCAACGACCGCTGGCGCGTGCTCGAGGAGAGCGTCGCGGCGATGAAGGCGTGCTGGACCCAGAAGGAAGCGAGTTATCAGGGCGAGTTCGTGAAGTTCGAGCCTGTGTGGGTCGAGCCGAAGCCCGCGCGCAAGCCGCATCCGCCCATCCTGATTGGCGCCGCCTCGAAGTGGGCGATCCAGCGCGTCGTCGCGTTCGCGGATGGCTGGATGCCGATCGCCGGCGCGCCCGGCTTCGCCGAACAGCTGAAGCAGCTCGACGAGGAGTGCGCGAAGAAGAGCCGCGACCGGAGCACGATCGACATCTCCGTGTTCGCCGCACCTACGGACAAAGGCCAGCTCGAGAAGCTGAAGGCGCAGGGCGTGAACCGCGTGATCGGGATTCTGCCGACGCTCTCGGAGAGCGACTCGCTGAAGGTCCTCGACGGCTACGCCGATCTCGTGCGCTGGGGGCGCGAACTCGGCTGATCAAGAGGAGTGCGGAACGCGGGTTCCTCACGCGCGGAAAGCGATTTCGTTGCGAGATGGGGAAGACACGCCGCCAGCGCGCTTGCCGCCGCGAGAGCAGCGGCAGGGCCGCTGCTCTCGGCGACGCTCGATCAGACGCTTCGTGTCGGCGGGTTCGCCGCGGCCACCTTCGCGGCGCACGTCTCGGCGGTGAATCCCACCGGTCAGCTTGTTGGAAATCAATTCACGCTCGATTCGAGAACTGCGTTCTCGACGCTCTTTTCGGTCCCTCCGCCCGGCAACCCGATCACGCGCGTCGAGGTGGCGTTCGGTCGCAACGGCGCGCTCAGCGCGACTACGGCGCAGCCCACGCTCACGGCAGCGACTGGCATTACAGGGTTCCTGCATCTCAATGCACGAATCGGTTCGGTGCCCTTCACCCTACTGCGCCTGCCGCACTCGGTTGGCGCAGCCGTCGACACGCGATTCCCGAGGACGCCGAGCCAACGGCGTCGTTGGCCGAGCAGTTTGGGGACGCCTGGCATCTCGGCCCGATCACGCAGACCGGCCTCACCGAGGCGCACGTCGGCGCACCGAACGTTCGGGCGACCGGCGGTGTTTCGGTGACTCCCGCAGGCCGCACGCAGGTGACGCTCGTGTCGCTGTCGCGCCTGCGCGTGCGGGGACTCGTGAACTTCACGACTGCGAACCTCGCGCGCCTCACGCTGGTGTACGCGCCGGAGCCAAGCGTCGTGGCGCTGCTTGCGGGCGGGGCGGCAGCACTTGCGTGGATCGGGTGGAGACGCCAGCGCGCCGCGAGGCATTAGGCCTCTTCCCCCTCCGCCTCCGGGTCGAGTCCGTTCTGCTCGGCCACGCGCCCATACCAATGTCCGCTCTGCTTGATCGTGCGCTCGCACGTCTCGAAGTCGACGTGCGCGAGGCCGAAGCGCTGCGCGAAGCCTTCGGCCCACTCGAAGTTGTCGAGCAGCGTCCAGGCGTGATAACCGCGCACGTCTGCGCCCGCGGCGATCGCGCGGCCGACGGCGCCGATGTAGCCGCGGTAAAAATCGATCCGGCGCTGGTCGCGGATCTTACCGTCTGCGCCGATGCCGTCGCCGTAGGAGCAGCCGTTCTCGGTGATCTCCATCGGTACGCCGCCGTAGTCTTTGCTAACGCGCAGCAGCATCGTGTACAGCGAATCGGGCCAGACTTCCCAGTCGAAATCGGTGCGCGCGCCTTGCTGGCCGCCCATGCCGAGCAGGCGCGCGCCGAGGCCGACGCGGTCGCTCGAATCTGCGCGCACGAGGCCACGCGTATAGAGGTTCACGCCGATCACGTCGAGCGGCGCCTGCATGCGCTCGAAGTCTCCGCCTTGCACACCCATTAGGTCGTAGGGCGGGCCGTCGAGGAACGCGTCGGGGTATTCGCCGCGCAGGCTCGGGCGCAGGAACCAATCGTTGGTCCAGGCGTGCATGCGCTCGGCCGCGGCGGCGTCCTGCAGCGAGTCGCTGGCGGGTTCGGTCGGCTGCATCGAGAACGCCGTGCCGATCGTGAGATCGCCGCGCTCGCCGCGCATTGCCCGGAACGCGTCGCCGTGGGCGAGGTTCACGACGTGCGTCGCCCGTAACAACGCCTCACGCGAGCGAATGCCCGGGGCGTGAATGCCGATGCCGTAGCCGAAGTTCGTGAAAATCCCGGGCTCGTTGAAGATCAGCCAGCTCTTGATGCGATCGCCGAGCGCGCGCACGACGTGCTGCGCGTACTCCGCGAAGCGCGCGGCGGTGTCGCGCTCGGGCCAGCCGCCGTGTTCGTGCAGCGCGAGCGGAAGATCCCAGTGGTAGAGCGTCGGGAACGGGCGCACACCAGCTTCGAGCAGGGCGTCGGCCAGCCGACCGTAATAATCGAGGCCTGCCGCGTTCGGCTTGCCGCGGCCTTCGGGCTGGATGCGCGGCCAGGCGATCGAGAAGCGATAGCTGTTCAGGTGGAGCGCGCGGCAGATCGCGACGTCTTCCTTCCAGCGGTGATACGAGTCGCAAGCGCGATCGCCGCTGTCGCCCGTCCGAATCTTGCCGGGCGTGTGCGAGAACTCGTCCCAGATCGACGGCCCTTTGCCGTCCTCGTTGAAGGCGCCTTCGATTTGATACGAAGCCGTCGCGGCGCCCCAGCGAAAACCATCCGGAAACTGAATGCGCGACATGTGCCCCCCGAAGAGGGCGCACTCTACCTCGCGCGGTGCTTGCGATGAACGATCGCGAACACGCCGAGCGCGCAGGCGAGCATGCGCAGCGTCGCCGGTTCGGGCACGTTCAGTTCGAGCGAGAGCTTCTGCCCGATCCTGTCGCCGAGTTCCTGCGCGGTGAAGCCGTTGGCGACGATCATCAGCGGGATGCGGGAGTCGGGAGAGCCGATCACGCGGCTGTAGAAGAACTCGAGCAAGCTGACCTGGTCGTAGCCGAGCGCGGCGAGATCGGCGTTCCACTCAGCCGACACGTCAACGGGATTGCCGCCCACGGTGATTTGCGGCGGCGGGAAGAAGCCGATTGCGGGCGCGCTGTCCTGGAACTCGACTTGTTGGACCGGCGGCACGGGGATGATCGGCAGCGCGTTGATCAAGATGCCTGCGGCCAACGCCGCTTGCCGCGCCGTGAACACGTCGCCCCACGGGCTCTCAACATCGAAATCGATCGGTCCGATGCCTGGGACGTTGATGCTCACAGTGTCGAGTACCGAGACGGCGCCAAAGTCGAGGTTCTCGGTGCCGTCGCCGGAAATGTCGAGCACCAGGCTCGCGCTGCCGAAGTTCTGGAGCGCGAACAGATCGACCGCAGCGTCGAGCGCGCGAGCGACGCCGGTCTGCGCGGCGTTCGGCGCGCTGATGTCGGGGCGCGCGGTGGCCAGCATCGCGCTCGCGAAGCCCTGGGCGTCGGAGGCGGAGTTGAGCGTCGTCCAGGGCACGACTTGTTGCTGCACGCCGTCGCCGGCCCAATACAGCACGGTGACCGCTACGTCTTTGCCTGTGAAGCCAGCAGCGTTGTTATTGAAGAAATCGACGTACGCCTGTCGCTGCAAGGCGAACTCGGTCGCGTCGATCGAACCGGAAGTGTCGATCGCGATCACGAGTGCGATCGTGGTAGCGCCTGCGGGCGCGGGCCCGAAGGCGATCCCAGCGAGGAACGCAAGAACTGCGAGAACACGAAGGGGGGCGTGCATGGGTTGCCTCCACTCATCCCCGTTACCTAGGGAGTGGTCGAATCCGGCCTCAGGTGTCACGGCCGCTTCTGATGAACCGCCGAAAGCCCCCGTGCTCGCACATGAAGTTTCGCCAACATCGCGCTTCTGTTCAGGTTTCCGGTACGCCGCGAATCGAGGCTGTTGCGATGTCCTTCCCCGGCGCGATCTCGGCCGACTCCCACGTGCTCGAACCGCCGGATTGTTATTCGCGGTTCATCGACCCGGGCGACGCGAGCGGGGCCGAGGCGTACGCGATCCCCGGCATGAAGGGACCCGCCCGCATCGGGGTCCTCGCCGGGGCCGGCATGACGCTCGCGGAGCGCCGCCGCCACTTCACGACGACGAAGTTCCACGAGACGCGGCGGAGCGGGTGGGATGCGCGCCACCGCGTCGCAGACCAGGAGCGAGACGGCGTTGCCGCGGAGATCTTGTGCGCGTCAATCGGCATGGTGCTCTGCAGCCATCGCGACCTGATCTTCAAGGACGCGTGCGGCCTACAACCGCTGGCTGCAGGGCCACTGCGGCGACGCGCCGGGCCGCTTGTTCGGGCTCGGCATGAGCGCGATCGCGTCCGTGGATGCTGCGATCCGCGACTTCGAGGAGTGCAAGCGATTAGGCATGGTCGGCATCATGATGCCGGGCAACGCCAGCTTCGCGGATTACGACCATCTCGATTACGACGCGCTCTGGGCGTGCGCCGCGGAGCTCGAACTCCCGCTCTGCTTTCACGTGCTCTCGTCGCGCGAACCCAGCGGCGGCGACCGGCCAGCGCGCGGGCATCCGATCAACAGTTATCTCGGCATCGTGCGCGCGGTGCAGGACATCCTCGGGATGCTCGTGCTGGCCGGCGTGTTCGAGCGGCACCCGACGCTCGCGGTCGTGTGCGCTGAGGGAGATGCGGGCTGGTTGCCGCATAACCTGCAGCGCATCGACCACGCCGCGCGCGACCACGCGGAGGATGGGATTCTGCCGGGCCTGTCGAAGCCGCCGAGCGAGTACTTGCGGAGCAACGTCTGGATGACTTTCCAAGACGACTGGGTGGCGTTCAAGACGCTCGACCTAATGAGCGGAAGCCAGCTGCTCTGGGCGAACGAAAGGCGCTGTTTCGGCTGCCGCTCGATTGAAGCCGGTGCTCGCCCGTTCAGTCGCGCTCCCGTAACAAGTATCCCGTCACGAGCGCGTTCAATTCCTGCTCGAACTCCGGCGTTGCCAGCACTTCGGGTTGATTCGCGAGCGCAGCGTCCAGCAGCCCAGTGATTCCATGCGTCACGATGAAGCTCGCCGCATCGATGCGTTCCAGCCGTTCGTGTTTCAGCACCGCGCGCGCGCGTAACAAAGCGTCTTTTCCGCGGAGCGCCGCGCGTGCGGGGTCTCGCGCGCGTCCGGGGCGCAGCGCGCGGCGCAGTTCATCGCGATGCGCGAGGTAGAAGGCAGGCTCGAGCGCGGCGAGGTTGCGGTAGTGCGCGAGCGCGAGCGCAAGGCCCTCGACGATGCGCTCGCGCGTGGGGATGGCGACGCGCTCGCTGCGCCAAGCGAGCCACGTTCTTCGCGCACGCGCGAGTTCGTCTTCGTGGACGGCGAGGAGCAGGGCGTCGCGGCCGGCAAAATACTGATAGAGCGAACCCACCGAGACGCCGGCGCGCTGTGCGACGTTCACGGTTGTGAACGCGTCGAGCCCGCTCTTCATCAGCGTGATGCGCGCCGCCTCGACGATCGCTTCCACCAGCCGCCGCGAGCGTTCCTGCTTTGGCGGCCGGCGGCGGATCGTGTGCTGTGCGCGGGGCATGGACGAGGTCGGTAGCACGGCGCAACCTCGGCGCGTTCAGCGCAATGGCGCACACCGAGGAGAGCGAGATGCCCCATGCGATCGTGGAACGCGACGGCCACCTGATGACCATCACCATGAATCGCCCGCAGCGCATGAACGCGCTCTCCGGCGAGATGCTGGTGCGGATGTTCGACGCGTATGAGGAGGCGTCTCGCGACCCGGAGGTGCGCTGCATCCTCGTAACAGGTGCGGGCGGGAACTTCTGCTCAGGCGCCGATTTGCGCGCGATGGCAGGCGACGCCGCCGATGCGGATCGCGAGATCGACGTGCAGGCGCGCATGAAGGCGGACCCGGATCTCGTGTACAAGGCGCTCTTCCGCCACTACCGGCCGAAGAAGCCGATCATCGCGGCAGTGGAGGGTGTCGCGATCGCGGGCGGCACGGAGATCCTGCAGGCGATGGAGATTCGCGTCGCGGGCGAGCGCGCGCGCTTCGGCGTCTCGGAAGCGCGTTGGTCGCTCTACCCGATGGGCGGCTCGGCGGTGCGGCTGCCGCGCCAGATCCCGTACACGCACGCGGCGGAGATCCTGCTCACGGGCAAGCACCTAACAGCTCGCGAGGCGCTCGCGTGCGGGCTGATCGGCCATGTGGTGCCGGACGGGCAAGCGCTCGCGAGGGCGCGCGAGATCGCGGCGGTGATCTGTGCCAACGGGCCGCTCGCGGTGGAAGCGATTACGCGGACGCTGCACGAATGCGATGGGATGGAGTTGGACGCGGCGCTGCGGCATGAGTGGAGTTATGGACAGGCGGTTTTTGCGTCGGAGGATGCGAAAGAAGGGCCGCGGGCGTTTGCGGAGAAGCGGAAGGCGGTGTTTGCGAGGAAGTAGGGCGGGGTGATTCGAGGCAGCGCCCACGGCGCGGGCGGGGCGCGGCGGGCGATGGCTCGCTGCGGCCCTTGGCGTTGAAGTGGGACCGCGATGGGGCCGGGCGCGGCCTGAAGTCGCGGGTGTTCGTTGGGGCCTTTCTGCGCTTGATTCGCCCGCCGCGCCCCGCCCGCGCCGTGGGCTTGTCTGGGCGCGCGCACTCACGAAACGTACGGGGTGTTAGGGAGGGCGCTGATCTGGGCGGCGTTGAGCCGCTCAGATCAGCGTGGTGGGAGCGTTGTTCCGTTGTCGAGGTAGTGCGCTGCGCCAGCAGCGGCGCCTACAGGTTGCCGACTTCGGCTTCGAGCATGTCGGCGTAGCGTTCCCTTGCGGCGGCGCGCCGGGTGGGGAGGTGGCCGCTTGGGAAGAGGCTGTCGTTGCCTTTGTATTCGCGCAGCACCTGACGAGCGAGCGTGATCTTGTGCACTTCGGTCGGGCCGTCGGCGATGCCCATCACGGCTGCGCCCAGCAGCATGCCGGCGAAGGGCATTTCGTCCGAGACGCCGAGGGAGCCGTGCAGGTGCATCGCGCGGTACACGACGTCGTGCAGCACCTTCGGCATCGCCACCTTCACGGCCGCGATGTCTTTGCGGACGCGCTTGTAGTCCTTGTACTTGTCGATCAGCCAGGCCGTGCGCAGCACGAGCAGGCGGAACTGTTCGATCTCGATCCAGCTGTCGGCAATTTTTTCCTGGGTCATCTGCAGGTCGCCGAGCTTGCCGCCGCGCACGTCGCGTGAGAGCGCTCGCTCGCACATCATGTCGAAGGCTTTGCGCAGCTGCGCGATGGTGCGCATGGCGTGATGGATGCGCCCGCCGCCGAGGCGCGTTTGCGCGATCACGAACGCGCCGCCGGGCTTGCCGAGCAGATGGTCCGCCGGCACGCGCACGTTCTCGTACTTGATGTAGGCGTGGCTGGCGTGCTCGGGGCGCTCCATGCCGACGCCGACATTGCGCACGATGTTCACGCCGGGTGTGTCGGTGGGCACGATGAACATCGACATGCCGCCGTGAGCGTCCACCTCGGCGTCGGTCACGGCCATCACGATCAGGAACGACGACCAGCGCGCGTTCGACGAGAACCACTTCTCGCCGTTGATCACCCAGTCGGCGCCGTCTCGCACGGCGCGCGTCTTGAACAACGTCGGGTCCGCGCCGGCGTGCGGCTCGGTCATCGAATAACAAGACACGATCTCGCCGTTTAGCAGCGGCTTCAGAAAGCGCTCCTTCTGCGCTGGCGTTCCGTAATGAGCGAGGATCTCGGCGTTGCCCGAATCGGGCGCCTGGCAGCCGAACACGAGCGGCGCGAAGCGCGAGCGCCCGAGGATCTCGTTCATCAGCGCGAGTTTCATCTGCCCGAAGCCGGGGCCGCCGAGATCGGCGCCGAGGTGGCACGCCCAGAGGCCGCGTTCCTTCACGCGCTCCTTCAGCGGTCGCACATATTTCTGCGTCTGCTCGTCGCGAACGTCGTAGGCTTCGCCGAGCAAGAGGTCGAGCGGCTCGACCTCCTCGCGCACGAAGTGGTCCATCCAGTTGAGTTCGCGTTGAAACTCGGCGTCGGTTTCGAAATCCCATGCCATTGGAAATCCTCCAGTGCGCCGAGCCTAGTGCGGTCGGTCGCGGGTTAGCGAGGCTTGCGTAGGCGGTGCGTACCTAGGGCCTGAAGGAGCTACCAGAGCGGGCGTCCGAGCCGCGAACCCCAGACGCGACCGCGGCGCCGTCGCATGCGGTCTTGCAGCTGCACGCGCTTGCGCTTGATCCATTCCTCGCGCGAGAGCGCCGGCAGCTTGCCGCGCCCCTTGGTGAGTTCGAGGCGGTATTCGCAGAAGTCCGCGTAGGCCGCGATCTCGTGTTGCAACTCTTGGCAGGCAAGTTCCACCATGATTGCGTCATCGAGATAGCCGAGCCCGGGAATCGTGTCGGGGATGACGTCCTCGACCTCGGCGAAGTAGGCCATCGCGTTGATCACGCGCTGGCGGTCGCTGCCTTCGAGCTTCCACTCGACGTCTTCGAGCATCGCCGAGAGCTGCTCGAGCTTCTCGATCCGCACTCGGACGAAGTCCGGCAGTTCGATCTTGCGCGTCTGCTCGAGCAAGTGGCGGGCCGCTGCGATGATGGCCTCCGGGGCTCGCGTGGCGCCCGCCTTGGCTTCCTTCACGCGTTCGCGGAAGTACCTGAGATCCTTGTCCGAGAGCTCGAGGGAGATCGTCAGGGGCATCGAGTCCTCTTGGCGGTGCGGGATCGCGCCGCTGCGCTCAGGACGCGCCGCCCTCGACATCGATCGCGCGGATCCAGCCTTCGGCCTGCTTGGCGTGGCGCGTGCTCATCGCGCGCTGGAACCACTGCCTAGCCTCTTGGGGCTTCTTCAAGTTGTAGTACGACATCCCCAGCAGCACCTGCGCGTTGCCAGGATCTCGCGCGTTGCCCATCTCGAGGGCCTTGCGCAGAGCCTCGACGGCGCCAGCCCAGTTCGCGCGCTGCACCTGAACTTCGCCAAGCCGCGTGAACAGATCGCCGGAGCGCTTCATCTCGGCCGCGCGGCGGAGCGGCGTGATCGCCTTGTCCCACTCGCGCGCTGCGACCCAGCAGTTGCTCAGCTTCTCGTGAAGGGCCGGGTCCTTGTCGTCCAGCCGCTTGGCCGCGATTTCCTTGGTGAGCATCGTGCCGCAGCGGTACGGGATGTTGTTGAAGGCCATCAGGTCCGCGAGGCGGCGAAGCTCCGCGTCTCCCGTGATCAACCCCTTGTGGTAGGCGAGGGTGAGCGCGACGAGAGCATCGTCGTACTTCTCTTGTTGACCGAGCACCGCGGAGAGCTGGATCCAGTGCTGCTTCTTCTCCGGTTCCATGGCGATCAGCCTGCGCACGAGCGGTTCAGCCTTCGCGAACTGGTCGTTCTTCAGATAGAGCGCAAGCACCAGCTGGATCCAACTTGCCTGCGGCTTTTCGGCGATCGCGAGCGCCTTCTCGGCCGGCGGCAGTGCGCGCCGCTCGTCGCCCATCTGGTAGTAGGCGATCGCGAGCATGTAATACGCGTTCGAGTTGGGCTTCGGCGTCTGCGAGATCCAGGTTTCCAGCGCCGCCGCGCCTTCCTTCCACTTCTCCTGCGCGAGGAAGAGCTGGGCAATCTGGAAGCGCGTGTCGAGCATCTCCTGCTCGTTGAGCCCGCCCGACGCGATCGCCTTGTTCAGGTAAGTGCGCGCATCGTCGTAGCGCTCCTGCTGCTGCGCGATCGCTGCGTAAAGCTGCTGGACGCGCCCCATCTCGTACGGGCTCAGGTCTCCCTCGCCCTGCTTGATCGTGTCGAGCGCCTGTTTGGAGGCGTTCAAATTGGGCGCGGTGTAAGCGGGCGGAGTGCCTTGATAGGCGTCGTAGGCCGCCTGCAGCTTCTTCCCCGTCTGTTGATCGATCGTTCCAGCGGCGTCGTTCTTCGCCTTCTCCTTGTCCTTCTTGCTCTGCGCGAGCGAGGCGCTGGGCGCGCTCGCGATGCACAGAGCGAGGGCGAAGCTGCCGAGGACGTGAATCAGCTTGGCGGTGCGCACGACTCACCTCTCCATGTTGAACGAGAGTTTTATTTGCACGCCGACGCGCTCGACGGCGACGCCTTCTTGCACCTTCGGGTTGTAGCGCCAGCGGCTGATCGCCTTGAGCGCGGACTCCTCGAAGTAACCCTTCGGGCTCGCATTGATCACTTTCGGGTCGCGCACGGTGCCGGCCGCGGTGATCGTGAACTGGATCAACACCCAGCCCTCCACTCCGCGGTTCTG
>JANNRF010000428.1:0-2609 GCA_031401135.1 Deltaproteobacteria bacterium | reverse complement strand
AAGTTCGACCACCTGAAGGCGAACCCGGCGGCCTGAGAACTCCCGCCCGCGGCTACCCGTCCGGCCGGACCCCTTCGCGCGGCGCAGTCAGCCGCCGCTCGCTTCCGCCAGCGTACGGCGCCCGAGCAACTGCCCGGTGGCTGTCAGGACTTCGACGCGAACGACGCCGGCCGCGCTCTGGATCCGCGCGCGCGCGAGTTCGTCCCAGACGCGAAAGCCGCGGCCGTGCGCGGTGATCGCGACATCGCGCGAGACGCGCAGATCTTCGCCGCCGCGCGACCACGTCATCGTCACGCGCACGGGCACCGGCACGGGGGCCGCCACGCGCACCGTGGCGCGCACGCTGGCCGCGCGCTGCTCGAAGCCGAACGCGGAGATGCGCAGCGGCGCGGGCGGAACGAGCCGCGGCGCCAGTAACAACAGGAGTGCGAGCGCGGCGACCGGCAGCGCGCCGAGCAGGCGCTCCGCGCGAGCGCGCCCGCGCCCGCGCGGCAGGCCGACGCTCGCGAGCGCGGCGGCCAGTGCGAGCCCGAGCGCAAGCGGCTGCGCGATCGTGTAGGGCACGCGCGCGATCAGCGGCAATAACAGCTGAAGCGCCGCATAGGCGACCGCGAAGAAGAAGCTCGCGGCGAAGGCGGCGCTGCGCCGCAGCCAGCGGTCGAAGGTGAGATCGAGGCACGCGAGCAGTGCGAGCGCCGCAAGCATGCTCGTGAATGCGAGGTTGGGCGATGCGAGCGTCGTCGAGCGCACGTAGAACGGGAGCAGGAAGAAGAGCGTTTGCTGATACATGACGCGCGTCGCGTACGAGGCGACGCCCACGCGCACCGAGCGGGGGCGCGCCGCGATCAGCGCGCTGCGGCAGAAGAAGAGCGTCGAGAGCCACACGAGCGCGAGCAGGCCGAACACCCACGCACCGAAATCGGGGCGCTCCTCCGCGAGCACGGCCACCGCGACGCCCTGCGCGAGCGCCCACAGCGAGTGCGCGATCCAGAACGCGCGCGCGTGCCGCTCTCGCAGCGCCTGCCCGCGCGTGCGGAGCGCGAACCACCAACGCGTGCGGGGAGAAGACATGACCCGGGGACGTTCCGTAAGAAAGTTAAGTAACCGAGTGAACAACTTAACTTACTTACGGAACGTCCCGGCTCTTCTTCTATCGTGCTCGCCCACCTCGAAGGAGCGCTCATGGACTACACCGTCGTTCTCGTCGACAGCCCCGCGCCGCACGTTCGCCGCATCACGATGAATCGCCCGGAGAAGCGCAACGCGCTCAACCACGCCCTGCGCGGCCAGCTGCTCGATGCGCTTGTTCAGGGCGACGCCGACCCAGAGGTGCGCGTGCAGATCGTGCGCGGCGCCGGCACCAGCTTCTCCTCGGGTTACGACCTCGGCGGCGGCAACGAAGGGCAAGCGCTGCCGTTCTACACCGCGGACGGCGACGGCCAGTGGCCGCGCCACGTAACAACTGGCTGGATGAGCATCTGGGATCTCGCCAAGCCCGTGATCGCGCAGGTGCACGGCTATTGCCTCGCCGGCGGCAGCGAACTCGCGACGGGCTGCGACCTCGTCTACTGCGCCGAGGACGCGAAGATCGGCTACCCGGCCGTGCGTTTCGGCGTGCCCGACATGCACTTTCACGCCTGGCTCGTGGGCATGCGCATGGCGATGGAGATGATGGTGACGGGCGACTCGATCAGCGGAGTCGAAGCCGCGCAGCTCGGCTGGGCCACGCGCGCCGTGCCCTCGGATCAGCTCGAAGCGCGCGTACTCGAACTCGCGAGCCGCGTCGCGCAACTGCCGCCCGACATCGTGCAGCTCAACAAGCGCACCGTGCACCGGGCCATGGACCACATGGGGATGCGTCAGTCCATCCGCGCCGGGACCGACATCTGCGCCCTCGGCATCCACCAGGAGAGCTTCGAGGTGTTCGTCACCGAGATGCGAGAGAAGGGCCTCACCTCCGCCCTCCAGCGTCGCGACGAGCCCTTCGGCGACTACCGCACCATCGAGCCCCACGAAGCCTGAGCGCGCTCAGACGCGCAGGGCGGGGCACGTCTCGGCGAGGTGGGCAGCGAACGGAACCTCGCCTTCTGGGAGCTCGACGGTGGAGAAGCTTCGCGCCGCCCGAGCCGGCTCGGCCTCCACCTGGTCGGCCAAGCACGCCTTCGCCTCATCGGGGAGGTCGACGTCCTTCCCGTTGGCGGTCTCGAAGCCGTCGATGAACAGCTGGGTGACGGCGGCGGGGCAGGAACCCATGCCTTCCATCACCGCGTTGAACGCACCGGCGCCCTCATCCGCCGAGACGAATGTGGCGGCCAGTGCTGCCTCCACGTCATCGGCCGGCGTCGCCTCCACGATGCACTCGACGTCCTCATCGGAGAGCTCGCCGCCGGACTCCTCGGCGAACGCTCGGATGAAGGTGCCGACCGTCTCCGTCCCTAGGGAGCACTCGGCGAAGCCCGCCGCGAGCGTGGAGGCGGCATCGGTCGGGATCTGGAGCCCGAGCTCCTCGAGGTCTCCGCTGTCCGCCAGCTCCTCGGGCGAGATGCCCGCCGCGGTGAGGGCGGGAACCGTGGCGAGATCGACGATCGCCGTCGCGATGCAGTCGGCCG
>JANNRF010000427.1:0-3289 GCA_031401135.1 Deltaproteobacteria bacterium | reverse complement strand
CTGCAAGGCCGAGGCGCTGGCGTGCCAGCCTGAAGCGGGCAGCGATTTGTCGCCTCGCGCGAGCTCGCCACCGCGCAGCAAAATCTCGATCTTGCCTACGAAGAGTTGAAGGCGTTGCTCTCGATCAACCAGTCGAGCACGCGTCACCTGCGGCGTGCAGATTTGTTCGGCGAGCTCGCGCGCTCGGTGAAGCCGCTCTTGCCGTGCGAGCGCTTCGGCATCGAGGTGCCCACCGGCCCAGAGAGCCTGCGCGTGCATGTGCTCGCGCTCGATCAACCGTCGCGCGGCCCCATGATCGAGGAGTTCCCTTCGGCGGGCACTGCCTGCCGCTGGGCGCAGGAAGAGCGGCAGCGCTACGTCGCCGCCTCGCGCGAAGAGCTGCGGCAGCGTTTCCCGATGACGAACGTCGTGATGGAGCGCGAGGGCATGGAGTCGTTATGCGCGCTGCCGCTGCTGCGCGAGGAGCGCAGCTTCGGCGCGCTGTTCTTCATGTCGACCGAGCGCGACGCCTATCGCGAGATTCCGAGCGCGCTGCTCGATCGCGTCGCCAGCGCCGTCGCGGTCGCCGTCGACAACTGCTTCGTCTACGAGCAGGTGGCCGAGCTGCGCGACAAGCTCGCCGCGGAGAACGCGTACCTGCAGGAAGAGATCCAGCAGGTTCACGACGCGCGCGGTTTCGTGGGCCGCAGCCCCGCGATCGAGAGAGTGCTCGCGTTGGTCGAGACGGTCGCGCCGACGCCGACGACCGTGCTGATTCTTGGCGAGACGGGCACCGGCAAGGAGCTGATCGCGCGCGCGCTGCACGAGAAGAGCCCGCGCCGCGCGCACCCGCTCGTGAAGGTGAATTGCTCGGCGATCTCCGCGGGCCTCGTCGAGAGCGAGTTGTTTGGTCACGTGCGCGGCGCGTTCACGGGCGCGGTCGCGAGCCGCGTCGGCCGCTTCGAGGTCGCCCACGGCGGCACGATCTTCCTCGACGAAGTCGGCGAGCTGCCGCTCGACACGCAGGTGAAGCTGCTGCGCGTGCTGCAGGAGCGCGAGATCGAGCCGGTCGGGAGCAACGAATCACGCAAAGTCGACGTGCGAGTGATCGCGGCGACCAACCGCGATCTCGAGCGCGAAGTCGAGGCTGGGCGTTTCCGCAAAGACCTCTACTTCCGGCTGAACGTGGTCCCGATTCGCGTGCCGCCGCTGCGCGAGCGCGGCGACGACGCCGAGCTGCTCGCGCTGTTCTTCATGGAGCGCTTCGCGCGGGAGTTCGGGAAGCGAATCGAGCGGATCTCCTCTGACTCGCTCGCCCGGCTTTGCGCCTACGACTGGCCGGGCAACGTTCGCGAGCTGTCGAACGTGATCGAACGCGCGGTCGTGCTCGCGCGCGGGACGACGCTCGAAATCGACGCGGAGTTCTTGCCGAGCGCTCGGCTCGCGGAGCGAAGGGAAGCGAACGCGACCATTTCGCAGGCGGCCCCTTCGCGCGCGGAAGCTGCGTCGGTTGGCGGCGCAACGCTCGAAGCGGTGCAGCGGCGGCGCATCCTCGAAGTACTCGGCGAAACGGACTGGCGCATCGAAGGCGCGTCCGGCGCGGCGGCGCGGCTCGGCATCAAGGCCGGCACGCTGCGCAGCCGAATGAAGAAGCTCGGGATTCAGCGCCCGCGCTGAGGCGCACTGGTGATTTCGAGCACGGCGCCGCGCGCGCAGGCGAGCCCGAGCGCCGCGATCGCGGGCTCGACTGCGTCTTCGCCGCCCGCTTTCGCGCAAGCCTCCGCGAAGCTCGCGCCGTCCGCGAGCGCGGCGAGCGCGCAGGCGGCGTTCGTCGCGATGGGGTCGCTCGAGAGCGCGCCCGCGCGTCGCGTGATTAGGTAAGCGAGGCGCGATTGCTGCGGGCGCCCGGGCGCTTCGCCGCGCGCGGCGGCGTGAACCGTGGGCAGCACGTCGTGGGCCGCGAACACGACGCGCTGAGCCCGCGCGAAGCGAAACTGCGCGTGCTCCCAAGCGTCCGGCGGAATCGCGGCGAGTGCTTCGGGCGCGACGCCTAGCGCGTCGTCAGGCGCTTCCTGTACTTCGAGCTGCGCTTGTTCGAGGCGCGCAAGATCGGCCAGCGCCTGATTCTCGACGCCGTAATCGTTCGCGAAGGCGAAGTCGCGCACGAAGTCTGCGAGGCGCGCGCCGAAGCTCGCGTAGTCGTGCGACATGGGCGGGAATGACGCTGCGTAGCTGGCCGCGAGGGCGCTGAAATCGCGCGGGTCGAGCACGCGCGCCAGCGCGGGGAAGTTCGCGGCGAGCGCACTGCGCAGGTTCGCGGTGTAGGCGTCGCTGTAGACGCGCAACCCGCGCGCAGCTGTTACGGGGCGGGCGCTGTCGAGCAGCGCGCCGAGGCCGGGCTTCGTCGCGTGATCGAAGCGCAGCGGCCTGTCGACACAGCGCTGCCAGAAATCGCGCTGCTGCCGGGCCCAGAGCGACGGCGCCGAGATCGCGGCGCCCGGCGCTTCGCCCACGCTCGCCGTCACGGCGCGCGCCGCCTCCGGGCGCGCGGAATCCGGGCGCGCAGCAGCTTGGGCGCGCTGGGTGCCGGCGTTCGTGGCGTGCCAGATCGCTCGCGCTTGCTCCAGCTCACGCACCAGCCCGGCGAGCGGCGGAATCGCGTCGTCACGCTCGAGCATCACGTGCGCCTCGGGGAATCGGCGCACGACGTCGGCGTACAGCGACCACACCTCACTCGGCACGTCGGCGCCGTGCGTGTCGATGCGCACGTCGGGCAGCACCGCATGCCCCGCGATGTGCAGGTACGCGACGTGCTCGGGCCGCAGCGCGGAGAGAGCGCGCGTCGGATCGATGCCGAGGTTCTTCGCGTTCACGTAGAGGTTGTTGACGTCGAGCAGCATCCCGCAGCCGGTGCGTTGGCAGAGTGCGTCGAAGAATTCCGCCTCGCTCATCTCGTCGGTTCGAAACGCCACGTAGGCAGTCGCGTTCTCGAGCAGCAGGCGGCGCCCGAGTGCCTCCTGCACGCGCTCAACGCGCTCGCACACGAAAGCGAGCACCTCGCCCGAGTAGGCGATCGGGAGCAGGTCGTGAGAGTTGCGCCCAGCGAAGCCCGTCCAGCACAAGTGATCGCTCACGAACGCGGGAGCGACGAAGTCCGCGAGCTCGCGGAGTGCCGCGAGGTAATCCTCACGCGGTGGCAGATCGTTCGCGATGCCGAGGCTGACGCCGTGCAACGCAACGACGTGGTCTGCGCGCAGCTTTTCGAGCTGCGCGCGGCGAGGGCCGCCCACGCCGAGGTAATTCTCGGAGA
>JANNRF010000426.1:0-10692 GCA_031401135.1 Deltaproteobacteria bacterium | reverse complement strand
ACCCACCTGGATGTGGGGACCGCCGGTGCAGAACTACGTGAAGTGGCAGGCGAAGGAACAAGGGGTTGGCGAGGACGCGGTGATTGCGCACATCGCCAAGCGCTTCCCGATGCGCGAGATCCCGCCTGACGACGACGTGGCCGAGGTGGCAGTGCTGTTCGCGAGCGACCGCACGCGCATGGTGACGGGGCAGTACCTGCGCGTGGATGGCGGCGAGAAGCTGGGCTGAGGGGTTCGTCAGTCAGCCGCGAGCGCGGCGGCGCCAGCGTTCGCGATGTCTTCATCGATCCGCGGCGAGTCGCCGGAGACGCCGATCGCGCCGATCACGTGGCCCTGGTAAATCAGCGGCACTCCGCCGGGCAGCGCCGCCGCTCCGGGTAACGCGAGCGCTGCAACGCGGCCGTTCTTGACCTGATCCTCGAACACGCCGCTCGGCCGGCGGAAAATCGCGACCGTGCGCGCCTTGGCGATCGCGACGTCGACGCTCGCGAGCTGCGTGTCGTCGAGGCGCTCGAGTACGACCAGCGTGCCGCTGTCATCCATTACCGCGACCACGACGCCGAAACCGCGCCGCTGCGCATCGGCCTCCGCTGCCGTTGCGACGCGCCGCGCTGCCGCGAGCGTGAGCACGGGCTTCGTCGGCAACGGCTCGGCGGCGCGCGCGCACGAGAGGAGTGCGCCGATCGAGAGTGAATGAAAGAGTGCGATGCCGAGCGCGAGACGCAGTGCGGGGAGCATGGGCGCGGACCTCGGGTGGGGTGGCGCCTCCGATGTCCGTGCGGGAGCGCCCGTCACGCGAGGCGCGCGTGCTCACTCCGCAGCAGTCGCCATCGCTCAGCCACATCCCACTCTGCCGCCCATTGCTCGATGTACCCCTCGTCGAGAACACAATTCGCGTCGAGCACGGACTCGATATCGGCGAGATCCTTCGCCCGCCCGGCAATCAGCTTGAACACCACCACGTCTTCCGGCGTGGGTACGCGAATGATCAAGCCCGGCGTCAGTTCCTCGCGCCGCGAACGGCCGATCGCAACGCGCTCGTAGTCAGTTCCAGAGAACACCAGATCGGCAATCCCGAACGTCGCGTGGCGAACGCGCAGCAGCGAGCCATCGGGCGTGGCTCGGAATACCTCCCAGCCGGCGGATCGCAGTGCGAGTTCGAGTTCACCCCGCTCAGCGCTTGCGACCAGAACGTCTGTGTCTCCGGTCAGCCGTGTTTCCGCTCGATAGAGATTCGCGGCGAGGGCGCCGAATAGCATCCACTCGATGCCGAGGCCGTCGAGGATCCGCGCGAGCGACTCGAGCGCGCTACGCGCCACGGGCGCTCAGCGCTCGCCGCCGCTCGAGATAGGCCTGATGAGATGCGAGGTCTCCGTCGCCACCTGGGAAGCCCGGCTTCGCCCACTCTCCGAGGTTCTTCTCGATCCGTTCCATGCGATCAAGCATCTCGCGGAGCGAGGCGGGCGGATGCTCGTCTCGGAGCAGCATCCGGTTCGCCTCGCCGATTCGTCGCATGTACTCGCGATCGGCTGCGCTCACTCGCGGCGGTTTGCTCTCGCTCATGCGCGCAGCTTACGCCTCCGTTCTCGCTACGCGAACCACCTTCCGAGTCGCGTGCCGAACAGCAGCTTGATGAACTTCTGCATGCCGTCTTCCGCTTTGCGCGTGTACGGGTAGCCGCCTTGAAGCGGCCCCTTGCCTTTGCGGTCGGCGAGGATCGGCTGCGCGTGGCAGTAGTTACGGAGCCCCTGCACGCCGTTCACGGCGCCGACGCCGCTCGCCTTCACGCCGCCGAAGGGCGCCTCGGGCACGCCGTAGGTCATCGCCATGTCGTTCACGCACACGCCGCCGGTCTCGATGCGCTTTGCCATGCGCATGCCCTTGGCGGTGTCGGTGGTCCACACGTTCCCGTTCAGCCCATACTCGGAATCGTTCGCGAGCGCGAGCGCTTCCTCTTCGCTCTTCACGCGCTGAATCGCGACGACCGGGCCGAACGTCTCTTTGGTCATTAGGTCCATGCCGTGGTTCACGTCGACGACCACGGTGGGCTCGTAGTAGAGTCCCGCGAGCGCGGGGTTCCGCCGTCCGCCTACAAGTACTCGAGCGCCCTTCGCGACGGCGTCAGCCATGTGCGCTTCGATGATCTCCAGCTGCTTGTCCCAGAACACGGCGCCGACGTCGAACTCGCCGCTGTCGCTCTGGCGGAGCTTTTTCGCGCCATCGACCACTTTGCCGACGAACGCTTCGTAGACGTCGCCCACGACGTAAATGCGCTCGGTGCCGCAGCAATAATGCCCGGTGTTCATGCACGAACCGAGCAGCGCGCCCTGTGCGGCGCGCTCGAGATCCGCGTCGGCGCACACGATCATCGCGTCCTTGCCGCCGAGTTCGAGCGTGCACGGAATCAGCCTCCGCCCGCAGGCCTCGGCGACTTTGCGCCCGGTCGCGACGCTGCCGGTGAACGAGATCTTGTCGACGCCCGCCTCGATCAGGGCGGCGCCCGTCGCGCCGTCGCCCTGCAGCACCTGATACAGATCCGCCGGCCAGCCCGCGTCCTCGGTGAAGCGCTTCAGTAACAACGCCGAGAACGGCGTGACCTCGCTCGGTTTGTGCACCACCGCGTTGCCGGCCACGATCGCCTGCACCAGCGGATTCGCCGCCAGCACCACGGGCCCATTCCAGGGCGTGATCAGCCCAACCACGCCGAGCGGCTTGTAGACCAGCGTCAGCTTCTTCGCGAAGCCGAGCACGCCGTGGATGGGGCGCCGCTCCGGTGCGAGAAATTTCTCGGCGCGTTTGGCGTAGTAAGTGATCGCGTCGCAGCAGGCGAACACCTCCATGCCGATCGCTTCGGTGCGCGCCTTGCCCGTCTCCTGGATGACCGCGTCGATGATCTCGTCCTGGCGCGTCACGAACTGATCGAGCAGGCGCCACAGGTACTGCGCGCGCTCGCGCACGGGCAGCTCGCTCCAGCTCGCTTGCACCTTGCGCGCGCGCTCGACTGCGGCGCGCACGTCCTCGCTCGTCGCGCACTCGAACTCGCCGATCGGCGCCAGCGTCGCCGGGCTCGAAACGCGGTAGCGGCGGCGCGGACCGGGGGTCGCCACGGGTTCGAAGATCGCCATGAAGAGCTCCTTTTACGAAATGGCGCGGGACCCTATCCCAGCTTTTCGTCGACGGTCGAACTGCCGATGAGTTGCCGTTGCTCGGCTTTCGGCGCGGGGTTGACCCGCCCAGAGCGAGCGGCAAGCCTCCGCGACCCCGAGGTGCCACGCTGCTGGAACGGCTGATCACGCTGCCCCTGCAACAAGCCGGCGAGCTGTTCGCCGAGGGCCTCAACGCGTTTCGCCGCACCTCGCGTTTTCCCGAAGTGCCCGCGCTCGAGCCGCGCCTCAGCCTGCTCGGCCACGGGCTCGTCGACCGCAGCTTCACCCTAATGACCGCGCTCGTGACCGGCGTGCCGCTGCCGCAGCTGGTGCGCCGCATGATCGAGGAGGCGCAGACCGCCCACGCCTTCTACACGAAGCGCGGCTGGCTCGAGGCGCCGCAGCCCTACCACCGGCGCCCGCCACGGCTGCAGAACGTCGCGAGCGCGCCAGATTCTGTCTGGCTGCGCCCGGGTTTCGCGCCGACGCGTTTCGAGCACCTGCACTGGGAGAGCGGCTTCGAGCCGCACGTGGGCGAACCTGGCGCGGAGCGCTGGCAGGCGCATCCCACGAACGGCACGGCGCACGCGTACGTGATGCGACACGAGACGCCGCGACCTTGGCTCGTGTGCGTGCACGGCTTCGCAATGGGCACGCCGCTCATTAACTTTTTCGGCTTCCCCGCGCGCTACTTGCACGAGACACTCGGGTTGAACCTGATCTTCCCGGTGCTTCCTCTGCACGGGCCGCGCGGCATCGGGCGCATGAGCGGCGGCGAAGTGCTGAGCCCTGATTACCTGCGCATGGTGTTGTTATTCGCGCAAGCGGTGTGGGACGTTCGGCGCGCGATCTCCTGGGTGCGCTCTCAGGGCGGCGATTCGATCGGCCTCTACGGCATCTCGCTCGGCGGCTACGTCTCGGCGCTCGTCGCTTCGCTCGAGGACTACTTGCGCTGCGTGATCGCCGGCATCCCCGCCGTCGATTTCGCCAACCTCGCGCGCGACAACGAGCCCTGGATCATGCGCCGCTACGACCGCGACTTCGCGCTCGATTGGCAGCTCGTGCGCGCGATCACTCACGTCGTCTCGCCGCTCGCGTTCACGCCGAAGATCCCGCGCGAGGGCCGCTTCATCTACGCGGGCGTCGCAGACCGCATCGCGCGGCCGGATCAGGCGCGCGCCCTCTGGCGCCACTGGGACCGCCCCGCGATTCACTGGTTCCAGGGCGGTCACGTGCTCGGCATCCGCGACCGCGGCATCGAGCCGTTCGTCCAGAAGGCGCTGCGCGAGACCGACATGCTGCCGTTCGCGCAGGCGCGACGCGCTGCCCCTAAGAAGCGCCGCTCACGAGCTTGAGCCGGCGCGCGCGGCGGCGTGCCTCGCGCACGAGTTCCCGTAATGAGTCGGCGAGCAGCGCGGTGAAGGCGTCGAGATCGGCGACGCGGTCGTAATCGGCGTTCACGCCGATGCACAGCTTGCCGTCGTAGCTGAACATCGCGATGCCGAGGCCGCCGCTGCGCGCGAGCGGCACGGTGCCGTAGGCCTCCACGAGTTTTGCGCCGCGCAAATAAACGGGCGTCTGCGGGCCGGGCACGTTCGCGATTCGCACGTTCACCGGCGTGCGCTGCGAGATCGCGCGAACGCTCTGGGCGAGAATCCGCGAACTCGTCCACTTCGCGACGCTGTTCAGCGTGCGCGCGCCGAGCGCCGGGCTCTCGCGATTCAGCGCCTCGGTGCGTTGCCGAACTTGCTCGAGTCGCCGGGCGGGGTCGCGCTCCCAGATCGGCAGATCGAGAATCCACTCGCCGACGCCTTCGTTCTTCTCGCCAGCGCGCAGGCCCACCGGCACCGCGGCGCGGAAATCGAGCACCGCGGGGTTCATGTGGCGAGCGCGGAAGTACGCGCCGACCGCGCCGGCCACCGCGGCGAGCAGCACGTCGTGCACGCTGCCGCCGAGCTCGCTGTGCACGAGCTTCGCGTCGGCGAGCGGGACGACGAGCGTCTCGAAGCGGCGATGCGGGCCCGGCTCGCCGCTGAGCGGCGTCTCGTGCAGCTCGCGAATCGAGTAACCCAACAACTTCGCGACGGCCTGCGCGCGATCTCCGAGCTCGCGCCGGAAGGAATCGCTCTCGCGCACGAACTCGCGGAAACGCCGCAGCGCCTTCTGCGGCAGCCGCAGCTGCCGTAACACCTCGTCGCGCACCAGCTCCGCCGCCGACGGCATCGGGCGCGGCACGAACTGCGCCGCGGGCTCGAACACCTCGTTCGGGTCGGGCGAGAGCAGCACCTGCATCAGATCGCCAGCAAACTCCGCGAGCACCGCGTGTTGCTTCATCACCAGCGCGAAGCGTCCGCCTGATAACCCCTCGAGCAGCCAGCACTCCCAGAGCGGGCGCGAGCGGTCGAGGCGCTGCGCTTGCAGGCGCGCAACCACCTTTTGCACTTGCGCCATTTCGCCCGGCTGCGCGAGGCCGGTGTGACGCAGGTGGTAGTCGAGACTGAACTCGCGGTCGTCCACCCAGACCGGGTGATTCTCGAACGGGATGCGGCGCAGCTTGCGGCGATAGACGGGCACTAGGTGCAGGCGCGATTCGATCGCGCTGCGAATCGCCTCGAAGTCCACGCCGCCGCCGGGCCGCGCGAGTGGGCCGGCTTCGAACACGAGCGTGGTCGCCGCGTGTCCGAAGTGGCGCGACGATTCCGCCGCGAGCAGCGCCGCGCTCTCGTAGCTCAAGCGATCGTAGGCGTAGCGCGCCACTTGTTACTCCGTTCCGCGCAGATCGCGGAGAACTCCGCCGAGCGCGAGATCGACCATCGGATCGACCATGCTGGGCTGAATCTTCATGCCGCGAAAGAAAAGCCGGACCGCGATCGGGCCGACGATCAGATCCGCCGCCAGATCGAGATCGGTGTCAGGCGCGATCTCGCCGCGCGCAACGCCGCGCTGCAGCGCTGCCTCGAGCGGACGGCGCCGCCCCTTCAGTACGGGATCGAGCACCAGCCCGAGCTCCGGGTTGTGTGCGCGCTCGGCGGCGAGGCTCGGGTAGACGGTCGCGAGCGGCGTCGAGGTGAAGTCTTCGAGGTAGCGCGTGAGCATCGCCTTCAGGTCGCCGGCGAGCGTGCCGGTATCGATGTCCTCGAACGCAGGCAGCCGCCCGAACGCTTCGACCACGAGCGGCAGCTTCGAGGGCCAGCGGCGGTAGATCGTGGCTTTGCCCACGCCCGCGCGGCTCGCGACGCCTTCGACCGTGAGCGCGGAGAAGCCCACCTCGAGCAGCAGTTCGAGCGTGGCGTCGAGGATCGCGCGATGCGCCTGCCCGCTGCGAGGCCGACCAGCAGCGCCGCTTTCGCCGCCGCGCAGTCCGTCGCCCGCCTCGGCACTCATCCTCGAAACCCCCGGTTTACGAGACCGAAAACACCGCTCCGAACCGACGCGGCGATTACGATACTGTACGTCTCGTTATCATTTACACGGCCTGATTTAAAGGGGAATCCCAGCGATGGTCGATTACCACCCGTTCGCAGCGGACGTGCAGGAAGACCCGCATCCGGTTTACGCCCGCCTGCGCGAAGAGGACCCGTGCTTCTACCTCGCGGAGTGGGACACGTACTTTTTGGCGCGCTTTGACGACATTTGGAACGCCTCGATGGACGCCGCGCACTTCTCGACAGCGCAGGGCACCACCACCGCGCAGCTCGTCACCAAGATTCAGCCGATGACGCCGATGCTGAACACGCTCGACCCGCCGTTTCACACCCAGTTCCGCGGGGCGCTGGTGGGCTTCTTCACGCCGGGCCGCGTGAAGCGCTTGGAGCCGCAGATCCAGAAGTTCGTGGACGACGCGTTCGCGGAAGTGCGGGAGTTGCGCGAAGCGGACGTGTTCCGGCAGTTCGCGGCGAAGGTGTCGGTGAAGGTCGCGTGCCTCGCGAACGGCTTCCCGATGTCCGACAGCGACATGCTCAACGACCTCGTCTGGCGCTTCTTCGCGCGCGAGGAAGGTGTTATGGGCATGACGCCAGACGGCGTCAACGCGATGCTAGAAATGTTCGCGTACTTCCACGAACTGATCGCGAAGCGTCGCGCGGCCGGCGCGAACGAGGAGCACGTCGTCGATCTCGTCTGCCGCTTCGAGAAGGACGGCAAGCGCTTCACGCCCGACGACGCGGCCTCGCACATGTCGATGTTCCTGATCGGCGGCGCCGAGACGTTCCCGAAGACGTTCGCGAGCACGGTGCATCGCCTCTGGCAACACAAAGACCAGCGCGCGGCGCTCGCGCAGGACGCGTCCCTAATTCCTGACGCGTATCGCGAGGTGCTCCGCTACGACATGCCGACGCAATACCTGATGCGCAAGGTGGTCGCGCCCGTGCGCTTCCACGACAAGCTCTGCCAGCCCGGCTCGAACATGGCGTTCTTGTACCCGTCGGCGAATCGCGACCCGCGCGAATTCTCGAACCCCGACGTGTTCGACGTTCGCCGCCAGTCGCCGCGCATCCTCTCATTCGGCCACGGCACGCACCTCTGCATCGGCCAGCACTTCGCAAAGATGGAAGCGAAGTTGTGCATCGAGAAGCTGCTGAGCTTCGCGCCCGAGTACGAGGTGCAGCCGGAGAAGCTAAAGCGGCTGCGCACCGAGTTCGTACAAGGCTGGGCGACCATGCCCGTCGTGTTTCGCCCGTAACTGCCGCGTTCGATCCTGAAGCGCGATGACGGAAGCAGCCCTGCCGCGCGAACCATCCGCGTCCGAGCGCGCGCTCGTGGTCGCCGCTTGCTTCGTCTGCCAGCTCGGGCTCGGGTACACGTACTTGTTCTCGGCCGTAATGCCTGAAGCGACGGCGGAGCTGGGCTGGACGCGCGCGCAGTTCTCGAGCGGGCGGATTCCGTACTTCGCGATGACGGCGCTCGGCGGGCTCGCAGCGGGGCACTGGACGGTGCGCTTCGGCGCGCGGCCGGTGCTTGTTATTGGCGCGCTCGCGCTCGCGGGCGCTCTCGCGCTGCTCTCGCGCATGCAGACGCTGACGGAGTTCTGGGTGGCGCAGGCGCTCTACGGCGTGTTCATGGCGGGGCTCGGCGATGTCGCGATCGCGGGCGTGTTGACGGCGTGGGTCGCGCGCGGGCGCGGCGCGGCAATGGGCTTCGTCTACGCCGCCTCGAACATCGCGGGCTTCTTCGTGCCGCAGGTCTTCGCGCGCGGAACCGAAGCGCACGGCTGGCGCGCGACCCTGATCGCGATGGGCGCTGCGGGGGCGGCGGCGATCCTGCCGTTCGCGTGGATCGCCGGGCAACGCGCGCCGGGCCAGGAGCTTGCTCACGCCGCGCGGGCGAACGCAACGAACGCGCCGGCTCTCGAGTTGCGCGAGGCGCTCCGCACGCGCTCCTTCTGGCTGCTGCTGTTCGCAATCGTCGCGTTCTTCTTCTTCTTTCTCGGCATGAACGACGCGTTCGTCTCGTTCCTGCGCGATCAGGGCATGTCGCGCGTGGACGCTGCCGCCTATTACGGCTTCGCGGTCGGCGCGGGCGGCGTCAGCAAACTGCTCGCGGGCGCGCTCGGCGACTTCTTGCATCCGAAAGCCACGCTGATCGCGGACTACGCGCTGCTCACGCTCGCCTCCGCCTTGCTGCTCGCGCTGCCGAGCCAACCCGTGCTGATCGCGTTTCTGATCGTGTACGGCTTCGCGATCGCCGCGCGCGACGTCGTCTACCCGCTCGCGATCAGCTTCGTGTTCGGCGAGCGCACCATGCCTGCGATCTACGGCGCGGTGATGATGGGCCTCGGCGTCGCGGGACCGCTCGGCTCGTACTTCGCGAGCCGAGTGCGCGACCTGACGGGCAGCTACGAGCCGGCGTTCGCCAGCTTCGCCGCGCTGAACCTGGTGGTGCTCGCGTCGCTGTTCCTGGTGCGGCGCGAGACGCCAGCGAGGAATTAGGCCGCGCGCTTGGCAGCGCTACGTGAGCGGCGAGAACTTCCTGCCCTCAAACGGACGCACCACGGGCGCATAGAGCGCCTCGGTGCGCTGCGTGAGGCGCGCGAGAGCGCGCAGCACGGCTTCCTCGCCAGGCGCCGTGCCGGCCCGAATGCGCGCGTCGAGTTCGCTGCGCCCGGCGCGCGCCGCCTCCACGCGCTGCCCGAGCAGTGCGCCTAATTCCTCGCGCTCGGCCGCCGCGAGCGCCGCGCCGTAGCGCTGCTCTCGCTCGATGCACTCCACCAGCGCCGCCGCGCTCTCTGCGCGGTGCTTCAGATACGCCGACGGCAGAGCGGGCGCGATCTCCTGCGTGAGCTGCTTCGCGACAAGCGCGGGCAGCCCGTGCGCATCGAGCTCGGGTACATCGGGCAGCGCGGCTTGCTCGAGCGCGATGCCCAGCGCATCCGCAATCGCCTCGCACAGCGCGCGCTCGCAGATCGCGCGGTAAGCGAGATTCATCGCAACCGGGCCGCGCGCGTCGTGCGGGGAGGCGACGCGCACGAGCCCGAGCACCGAGCGCACCATCTGCTGCACGCGGAAGTAGCGCACGCGTTCCAGCGCAACGGGCGCGCCCGTAAGCTTCCCATAGTGAGCGAGCGCTTCGGCCACGCCGCCGCACGGCTGAAAGAACTCGCGCACACAGAAGTTGCCGAGGTCTTCCATCGGGTCGCCGAAGTGCGCCCACTCGAAATCGACGAGCGCGGTCATGCGTTCGCCCTCGAACAGAAAGTTCCCGGGCCCCGTGTCGCCTTGCACGAGCGACACGCGTTCGAGCTGCTCGGGTACGTGCGCGCGCAGCCAGGCGACGCCGAAGCGCGCCGCAGGCTCCGGCTCGCGATGCCCGGCGAGCATCGCCTCGAGCGTGTCCACCTCACCGAGCGCGGCCTCCGCGGGCGTGCGCGGAACAGGCAGCTCAGAGAGCCCGAGCTGGACGGGTGTTAGGGCGTGCAGGCGCGCGATCTCGTCGATGAAATCGAGCAGCACCGCGCGGCGCTGCGCAGGCGGCGCGGGCGGCAGATCGGAGCTGCCCGCGACGCGTTCTTGCAGCGCGACTTGGTGCGGCTCGTTCCAGCCATCGATGCGCGGCACGCGAATGCCCGCGGCGCCGAGCGCGCGCAGCACGCGCGTCTCGCGCGCCAGCGAAAACGGGTTCGCGTGCCCGGCCGCCGCGAGCCGATCGATGCGCAGAAACCACTCCGCGCGCGAACCGTCGGACCGCGTCACGTCCACTACCCACGCCTCGCGCCGAGCGATGTGTCGCGCGCAGCGCGTCACAAAGCCGGCTGCGGGGTCATAGTCGTGGCCGATCGTCTCGTGATAGTAGGCGACGTTGAAACTGGGCTGCGTCCAGCGGGCGCGCCCGCCGACACTGTGCGAATCCTCGGCCAGACTATCCTCGTCCACGAACGAAGCGAAGGCCGCGATGTCCAGCTCCTCCAGCGGGCGCAGTTCGAAGTCGAGCCCGGCCGTGCGGTTGATGGGCTCGGCATCGCCATCGCTGTCCCGTTGCACGGCGATGGCCCCGACGCGTGAGCGGTCGCCGAAATCCTGGCTCAGGCGCACGACATCGAAGCGCCTTCCCG
>JANNRF010000425.1:0-1871 GCA_031401135.1 Deltaproteobacteria bacterium | reverse complement strand
CGCACGCTCCAACTCGCGCCGGGAGACGTCGCGCTCGTAATGGAAGACCCCGACTCGCGAACCCTCGTTCTCCGCACGTCGTCGCGCTGACGGCGCCGCGAGATCTCGCCTTCGCGCGCACAGCAGCGCAGCGCGCCCGCGCGCTCAGCCGGGGACGGGAGTGCCCTCAGGTGGCGGGCTTGCGAGCAGCGCCTCCTCGGAGCGCTCATGCGCGAGCAGCCGCGCAAGCCACGCCTCGAACTCGAGTTCGCAGGCCGCGCGGTCGCCCCGCGCGAGTTCGGCGCTGAGTTGGGCGATACCGGTGCGCAGGGCTTCGTGATCGCGGGTGAGCCGCGCGAGTTCACTGGTGAGATCGCGCCGGTGGCCGTGCAGCGCCGGGAAGTAGAACTCCTCTTCGAGCGAGAAGTGCGCTTCGAGCGCGTCGGCGAAGTTCGCGAACGAGACGCGGGCGCCACGCAGGTCGCCGCGAGCGAGCGCATCCTCGAAGACGGCGTGGAATTGATCGAGCTGGTGGTGTTGCGCCGCGATGCGCACGGCTTCGCGGCGCACGCGCATCGAGAGTCCGCCATCGATTGCCTCCGCCTCGAACCGAATGGCGTCGGGCATGGCCGCTCCTTCGCAGTGGGTTACGCCAGCAGCACACCGCAAGCGACGTGCCGCCTCCCGCGCCCGGCGAGCCATCGCCAACGCGGCGCCCTGAGACATTTCGCCCGAACTCGGGCGCGGCGCGGGGTAGGCTGGAACACGCAGCGCACGCAGCCCACGCAGCGCGTACGGAACGAGTGGCACGCCGCGTGCTCGGAGGCTCTCGCATGGATCCCAAAACGGTGCACGACGCGGTCGCACGACTCCACGCCGAGCTTGCGGGCAAGCCGGCGATCTCGCCCGAGCTGCGCACAGAACTCGAGGGCGCGCTGCGCGACGTCGAACGCGCGCTCGGCGAGCGCGAAGAGCCGCTTGTTACTCGCATCGAGCGCTTGGCCGCGCGCCTCGAAGCGGAGCACCCCGCACTCGCGGAATCGATTGGCGCGCTGCTGCGCGGGCTCGCCGGGATCGGGATCTGAAATTGCGTAGGGGACGTACTTTCGTATCGCTGCGATACGCAAGTACGTCCCCTACGCAATTAGGGGCGCGCGCTGGCCTCGAGGCCCGCGAGTGCGCGCAGTTCGCGCAGCCACGCACGCACGTCGTCCGGAAGCTCGAGCCCCGCTGAACCACTCCAGCCGAGCAGCGTTTGCGATTCGAGCAGCGCGTAGGCTTCGCGCGCGAGGTCGCTGCCCGGCGCGCTTCGCACGGCGCTCTCCAAGTACCACTCGGCTTGCGGCAAACCGCGCGACGGGTCGTTGCGCAACTCTGCGACCCCCAACAAGTAGCTCGCCTCCGCCGCCTCATCCGGGCTCGCGAACCCGCGCGCGAGTGCGCGATGGAGCAGGGCCGAGGCGACGAGATCGTGCACGAGCGCCGAGCGATCGGCTGGGAAGCGGCGCAGCTCCTCGGCGCGCCCTAATACCTCGCGTGCCTCCACGAGCGTCGAGGCGTGCGCATAGGGCGCTAGCTCCGCGAGGGCGGCGCGCCAGGTTGCGAGCAGCTGCGCGAGGTAGCTCGGGAGCGCGGGCCGCGCGGCGAACGCGGCGAGCGTTCGCTCCGCGCGCGTGAAGTCGCTGCGCACGCGCAGCGCGACCACGAGGTACTCCTGCAACTCGCCGCCGAAATCGAGCGCGGAGGGCGCTTTCTCCGGCGCAGCGAACAGCGCCTCGTAGCTACTCAGCGCCGCTTCGAACTGCCGCGTCGCGACGAACAGCTTCGCGCGTGCGCGCAGCGGCGTGTTCTCGAAGCGCGCGGTGAGCCCGGCGCCGACCGCGTGTTCGCGC
>JANNRF010000424.1:0-8311 GCA_031401135.1 Deltaproteobacteria bacterium | reverse complement strand
CACGACGAAAACCTCCGCAGCGAGGTTTTCGTCGTGGAACGTCCCGGGGTGTTTCGTCGCGTTCGTCATGGAACGTCCCCGTTCGAGAGGCGGGCGCCGACGGCGATGCCGGATTCGGCGGCAGCGAGTTTTGCGCCGCTGCCCACTTTGAGTTTCGTGACGTGCAGTGCGCCGCCCTTCGCGGCGATTCGGGCGCCTTTGGCGTCGAGGTCGATCACGGTGCCGGCCGGCGCGGCGAATTCCAAGCCCTCGGCGAGCGTGGCGCCGAACAGGCGCACGGTCTGGGCGCCGAGCCGCGCGTGGGCCCCCGGGTTCGGGTCGCAGCCACGGATCTGGCAGTCGAGCTCGGCCGCGCTGCGCGACCAGTCGATGCGGCCCGCTGCGTCGTCGACGAGCCCCTGGAAGCTCGCGCGGGATTCGTCCTGCGGCGTGTAGGTGGCGCTTCCGTTCGCGACGCGCGCGACGGCTTCGACCGTCGCCTCGACGCCCAGCGCGTACAGCGACTCGAAGTAGAGGCTCGCCGCGGTGTGGTGCGGGAGGATCGGCACGGGCCCGCGCTGCACGACGATCGGGCCCGTGTCGACGCCTGCGTCGGGCTTGAACACCGTAACACCTGCCTCGCGCTCGCCCGAGATGATCTGCCACGCGAGCGCACTGCCGCCGCGAAACTTGGGCAGCAGCGAGGGGTGAAAGCAGAGCGAGCCGAAGCGCGGCGCATCGACGATCTCGGCGGGCAGGATCATCATCACGAACGCGAGCACGTTCAGGTCCGCGCGCAGCGCGGCGTGCTCGGCGATGCGCGACGCGATCGGCTCCCCGCTCTTCTTGCGCATCGCGGCGTGGCGGAACAGCGCTAGCCCGCGCTTCTCCGCCTCCTCCGCCAGCGGATCGGCCTTGCCGCCGGGCTTCGTCGGCGGCGCGTACACGCCCGCGATCTCGTGGCCCGCTTCCAGCAGCCTCACCAGCACGTCGCGGCCGAACGCCGCCTGCCCGAAGTACGCGATCCGCAACGCCATCTGCAACCTCTCCTCGCCGCTTGTTATTGCGCGCGGCTGCGATCGCCGATCGCGCCGCGCACCTCGGCCGGAATCCCGAACGCGAGTGTGTGCGGCGGAACGTCGCGCGTCACCAGCGAGCGCGCACCGATCACGCAGTGCGCGCCGATCGTGACGCCGTGCGTGACGGTCACGTCCGACGCGATCCAGCTGAACTCACCGATCGAGACGGGCGCCACCTCGGCTTTGCGCGCGTCGTCGAGATCGTGCGAGAAATCGTAGACGCGCGTGCCGGGGCCGAGCGTCGCGCGCCGCTCGACTACCACTTCGCGCTGCGCACTGATGCTGCACGCGTTCAGCATCACTTCGGGGCCGATCACGATGCGCGCGCCCGGGAACGCGAAGAGGTTCACGGGCCCGGCCTCAGTGCGGAGCCAGGCGTTCGGCGCGATCTCGATCTCAGCGCCGTCGAAGATCACGAGGTTCAAGAGCCCAGGCCGATACTCCGTCGCCGCATTCGCGCCGATCGTCAGCTTCGCGCCCGGCGCGAGGCTCATGCGCGCGACGCCGAAGCCGGGCGATGCGCTCGCATCCACTCGCAACCCCGGATGCAACCAGCCGAGCCCCGCGAGCCGCACGCGCCCGTTCAATGCTCGCGCGCGCATGCCCGCGATGCGCCAGATCGTCGCGAACTCCGTTCGCATTTGGCTCACTGCGCGCGCCCTGCACCGCTTCGCGGCGCTGGGTCGCTTGCCGCGCTCCGCGCGCCAAGCTCCACGGCCGCTACTCGGTCGGAACGGTCTGCGGTCCCTCGCCGTCGCGCAGGCGGAAGGTGATGAAGCCGTGCGACGGGTCGTAGGGCGAGAGCCCGACCTGCACGCGATCGCCGGGGATCACGCGAATGCGGAAGCGGCGCATGCGCCCCGAGAGCTGCGCGGTGACCGATTGCCCGCCGTCGAGGCCGATCTGGTAGCGCCCGCCGCCGAGAATCTTCTCGACCGTGCCGGTCGCTTGGATCAGATCGTCTCGTGCCATCTTTTTCGAACTCCGTTCGCCTGCGGCTCACTGCGCGCGGTCTGCTCCGACTTTGTCGGCGCTCGTCCGCTTGCGTTTTTCGAACTCCGTTCGCCTGCGGCTCACTGCGCGCGGATTGCACCGACTCTGTCGGCGCTGGTCCGCTTGCTGGTTACGAGGGCCGCTTGGGCGGGAACAGGCTCGGCGGTTCTTCGGAAACGGAAACGCCTTGCCGAAAAAGCGGCGCACCCTAGCGCGCGGGGCTGCGCGCTGTCCATGAACTCCGCTGCCGAAGCGCGCCCTACTTCGCTCCCAAAGCCGCCGCCGCCCAATAGGTGAGCGCCGCGATGGCCGCCGCCGCGGGGATCGTCATCACCCACGCCCAGACGATGCGAGCGGCGACGCCCCAGCGCACGGCCGAGAGCCGCCGTGTGGCGCCAACGCCGATGATTGCGCCGGTGATGGTGTGGGTGGTGCTGATCGGAACGCCGAGGCTGGTCGCGAGGAAGATCGCGACGGTGCCGCCGGTTCCCGCAGCGAAGCCGCTCACGGGCTGAAGCTTCGTGATCTTGCTGCCCATGGTGTGAATGATTCGCCAGCCGCCGCAGAGCGTGCCGAGACCGATCGCGGTGCAGGCCGCCAACTTGACCCAAGTCGGAATCGAGAACTCGGTGATGTAGCCGCCAGCGAAGAGCAGCCCAGCGATGATGGCCATCGTCTTCTGCGCGTCGTTGGCGCCGTGATTCAGCGAGAACGCAGCGGCCGACACGAGTTGGAGGCGCCGGAATCAGCGATCGACGCGCACCGGCGTGGTATTGCGGAAGATCCAGTAGAGCGCGGTCATCGTCAGCAGCCCGACGATCAGCCTCACCGTCGGCGCGATCGCGACGAAGGCGAGTGGCTTCACCCAGCCCGCCGCGAGCAGTCCGCCGAAGCCGGCCTTTTCGACCGCGGCGCCTCCGTAGCCACCCATTAGGGCGTGCGAGGAGCTGGTGGGCAGGCCCCAGTACCAAGTGATCAGGTCCCAGACGATCGCGCCGGTGAGGCCTGCGCCGATCACGGCGAACGTCACCGCGTCGAGGTTGACGAGCCCTGAGCCCGTGGTCTTCGCGACGGCGGTGCCGAACGCGAAGATCGCCGCGAAGTTCCAGAACGCGGCCCAGATCACAGCCTGCCCGGGCGAGAGCACGCGCGTCGAGACGACGGTCGCGATCGAGTTGGCGGCGTCGTGGAAGCCGTTGATGAAGTCGAACGCGAGCGCGAGCAGAACCAGCGCACCGACGACGAGCAGCCCAGTCTCCATTTCTTCTTGACTCCGCTCGCCTTCGGCTCGCTGCGCGCTTCGCTTGCTACGAGTGCTTCACGTACACGGCTTCGAGCACCTTCGCGACGTCTTTGCAGCGGTCCGTCGCGCCCTCGAGCATGTCGAGGATCTCCTTCCACTTGATGGCTTGGATGGGATCCTTCTCCCAGACTGGATGATCGGGCGCGAGCATCTCGTCGAGCAGCGCAGCGCCTTTGCGGATCTCCACCGCCATCTCGGTGAAATCGTCGAAAAACTTTTCTTCGCGCGGGATCAAGCGAAACGCCATCGCGGCCTCCAAGCGCGGCGCACTCTATCCACGGCGCCCGGCGGGGTTCACGGAATCGTCGCGAAATTTTCGTCGCTGGAGTCACGATTCCGTGGGCGCAGGCGGCGCCAATTCGCGCTCGAAGAACGCGACCCACTCTGCATAGAAGCGCGCGCGGCTCGCGAGCCGCAGCGGCACGTCCGTCTCGCCTGCGAGTTCCGTGTACGCGACCGCGCGCCCCGCGCGCCGCAACGCTTTCGCGAGCGTGCGCGATTGCGAGACGTGCGCGTAGCCCGCGTCCTCGCCGTGGGCGAGGAGCAGCGGCGCTCGGAGAGCGCTCGCGAACTCTTCGCGGTGCATGACGGCGTGCCCGATTTCGCGGCGCTCACGAATCCACGCGGGCCAAGTGCGCATTCCGTAGCTCCGAGATTCTTCCGCGAATGCGCGCAGGCTCGCGACCGGCGAGAGCGCCGCGACGGCACGGAAGCGCACGGGCTCCTGCGCAGCGGCGTTGAGCGCGGCGTAACCGCCAAAGCCGCTGCCAGAAACGCCGATGCGCTCCGGAGCCGCGATGCCGCGCTGCTCGAGCCACGCGGCGGCGTCTCCAACCGCGGCCGTAAGCTGTTGCACCCACGGCAGCGTCTCCGCGAGCGCGTTCCCGCCGAGGTCGATCGCGAGCACCGCGATGCCGCGGCTCGCGAGTGCTTGCACTTCGGGGTCGAAGCCGAGCAGGTCGATCGCAGACGGCGAGCAGTGGACGAGCACCACAGCCGCTCCCCGCGCTGCGCCTCCGCGCGGAAGCGTGAGCGCCGCGCGCATCGGCAGGCTCGCGCTCGATCCCACTTGTTGGGGCGCAGTCAACTCAGCCTCGGCGAGACCGCGCTCCGCGTAGAGCGGCGTGAGCTTGTCGCCCGCGCGGTCGTAAGCGAGGTAGCGAAGCAACCCGCTCGGGCCGCGCGAGGCGACCACCGCGATCGCGCTTCCTCGGTCGCTCTCGTCCACCACATCGTTGTGCGCGTTTGGCAGCGCGGCGTCGAGCAGAGACTGCTCGCGTACCGCTGCGGGATCGAGCAACGCGCGGCTCTCGTCGTCGAAGTAAGCCGCTGCGAGCGTGCGGTCGCCGTTCGTGAGACGCAGACTGACCAGATTCGAAGCCGGCTTCGCGGCGACCAGCGCCTTTTCCCCGCCCTCGATGTCGAGCGCAAAGAGCGCGTCCCGGCCTAAGTGATGAGCCCTCACATAGAGCTTGCGCGGATCGGGAGCGAACGCGAGGAACGACGCGCGCGCGTCGATCTCGTTCGTGCGATGGCTCGCGACGACTCTCCAAGGATCCTGCGGCGACACGCGCGCGCGCAAGCGCTCTTCGTCCTCGGTGAGCTGCACGCGCACGCGCACCGCGCCGTCTGCGTCCGCCGCGAAACCGTCCGGGGTATCCAGCCGGCGCACGATCAGCCGCGAACGTCCCGTTCTGAGATTCAGCCGCCGCACGCTCCCGTTCGGGTCGCGACGAACGATCATAATTTCGCGGAGACCCCGGCGAGAAGTCCCAACAACCGAGCGCGCGTGAGCATGGGCGCCTCCTGGTTCGAGGCGACTCTACGCCCCGCGCGTGACGGGCGGCAAGCCAATAATCAATCCAGCAGCAGCGCTCCGGCGACGGCGGCGCCCGCCACGATCCAGACCACCGCGGTCTTCGCCTTCCAGCGGAACGCTGCGAACAGGGCCGCGGCGAAAATCGCGAGAGTCGGGAGGCTCGTGAGCGTCTCGCGCGCGAGCGAGAGCGCGGTCACCGCGATCAGGCCCACCACGCCAGCCGTAATGCCGTCGAGCAGCGCATGCGTGCGGCGCTGCTCCACCAAGCGCTCCACCCACTGGTGGCCGATCAGCGTGAACGCAAACGCAGGCAGGAACACGCCCGCGGTGAGCGCGAGCGCGCCGGCGGCGCCCGCGCCGAGGTAGCCGACGAAGGTTGCGAAAATCACCAGCGGCGCGGGCAGAATGCCGGAGAGTGCTAGGCCGTCGAGGAACTGCGCGTCGCTCATCCAGCCCGCTGGGCCGACGGCGTCGGCGCGCAGGAACGGGATCACGGTGTAGGCGCCGCCGAAGGTGAGCAGGCCGCTGCGCAGACCCGTAACAAACAGCGCGAGCACGCTGGGCGCCAGCACGCTTGTTACGGGCGCGGCGCTCGCTGCGAGCGGGATGAACGCGAGCGCGTGGGAAGTGCCAGGCGCCGCGCCGCGCGCTGCCACATACGCGAGGCCCGCGACCGGCAGCACCACCGCAAAGCTCGCGCCGAGCCCGCTTGCAATCGCCGCGAGCGCGGCGATCGAGAGCAACCAGCGGTCGTGCAGCGCGTGGCTGCCGATGCGGTGCACCGCGCGTACGATCAGCGCCACGACCGCGGGCTGGCAGCCCGCGAACGCCGCGGCGAGAGCGCTCGCGCGCAGGTCGAACTGCACGTACGCGACCGAGAGCGCGAACATCAGGACGAAGCCGGGCAGCATGAAGCCGAGCCCCGCGAGCAGGCCGCCGATGCGCCCGCGCGCGCGCGAGCCGAAGTAGACGCACAGCTCGTGCGCCTCCGGGCCCGGTAGCACCTGATAAACCGCGAGCACGCGGTTGAAGCGGGCTGGCGAGATCCAGCGCTCCTCGTCCACGAGTTCTTGGCGCAGCATCCCGATCTGCGCGACCGGTCCGCCCCAGGCGAGCGCACCAAAGCGCAGAAAACGCAGGAACAAACGCGCGAGCGGTTCGTACGGCGGCGAGAGCTCGTCTTCTCCTCGAGAACTCGCCACAGCGTCAGGCGGCACCGAGGCCACTGTTCGATCTCCGCTCGGCTGCGCCTCGCTGCGCGCGGCGAGGCGCCGCTTGCTGTCAGCCATTCGGATCCTCGTAGAACACGTAGCCCGCCGCGTAATCGCTGAACTCGAAGTAGACCTTGCGCTCGTCTGGGTCGGCCGTGCCGTTCAGGTTCGCGTCGAGTACGCCGTATCCGAAGCGATACGGGCGCGGCTCGCCGTCGTCCGTGCCCTTCGCGGTCGAGAGCTTGTCGATCTGCAGGAAGCGCTTCACCAACTTGTCGCCGGCGTAGATCTCGAGCACGCCGTTGGTGCCGGTCCAGTTCTGGACGGCGCGGCCGAGTTTGTTTTGCGTTTCCTGGGTGCAGCCGGTGGCGAGCACTCCGGCGGCAACCAGAAACCCGAGTGCCGCAAACGCGAGACGTCGTGTGGACATGTGCCTTCCCTCCTTCGAGCGGGCGCGCGAGCGCCGCCCACGGTAGCCGGAACGCTTTGTGAGGATGCGCTCTTTCGTTCTGCCGAACTCGTTTCGCAAGCGGCGCATCGCCGCGCGCAGCGAGGCGAAGCCGAGCGGAGTCAACGCGCGCTAGCCGCGGGCGCGAAGCGACCGCCCAGCGGCGCACCGCCGCGCGCAGCGAGCCGCAGGCGAGCGGAGTCAACGAGCTACTGCGTGATGCGCACCGGCACGCCAGCGCTCACCAGCGAGGCGCGCGCAACACGCTCCCAGTCGACGCGCGCCGCGTTTGCGCCCGCCGCTTTCGTAACAAGCGCGCGCAGATCGCGGGCCGGCTCGCGCACGAGCTTGCCGGTTTCGTCGAGCGCGAGCGCGCGCTCCTTGTCCGGGTGCACTTCGAGGTAGAGCTCGCCTGCGACCCAGCCGAGCTTCACCGGCTCGTGCACCACGCGCACTTTCGTGCCGACCGGTGCCAGCGCGAATAATTCCTCGATGTGCGCGGGATAGAGCCGGATGCAGCCGCGGCTCGAGTGGCGCCCGACGCCGCGCGGATCGTTCGTGCCGTGAATCAAGTACGAGGGCCAGCCGAGGTAGAGCGCGAACAGACCGAGGCGGTTATCAGGGCCGGGCGGCACCGCTGCCTTCAGCGTGGGGTCATCGCGCCTCGCGGTCGGACCCGGATACCACGTGGGCTTCTCTTTCTTACGCGTGACCTTCGTCGAGCCCACCGGCGTTGCGTAGCCCTCCTTGGCGATGCCGATCGGGTAACTGCGCGGCGCCTCGCCGCGCGCGAAGTAGTAGAGCCGCAAGTCTCCTGTGTTGACGACGATGCCCTCGCGCGCGCCCGACGGCAGCAGGTGCACATCGGGGATCACGATGCGCGCGCCCGGCGTGGGCACCCACGGATCGAGCGCTTGATTCGCGGCGACGAGTTCCACGTACCCGACGCCGAGCGCAGGCGCGAGATCGACGAAGGTGTCCTCAGCGAGCGCTTCGCGGAACGCGAGGCGACCGATCAAGTCTGCGGAAGGCGGCGGGTTCTCGAGGAAATGCGCTGGCGGAACTGCCGGGCGGGGCGTGCGTGCGGGCAACACCGCGCAGCCCGCCCCGAGCGCGAGCGCACCTGCAAGCGCCACGCGCGCCCAGCGATTAGGGCCGAATCTCGATCGGCGTGCCATCCGGCACGAGCTCCCAGATCTCATCGATCTCCTCGTTGGTGACCGCGATGCAACCCTCGGTCCAGTCGAAGCGCCAGTGCTCCCCGCCTACCCACGCAGCGTCTTCCGGCAGGCCGTGAAGCATGATCTCGCCGCCCGGCGACGCGCCAGCTTCGCGCGCCCGGCGCACATCCGCCGCGTTCGGGTAGGAGACGTGGAGCGAACGGTGAAACGCGCTGCCGCCGTTGCGCCCGTCGATCACGTAGTGGCCTTCGGGCGTGCGCGCGTCGCCGCGGTGCTGCTTGTCGCCCACGGGCTCGCG
>JANNRF010000423.1:0-3118 GCA_031401135.1 Deltaproteobacteria bacterium | reverse complement strand
GTGGGCGGCCCGACCGGGCGGGGCTAACGGCGGTTTGGGGGTTCGGGGCGGGGGGTTGGGGGGCCGCCCCGCGCACTCCCGAAGGTATGTTAACACCTCCTTGCGGCTGGGGGGAAAGCCCCGGCTGCCTCTCTGTGGTGTTCGACTCCGCTCGCCTACGGCTTGCTGCGCGCGGCGAGGCGCCGCTTGCTCAGCCGATCGTCTCGCCGTTGTCGATCACGAACTCGGCGCCGGTGATCTGGCGCGATTCGTCCGACGCGAGGAACAGCACCAGGTTCGCGACGTCCTCTGGCTTGCCCTGCCCGCGCGCGTGGATCTGATCGAGGCCCGCTTCAGCTCGCGGCAACTCCGCGAGCGCTTGCTGCGTCATCGGTGTGTCGTGCGCGCCGGGCAGGATCACGTTGCAGCGAATCCCGGTGCGGCCCTCCTGGCAGTGCACTGCCACGCTGCGCGTCATGCTGCGGATCGCGCCCTTCGCGGCGGTGTACGCCAGGATCGGCGCGAGGCCCTTGATCGCAGCGACCGACGAGACATTGATGATCGAGCCGCCGCCCGAGGCTCGCATCGCCGGGATCGCGTGCTTGCAGCCGAGGAAGGTGCCCTCGGACATTACGGAGTTCAGCTTTCGGAATTGCTCGAGCGTGGTGTCTTCGACGTTCGCGAACACCACCAGGCCCGCGTTGTTGACGAGCACGTCGAGGCGGCCGAACACGCGCACGGTTTCGGCGACGACGCGCTGCCAGTCGGCTTCTTCGCGCACATCGTGGCGCAGGAAGAGCGCAGCGCTGCCGATCATCTCTGCGGTTTCCTTGCCGCCGAGTTCGTTGATGTCCGTAACAACGACGCGGGCGCCCTCGCGCGCCAGCGTGATCGCGTCGCCGCGCCCGAGGCCACTGCCCGCACCGGTGACGATCGCGACTTTGCCTTGCACTCGGCCCGGCATGGCGTGCTCCTCGCCGCGACGCGGCTGTTAGGCGCCGCGCGGCGAGCGCGGCGGGAATGCGAACGCGTGGTCCGCGTTCAGGATCTCTTGAATCTCGACGATGTTGCCGTCCGGGTCGGCGCCGTACACCGCGCGGATCTCGCCGAAGTCGCCCGGTTTGCGCTGGAAGCGCACACCCGCCTGGCTGAGCCGCGCGTGTTCGGCCTCGATATCGACCACGTCGAGACACAAATGCGTGTAGCCGCGATCGCAGGGACGCAGCGGCGCGCCCTCGCGAGCCGCCGGCGCCGTGTACTCGAACAACTCCAGATACGCGTTGCCCGCGCGCAGCATGATCTGCCGCGCGGCGGAGCCCGCGAGGCCGACCACGCTGTCGATCTGCGCGTCGTCCTTCCAGGCGACATCGGCGACCACCTCGAAGCCGATCACGTCGCGGTAGAACACGAGCATGCGATCGAGGTTCGCGGTGTTGAGCGCGACGTGGTGAATGCCGCGGATCACGCTTCGCCCCGGTGCTTGGCGATGTACTTGTCGATGGTTTGGTTCAGGTGCCGCACGCGCACCTCCTGGCGGTTCGCGAGCGTCGCGCCTTGTTTGCGTGCCGCGTAGAAGCCGAGCTGTTGATTGCGCAGGTTGCCGGTGTCCTGGTCATAGACGTACGCGAACGCCGGATCGAAGCCCGGCACCTTTGCCCACGAGTCTTCCGCGCTGAGGCGCACCGGCGTTGCGGGCGGCGGCGGCGCAGCGCCCTTCGGCGACGGGCGCAGGAAGAGCAGCTCGAACAGCGCGCGATCCGGGTCGTTCCCGAGCGGGCGGAAGCGGTAGACCATCGGCAGCGACAGGCCGGGAAACAGGAACATGTTAGGAAACAGGTTGTACTCGATGGTGTCGATCACTTCGCTGTCGGTGTAGCCCGAGAGATCGGTCTTGTAGCCCTCGGCGATCGCCTTGCGCAGGTAGTTCGCCATGTAGTTACGGGCGGTCTGCCCGGGCGCGAGCGTGGGCTTCTCCTTGATCAGGCTGCGATCGCCGACCAGCATGTCGTCGAGGATCTCCTGCTCGCTGAGTTCCTTGCCGAACTCGCCGCTACACACGCCCGTCACGGCGTAGAAGCGCGCAACGTGATCGCCGAAAATGTCGTACTGCGTGTTCAGCGTCGCGACGCTGCGCAGGAGCTGCGGGTGCGTCTCGGCGGTGTGGTAGTTCTCGATGAAGGCCTCTTGCGCGGCCTTCCAGTTGCACTGCAATTCCTTCTCGACGTGCAGCTCGACGTAGCGATCCTCGAGCGGGAAGTTCGCGAAGTGCTCGGGCAACACGCCGAGTTGCTCGCGCAGCGGCGCCGCGTTCGGATCGAGATTCACGAACACGAAACCGCCCCAGGTTTCGACCCTCACTTCGGGCAGCGAGTACTTCTCAGGGTCGACGTGCGGGAAATCCCAGCGGCAGCGGAACGTGTCGAGCTTGCCGTCGAGCGTCCACGTCCAGCCGTGGTACGGGCAGCGCAGCTCAGGCGAACTCCCGTCCGAGCCGGATTCCTTGAGCTTCGTGCCGCGGTGCAAGCAACTGTTCACGTACGCCTTGATCAGGCCTGACTGAGTGCGCACCACGATCACGCTGTGGCGGCCGATCTCGTAAACCAGGTAATCGCCCGGCTCGCGCACGTGCTCCTCGCGGCATGCCCACTGCCAGGTTTTCTCCCACACGCACTTCATCTCGAGCGCGAAGAACTCGCGCGACGTGTAGCGCGCGAACGGAATGTCTTGGTCGCCGAGAAACACCGTGTGCTCGTGGTCGAGCGGCGCGCGCGTGGGAACCGCGTCGCTGCGCACGATCTCCTGCACCGAGCGCTCCGTTCCGAGTCGCCCGCTTCGATCCGTATCTGCCGACATGCTTTCGCCCCCTTCCCGCTTCCTTCAGCCCTGCCAGAACGCGTAGACCGGGTCGGACGCGCCGTAACAACCGCGCAGCTTCAGCCCGCCATAGAACGCGTCGTCGAAGCTCGCGCTCGAGGCTTGGTTGATGTTCCAGTCCTGCACGAACACGCGCTCCGCGATCTTCCAGGTGCCGCCGCGGCGCTCGAAGCGGTCGAGGTAGCGACCGCCCGTGATCGCATCCATGTCCTTGCCGTCCACGGTGACGGTCGCGACCGCGATCGCGTAGGACTCGCCCACGGCG
>JANNRF010000422.1:0-7620 GCA_031401135.1 Deltaproteobacteria bacterium | reverse complement strand
CGCGCGTTGCCGTACAGGAAGAACGTGTGTGGCAGCGAATCGTGCGCGAGATAGCTGAGCACCGAGACGCCGAGCAGCGCCCACACGGCGGGGTATTGGCGAATCAACAGAGCGGAGCCGATCGGGTTTGCCTTCAGCCATTCGAAGCGAGCGCGCCGCTCGGGCGGGAGCGACTCCGGCAGCACGAAAAGCCCATAACAGAAGTTCGCGAGCGTGAGCGCGCCGGCGATCCAGAAGGGCAGGCGGGGATCGATGCTGCCGGCCTCCGCGCCGATGAACGGCCCGAGGATGAAGCCGACGCCGAACGCGGCGCCGATCGCACCGAATGCCGCGGCCCTCTTCTCGGGAGGCGTGACGTCTGCGATGTACGCCGACGGCACGCTGATCGAGGCCGAGCAGAAGCCCGCGATCGCGCGGCCCGCGAGCAGCCACCACAGGTTCGGCGCGAGCGCGATCAGCGCGTAGTCGAGCGCGAGGCCGAAGCTCGAGAGCAGAATCACGGGGCGGCGCCCGAAGCGATCCGAAAGCGCACCGAGCACGGGTGCGAAGAAGAACTGGATCACCGCGAACAGCGTGCCGAACACGCCCTGCCACCACGCGGCGCCCGTCGCGCTGCCGCTCGTGAAATCGAGGATCAGCCGCGGCAGCACCGGGATCACGATCCCGAACGCGAGCATGTCGAGCATTACGGTGACGAGAATGAACGCGAGCGCGGCTTTGCGCGGCCCGCTCGCAGTCGCTGAGTTCATGCGCGTTTCGGCTCCAGTTTCGGGCATTCTGTCACGTCTCACAGCAAGGGGGCGCACGGATGACTCGACTCGACACGAAGATCGCGCTGATTACGGGCGCCGCGCGCGGCACCGGCGCAGAGACCGCGCGTCTGTTCGTGGAACGCGGCGCGCGCGTGCTGCTGACGGACGTGCTCGATGAACGCGGCGCGAAGCTGGCCGCGGGGCTCGGCGAGCACGCGGCGTACCGCAGGCTCGACGTGCGCGAGCCCGCAGACTGGGCCGCTGCCGTAGTGGAGACGCGCGCGCGTTTCGGCGCGCCGAACGTGCTCGTCAACAACGCCGCGATCCTCACCGTCGCCGCGATCGACGAGACGCCGCCCGAACGCGCGCGCGAGATCTTCGACGTCAACCTGTTAGGGCCGCTGCTCGGGATCCAGGCTGTGCTGCCGGGAATGCGCGCGAGCGGCGGCGGCTCGATCGTGAACGTCGCCTCGATCGACGCGCTCGAGGGCGAAGTCGGCGTTGCGGCCTACGGCGCGAGCAAGTGGGGCTTGCGCGGGCTCACCAAGTGCGCGGGCCTGGAACTTGCCCACCTCGGCATTCGCGTAAACACGGTCTGCCCGGCCGGCGGCGGCAAGGAGATGAGTGCGCCTTGGTACGCGAAGCTCGCGGAGGAGATCAAGAGCGGGAAGCGCAAGCTCGACTTGTCAGGCAATCCGAAGCAACCGCTCGGCCGCGAGCTCACGTTGCGCGAGATCGCGCTCGCGATCGCCTGGCTCGCTTCGGACGAAAGCAGCTTTTGTAACGCGATGGATCTCGCTGTGGATGGCGGCTTCACTGCCGGCCACATCTTCCCCGGCGCGCCGCGGCCCGAGTAGCGCGGCGGGCATGCGTATTTTCCGCGAGCCGGCAGCCGGAAATTGCTGAGGCGATCACACGCGCGTCGCGCGCCACTCGGCGCGCGCCGAAGAGCGCCCCCATGCGGACTCTGCTTCTGATCGAGGATTCGGCTGTGCAGCGCGCAGCAATCCGCGAGCCGCTCGCCGCCACGAATCTTTTCGACACGATCTACGAGGCCGAGGACGGCGCTGAGGGGCTCCGGCTGTTGATGGCGCGGCCCTATTCGATGGTGGTGTGCGACGTCGAGATGCCGACTCTCGACGGGGAGAAGCTGCTCCTGACCGCGCGCCAACAACCCGGCGGCGGGCCGCCGTTCCTAATGCTTACCGGGCTGCGCGATCCCAGCCGCCGCGCGGCGCTGCTGCGCAACGGCGCGCGCGACGTGATCGGAAAGCCCTTCGATCCGCGCGAGTTGGTCGCGCGCGTCGAACTCCATCTCGAAATCGTGCGGTTGCAATGCGAGCTCGCGGAGAAGAACGCGGCGCTCGCAGAGCTTGCCTCGACAGACGGGCTCACGGAGCTCCCGAACCGCCGCAAGTTGAATGAGTCGCTCGCTCTCGAGTGGAAGCGCGCGGAACGCTACGGGCACCCGCTCTCGGTCGTGATCGGAGACATCGATCATTTCAAGCGTGTGAATGACGAGTACGGGCACCCGGTGGGCGACCGTGTGCTGCGCGAAGTGGCCGCAACGATCCGGCGTCAGGTTCGTGCGACCGACGTTGCCGGGCGCTGGGGCGGGGAGGAGTTTCTCGCCGTGCTCACGGCGCCACTGCAGGGGGCGATTGCGGCCGCCGAGAACTGGCGCTCTGCGATCGCGGCCTTGTCACTCGACGTGGCCGGACGCGGTGCGGTGCGGGTGACGATCAGCCTCGGCGCGGCACAGCGCACGCTGCAGATGAGCGGACCTGACGAACTCATCGCGGCCGCGGATGCGGCGCTTTACGCCGCGAAACGAGCGGGGCGCGACCGCACCGCCGCGAGCGACGCCTAACGCGCGCGGGTAGGCTGCCGCGCTCGATGCACTCGCTCCGCCGTCGCGCGCTTTTCGTTGTTGGCCTCGCGCTGGCGTGGGTGCTTGCGCAAGCGGCGCCGCCCGCAGGCGCGGAGCAGGCTCGCGAGAGCGAGCGACTGCGCTTCCTGCGCGACGGCGCGGAAGTCGCGTCCGTTCCGCTGCGCGAGCTGCTCGCGTGCTGCGCGCCGCGCGAGGTCGCGGTCGACGATCCTTATTACGGCGCACCGAAGCGCTTCCGCGCGCTGCCGCTCGCCGCGGTGCTCGCGCGGGGCTTCGGCGTCGATGGGATGCGCGCCTTCGCGAGCGCCGAGTTGTTGCTGCGCGCGCGCGACGGCTACACGCGGACCGCGAGCGGCGCGCAGCTGCTGACGGACGGCGCGTTCCTCGCGTTCGCGGACGCGGAGCATCCGAGCGGCGCGTTCTTCCCGATCGACCGCCGCCAGGTCGATCCCGCGCCGCTTTACCTGGTGTGGCAAGGCGCCGGCCGTAATGACACGAACCTGTGGCCGTGGCCGTACCAGCTCGCCGAGATCGAGATCGTCGATTTTGCGAGCAAGTTCCCGCACGTGCCGCCGCCCGGCGCCGGAGCGGGCAGCCCTGCGCAAGCCGGCTTCGCGATCTTCCGGCGCGAGTGCATCGCGTGTCACGCGATCAACGGCGAAGGTGGCAGAGTCGGCCCTGAGCTGAACGTGCCGCGCAGCATCGTCGAGTACCGCGAGCCGGCGCAGCTGAAGGCTTTCATCCGCGATCCGCGCAGCTTTCGCTACACGAGCATGCCAACCCACGCGCACCTGACGGACGCGGAGCTCGAAGCGCTCGTCGCTTACTTCAAGCACATGAGCGGCTTCAAGCACGACCCCGGACCGGACGCCGGCCACTAGGACCGGCAGCGGCCTAACAAGGAGCACCCCGATGATCGACCTCTACACCGCCTCCACCCCGAACGGCTGGAAGGCCTCCATCACGCTCGAAGAGCTCGGCATGCCGTACAAGGTCGTGCCGATCGACCTCGGCAAGAACGCACAAAAGGAGCCGTGGTTCCTCGAGATCAACCCGAACGGGCGGATCCCCGCGATCGTCGACCGCGGCAACGGCGACTTCGCGGTGTTCGAGAGCGGCGCAATAATGCTTTACCTGTGCGACAAGGACGGCAGCGGCAAGCTCTTGCCGCGCGACGCCAAGGGCCGCTCGCGAGTCGAGCAGTGGCTGATGTTCCAGATGGGCGGCGTCGGCCCGATGCAGGGCCAGGCCAACGTCTTCTTTCGCTATTTCCCCGAGAAGTTGCCCGGGGCGATCTCGCGCTATCAGAACGAAACGCGCCGGCTCTACGAAGTGCTCGATCGCCAGCTCGCGAAGACCCAATGGCTGGCCGGCGATTACTCGCTCGGGGACATCGCGAACTTCTCATGGGTTCGGATCCACGAGTGGGCGGGCGTCTCGACGGACGGGCTCGACTCGCTGAAGCGCTGGATGGCGGAGCTTGCGGCGCGCCCCGCAGTGGAGCGCGGCTGCGCGGTGCCGGCGCGCCTCGAACTGCCGAAGGGCGAGGACACGAGCGCCGCCGTAACCGAGACGGCGCGGAAGATTCTGCAGCGCTGACGACGATTCGGTCCGGCGCTCGGCGCGCCGCGCGCGAGGCCGCCCAGGAGGACGCGATGGAGGTGTTCTGGCTCGCAGGCGGCGTCGCGCAGCAGCGAGAGGTTGCGGAGATCGGCGCACTGCTCGCGCGCGAGGACGGCTTGCTCTGGGTCGACATCCCGGAGTGCGACGCCGAAGCGCTGCGCGTGCTCAGCGAGGTGTTCCGCTTCCACCCGCTTGCGATTAGGGATTGCCTCGAGCGCAGCCACATCCCGAAGCTCCACGCCTACCCGGACCATCTGTTCCTGATCGTGCACGCACCAGAGCCCGGCGCCGCCGGGCAGATTCACCTGCTCGAGCTCGACTACTTCGTGGGCCACCGCTCCCTCGTGACGGTCCACGGCCCGCTGAACCCCGACGTGCCGCTCGAGAACGCGCTGCGTGAAACCCGTGCGGTTGCGAAGCGGCTGCTCGACGGCCGGCTCTCGCCCGCGTCGCCGGCGGAGCTTTCGCACGCGATCATTTCTGCGATCGCAGCGCGCATGGAAACGTTCGTGGCGGAGCTCACCCGCAAGGTGGCGGGCCTCGAACGCCGCGTCATGCGGCGCGAGGGCGGCGATTTCGAGGAGGCGCTCGAAGAGATGTTCCGCGTGCGCCACGAATTATTGACGTTGCGCACGATGACCTCCGCCTGCCGCGAGCTGTACGCGCGCATGTCCGCGCTGCGCCGCTTCCTGCCGCCGGAAGCGCAGCCGTTCATCGAAGATCTCACGGACCACTTCGAGCGCGTGCGCAGCGTCTGCGACAGCGAGCGCGAGTTTCTGCAAGGCGTCGTCGATCTGTACCAGTCGCGCACCAGCGTGAAGATGAACATCGCGATGGAGCGGCTGGCGCTGCTGTCGGCGGTGATGCTGCCGCTCACGCTGCTCGCGGGCATCTACGGCATGAACATCATCGTGAACGACAACACACAGACCGTGGAACTCTGGGTGGTGCTCGTGTCGATGGGCGGCGTCGCCGCCGCGATCCTGGTCTGGGCGCGCAAGCAGGGTTGGTGGTAGGCCCCGCGCGGGTGGCTACTTCGCGCGCTCCTGGACGAGGGCGAGCAGCTGATCCTCCCAGCTCCAGTCGAACTTCAGCGTTTCGTGCAGGCGCTGCTGGCGGAACCAGGCGTACGTGTGCTCGACCGCAGCTGGAAACGTGAACTCCGGCTGCCAGCCGACATCGTCTCGCAGCCGGTCGATTCCGAAGATCACGCTCTTGTTCCACTGATGGATATACGGCGCGATGCGCTGCACGAGGGTCGTCAGCTGGAAGCGCTGGTTGTTGAGCTGGTTCCCCTGCTCCTTGCTGCGAATGTCGATCTTCACCTTCGATTCGCCGCGCGCGAGCGAGACGCGGCCGGCGTAGAGGTCGTCCATCAGCGCGGGCGGGATGTGCACCTTGTCAGGTTTCACGCCCACCACTGCGGCGAACGTGTCCACGTAGCCGTCCGCGCTGAAGTAGTCCGCGCCACTCAGGTTGTAACGGCGCCCGTACGTGTGCGACTTGCCGCCGAGCATGCGCATCGCGCGCGCTTGATCGTCGACGTGGCCCACCTGCGCGAGCGTCGAGCCGTCGCCAGGAATCAGGATTGGCCGATTCTGCAGCAGGCGCGCGAACATGCGCTGCTCGCGGTCGGGCAAGATGTTATTGGGCCCGAAGCCCATCGAGAGCGGCACCGTGGTGCCCGGGAAGCCGCGCTCGCGCAGCTCGCGGATCAGGAAGTCTTCACACTCGATTTTGAGCCGCCCGTACTCGTTCTGCTGCGGCGAGCGCTCGACGGGGAAATCCTCGTGGATCGGGAGCCGGTCCGAGGCGGCGTAAATCACGGTCGAGCTGACGAACACATAATGACCGACGCGCCCGCGCAGCAGTTCGGACATCAGTTTCACGTCCTCGGGGCGATAGGCGTTGACGTCGTAGACGACGTCCCAGTCGTCGTTGCCGAGCGCGCTCGCCAGCGCCGCAGCATCGGTGCGGTCGGCGTAGCGGCGCTGCACGGGAAGCGGGAGCTCGACGGGCGTCTTGCCGCGATTCAGCACCGTGACGTCGTGGCCGTGCTTCGCGAGTTCGCGCACAAGGGCCAAGCCATTGAACTGGGTTCCGCCCATCACCAGGCATTTCATCGCGATCTCCTCCTCAGGCGCCCGCACGGTAGATGAACTGCGCGACGACGAAGCGCGGAGCTGCGATCACGTGGGGCGCCATCGCATGCAGCGTCTCGGGCCGCATCAGGATCACGTCGCCGGCCTCGCCGCAAAGTTCGATCACGCGCAGCGGGACGCCGTTCACGACTGCGCCCTCGTCCATGAAACGCTGCACGCGCCCCGGCAGGGGGTCTGCTTCGAGCGCGGCGAGCCACGGGTCGCAGGCGGCGAGCTCCTTGCGTAGCTCCGCCGAGCGCAGCGCGCGCCCGGCGTTTTGCGCGAGCGCCAGGGCCAAGCGTTGCGAACCCGCGAGCGCGACGGTTGCGCCGCCCCTCGGCGCCACGGTTGTTAGAAACGAAAACGCGCGCACAGCCCCGAGCTTCGGCTGCGGCGCCACCATGCCATCGAGATGCCATTGGCGATGCGGCACGTCCCAGGCGAGGCCTGGCTCGGGGAAGCTGACGAGCGGCTGTCCCCAGTGCGGCGGCTCCTGCCACCCGCGCTTACCGAACAAAGCGTCCAGCGCGTTGCGCAGCGCAGGCGATGCCATGCCGGCGAACGCGCCCTCGCGCGCGAGCGCCTGGAAGCCCGTGGGTCGCGGCGTCGTCCACGTCGCGGGCGCGCCCTCCGCAATGCCCAGCTCGCGCGTTAGGTCGAGCCAGAGCCGCACGCGCATGGCCTCGACTTCCGCGCGCGGAATCGCCGCCGGCAGGCGCGCAACCCCGTCCATGTCGAAGGCACGGCGCTGCTCGGGCGTGAGCAATCGCGTTCAGCTGCGTTTCGCGAGGTGCGTGATCTTGCTGCCGAGCAGACCCGGCTCGTACTCGATGAACTCCACCAGCAGGCCATCGGGATCGCGGCACAGCATCACGGCGACGATGCCGCTGCTCGGGTCCATGCTGCGCGGCGGCGTGATGAACTCGATGCCTTTGGCGGACAGATCGGCGTAAGCCGCGCGCACGTTGCGCGTGCGAAGCGCGATGATGCGCGGCACGCGCTCACTCCACGGCTTATCAGGTGGCATGTCGTAGGCGGGCTCGAGCCACTCGATCAGATCGAGGCGCGTGTGCAGCGGCCCCGCGTCGATGGCGAGCAGCGCGCCGCGGCCTTGCGCTTTCGTCATGCCGAAGTTGCCGGCGACGTAGTCGGGCCAGATCACGTCGCGGTTGTCGCGCAGCAGCTTGAAGCCGATCGCCTGATAGAAGGCGAG
>JANNRF010000421.1:0-3735 GCA_031401135.1 Deltaproteobacteria bacterium | reverse complement strand
TCGATGCCACCGATTCCCGCGAAGAACGCCGCGACTTTCAGTGGGCTGCGCTCTTTGGGACTGGGCTCTCGAGAAGTCTCACCGGCCCACGCGAGCAACGGCAGCGCGGCCGACCGATCAGATTGCTTTTGTCGCAGCACGATTCCCCTCACCCGACGAGCATCGTATCACCGGCGTTTTCGAGATTCGGCATTTCTCGCCTGCGCGCGTGACAGATGCGGTCACACACGGTGGGCGAAGGCGAGTTTCTCGACCGGCGTTCAAGCGATTCGCTGAGCCATCTCCTGCAACGTCGTGTCGATGGACAACTCGTTGAGGACCACAACTGAATAGTTCGTTGGCTGTCTTGCATCGACGGGCTTGTACACGATGGCACCAACTCCGTTGCAATAGCGGACAAGGCTCGTGAGGGTGCTTCGCACCTTTTCCAAGTCGCGTTCGTCGTTCGCTCGTACGGCCCAGAAACTGAAGTAGCCAGGGTTTGTCGCGTCGATCCAGTGTTGAAAACTGGGAATCGGGCGTGGCGGCGAGTACGCCGCCTTCAGGTCCATCGAGGTGAAGGCAACCTCACGCACGCGCTTGTGTAGATCAGACGCGCCGCTCCTTGGCTTGTTCTTGTTTCGGGAGTGTGGCGGGGTACCGAGTGCCTTCACTTCGCCAGCGATCGCAGGCTCCCCTTTCGCTGGGAAGCAAATGTCTACGTCGAGCTTCTGGAAGAGCCTGCTGTTCCGCTTCTGACGGACTTCGATTTTCTTCCCTGCGCGATTCGCAAGCAGAACCACGATGAGGTCGTTGAAGTATCTCGCCTTCGCTTGATACCAGCCCGAAGACCTCGCTCCTGCGGAATACTCAGAGTCGAAGGCCTCCGTGGCTCGCAAGAACTCGTCTTCGATGTCCTCCCAGCCGAGACTCGGGTTCGCTGCGGCTCGCTCTAGAAGGCGGTCGAAACTCGCGAACGTGTGTTTGGTCATGCCGGCTCCTCGTGCGCTCTCACCGTCGTTAGCGCACCGCTGCGCGACCCTGGAAAAATCCGCGCGGCCTCGCCCTCACTCCCCCTCCCAATACCCACACTTCCCCTCATCCCTCGCCATCGCCCACGTCCTCCCCGTCTGCGCGCTCCCCGGCTTCGGCGATTCGAGCACCGCGAAGTTCCCCGAGTCCGGGTACTCGCACACGTCGGGCTCGATCATCGTGCTCACGCACAGGTACCGAAGCTCCGCGTCGCTCGTGTTCACGATCTGGTGCGCGGTCTCGGGGCCGCCCGCCGGCGCGAGCACGCAGTCGCCGCTGCGCAGCGCGTGCTCTTCGCCGCCGAAGCGCAGCGTGCCGCTGCCTGATAACACGACGAACAGTTCCTCGTTGGTGTGGTGGCAGTGCAGCGGGAACGCGCGCTTGCCGGGCGGGAGCACGGTGACGCGCGCGCCGAGCTTTTTCGCGCCGAGGCGCGCGGCGATTGGGCCGAGCTTGGCTTCGAAGCGCTCGCCGTGGCGCTGCTCGAGGTAGGCGAGCTCGTCGAGGTTGAGGATCGGGCGTGGCGTGCGGCTGGTGTCGCTCATGGTTCTCCACTTGCTGGTGTGTTCTTGTCGCGGTTTCGCGCGGGCGGCGCGACTTCGCCAGCGGAAGCGTGTGATGAGAAGCGACCTTCGGCGCAGGGTGCGCTTCGCCTCGCAGCCGCGCACGGCGCGAGCGTGCTCGCGAGTTCGTATTCCTCGCGCGCTCCTCACGCGCTCTTCCGCGGGAGCCGCCGCAGCAGCGCATCACTCTCCGCATCGATCTGGGGCCCGTAACTGACGAGCCAGGTGCCCCACACGCCGCCGTCCTTCGAGCGCAGCGCGAGCAGCACGAGTTCGTCCTGCGGGTCGCTGTCACCTTCGAAGCGGACCAACTCCGCCACCAGGAGCTGCTCGGGCGGAAAGAGGAGAGCTGCGTCGATCGCGTAGAGCCCATCAGCCCGCGCGCGGAAGGAATCGCGAAAGCCAGCGGCTGCGAGGCGCGCGAGCGTGGCGATCAGCGTCTCCATTCCGTTCACCCTCGCGCTCTCGGCGCGGTTCCGCACGCAGTCGCGGGCGCGCGGGCGCGCGCGGCGCGACTCTACCCGCGCGGAGGCGTGCGATGACCGAGGCGAGCTTCGATCTCTTGCGCACGCTCGGCCTCGCAGCCGCTCTCCTCGCAGGCCTCGCGCTCGAGCACTTCGCTCCGCACACACAGCTCGCACGCCCGTGGCGCACGAACCTCGGGCTCTGGCTTCTCGACGCGTTGTTAATGCGCTTCGTGTGCGGCGCGTGCGGCTTCGCGCTCGCGGCGTGGTGCGCGGCGCACGGCTTCGGCGCGCTCCACGCGGCGCACGCGCCCGCGTGGCTCGCACTCCCGCTCGGCGCGCTCGCGCTCGACGCGGTCTCCTACTTCTGGCATCGCGCGAACCACCGCGTGGCGTGGCTCTGGCGCTTCCACCGCGTGCACCACGGCGACCGCGCCTTCCAGCTCACCACGGCGCTGCGCTTCCACCCGGGCGAGCTGTTATTGGCGTTGCCGGTGCGACTCGCGGCGATCGCGGGGCTCGGCGTCTCGCCGCTCGGCGTGCTCGTGTTCGAGCTGGTCTTCGGCGCGATGAACCTGCTCGAACACGGCAACTTCGATCTGCCGCGCGGCGCCGAGCGCGCGCTCGCGCGAGTGCTTGTTACGCCCGCGCTGCATCGCCTGCACCACGCGCGCAACCTGCTCGACCTGAACTCGAACTTCGGGACGATTCTCTCGGCCTGGGATCGCGCGCTCGGCACGCTGCGCCCCACCGATAGCGGGCGCCTCGTCGAAACCGGGCTGCCCGGGAGCGCGGGCGAGCGCGAGATGTCGCTTTCGCGCGCGCTCGCGGCGCCGTTCGCGCGGACTTAGGGAACTTCGCTCGCCGGCGGCTCGCTGCGCGCTTCGTCGGGTGCTGCGCACCCGCGTTCCGTTCGGTTGACTTCGCTCGCCGGCGGCTCGCTGCGCGCTTCGTCAGGTGCTGCGCACCCGCGTTCCGTTCGGTTGACTTCGCTCGCCGGCGGCTCGCTGCGCGCTTCGCTTGCGATTAGGGCCGCGGCGACGCGGGCAACGCGCTCAGCGGCTGAAGCAAGCGAGCTTCGCGCTCCAAGTGCCGCGCGATCTTCCGCAGCACCTCGTCCACGACCCGCCGCTCCGCCTCGCGGTCCTCGTACGCCAGCGCCTCGCGCACGCGCGCGAGCTCCACGTCGAGGTGCTCGCGCTCGGCGAGCAGCGAAGCCGCCTCCCTGCGGACGGCGTCATTGGGTGCCGCCGCGCGCCCGGGCTGCGAGGCGGGCGCTGCGCTTACTGGCGCCTGCTCCATCTCGGGGCACATTGCGCCGCGCGGCGCGTGGAGCAGTTTGCCGTCGCCGCCGTAAATGCAAGAGCCGCCGACATCTCGCGTCGGGTTCTCGGTCAGGATCATCTCGCGCGTCTGTTGCGCAGAGCTCGACGCGGCCAGCGCCGCCGCTGCCGCGAGCGCCAAGGCGAATCTTCGAACGATCTGGGATTGCGTGTGCATTGCATCCCTCCCGTCCTCTCCCTCTTCGGCGCGAGCGGCGCCCCGCCGCGTGATGCGCGTCGCGAGCCTGAGGGGAAGCGCGAGGGCTATGCGATTCGCATCACAAACAAGCGGGTCGGAGATCTGCCACTCAGCTCGCCGCCGGCGGCGCCAGCGCAAGCGGGTTGTAGTAGAAGCGCTCGTGCTGGATCTTGCCG
>JANNRF010000420.1:0-7395 GCA_031401135.1 Deltaproteobacteria bacterium | reverse complement strand
CCGGCGCACATCCGCCGCGTTCGGGTAGGAGACGTGGAGCGAACGGTGAAACGCGCTGCCGCCGTTGCGCCCGTCGATCACGTAGTGGCCTTCGGGCGTGCGCGCGTCGCCGCGGTGCTGCTTGTCGCCCACGGGCTCGCGTCCGAGCGCGACGCGAAATTCGCGCACGGGGTAGCCCGCGAACCAGAGCGAGAGCCGCCGAGCGCGCTTCTCGACGAGCACGCGCTCGACGTGAACCGCGATTCGCCCTGCGGCGACATCCTCCGCGCAGCTCTCGGGCGCGTCCCGCGGCCCGCTTTGTGTGGCGAGAAGCCGAACAGGCAGATCAGCCGCGACGCTCGGCGTCGCCGGCTGCATCTGCTCACCACCCTGCTCGCGGGTGCGAGTCTGGAACTCGACCGCGCTCGCCGCGGACTCTCCCTTATTTGTGCAGAGAGCGCTGAAAGATGCGGTCCGCTTTTTCGCTCGCCGTCTTCGCCTCCAGAGCGGCGGCATCGGCTGCCGCGCGCGCTGCGCTCGCTTCCTGTTGCGCCGCCGCCGCGGCGGCCTTCGCGTCTTCTGCGAGCCGCTTCGCCTCGGCCGCTTCCGCGCGCGCCGCCGTGACGTCGCTCTGCAGCTGCGTCATGTCCGAAGTCGAGGCGCAGCCGGCGGCGCCGAGCGCGCCCGCCAATGCCAGCACCGAGATCATCTTCCGCATGCATTCTCTCCTCTGCATCGCGCGCCGCAGTGCGGCGCGGGTTTCGTGTCGTACAGCACCGCGCGCAACTCTCGCTGGTCTTGCGTCGCGCATCTGTGATCCGCGGCACGCCCGCGGGCGCTGAATGCGATTGAACCGCCATTGAACGCGCTCTAGCGCCGGGCTACTCCGCGCGAAGTGAGCGAGCAGCCCCCCTCCCGCGCCTACGCGAACTACGTGCTCGCGCTGCTCTCTGCGAGCTACGTCGTCAACTACCTCGATCGTTACGTGCTCTCGATGCTGGCGGGTCCGATCAAGGCCGAACTCGGCATCTCCGACGGCGAGATGGGTTTCCTGCTCGGCCCCGCCTTCGCGCTGCTGTACACGGGGCTCGGCGTGCCCGTAGCGTGGCTGGCCGACCGCAGCTCGCGCCGCAACCTGATAACCGCCGGCATGGTCGTATGGAGCGCGTTCACCGCCCTCTCGGGCATGGCGCGCTCGTACCCCGCGCTGGCGTTCGCGCGCTTTGGCGTGGGCGTCGGCGAAGCCGCTGGCGCGGCGCCTGCCCACTCGTTGATTGCGGATTACTTCCCGCCCGAGCGGCGCGCGACCGCGCTCTCGATCTTCCAGATGGGCGTCCCGATCGGGATGATGCTCGGCACGCTGATCGGCGGCTTGTTGGTGGCGCCGCTCGGCTGGCGAAACGTGTTCCTGGTGGTCGGGCTGCCGGGCATCGCGCTCGCGCTGTTGTTACGGCTCACTGTGCGCGAACCCGAGCGCGCGCTGCCCGAGCGCGGGCAATCGCTCGGCGACGCGATCGGCGGGCTGTTCGAGAGCATCCTCGTCTTGCTGCGCATCCCGACGTTTCGGGCGATCGCATTCGGCGGCATGTTCGCCTCCATCGCGGGCACGGGCTTCGGCTTCTGGCTGCCACAGATGTTCGTGCGCTCGCACCAGATGTCGCTCGCCGAGTTCGGCATGAGTTATGGAATCGTGAACGGCGTGGCGGGCGTTGCAGGCACGCTGCTGGCGGGCACGCTCGCCGATCGCCTCGCGCAGAAGGGCCCGCGCTGGCGGCTACGCGTCGCCGCCGCGTCCGTCGCGTTCTCGATGCCGCTCCTGATCGCGATCTGCGCCGTGCCGAACCCGCGCGTCGCGGTCTGGCTCTCGGTGCCGAGCGGCATCATCGGGGCCGGCTACGCGCCGGTGCTGTTCGCAATCGCCCAAAGCCTCGCGCCCTCGCGACTGCGCGCCGTCACGTCGAGCGTGCTGATTCTGTTCATTACGGGCGGCGGCATGTTGGTCGGCCCCTGGCTGCTCGGCGCGCTCAGCGATCTGCTGGCGCCGCGCTTCGGCGACGAATCGCTGCGCGTCGCGATGATCGCAGTGCTCGCGAGCATGAGCTTTGGCGTGATCTCGCTGCTGCGCGGTACACGCACCCTAATGAGCGATCTCGCGAAGAGCGCCGCGAACGCGTGATAGGCTCGCCACATCGGAGGACGCCCATGCCGAAGCTTGCTCGAGTCGCGTTGGCCCTGAGTTTTGCATTCGCCACGACCGCAGCTGCCGAGCCGCTCCCGGCAACCTCGACCCTCACGACGGCGAAGGCGCTGAAGCGCAAGAACCCGCGCTACCCGACGACCGCGGCGTATGGATGGAAGGAGGGCTGGGTGCAGGCTTCCTTCTGCATTCGCGTAGACGGAACGGTCGCCGATCCTGTCATCCAAGAATCGAGTGGCATCGAGGAGTTCGAGCGCGAGGTGCTTCGCGTCATCCCGAACTGGCAGTACGCGCCGGCGATGCGTGACGGCGTGCCGGTGGAGCAGTGCGAAGTCGCGGTGCGGATGATGTTTTCGATGGAGCGCGGCGGCGGCACGCTTGGTGCGCGGCCCACGTTCGTTCGCGAATGGAAGGCGCTCCTCCCGAAGATCGAGGCCGGCGATCTGGACGGCGCCGCTGCGGGGCTCGATCTACTCGAGCCGCAGAACAATTATGAGAACGCCCGGATCGCCATGGCGCGAGCGCGGATCGCGGAGAACCGTGGCGACCGCGAAGCCCAATTGCGGGCGGTTCGCGATGCCCTGCGCTTCCCCGAACACATCGAGAAGAAGCTCTCCTCACAGATGCGCCGCCTGCGATTTGCGCTCGAGGTGAACACCCACGAATACGCCGCCGCACTCGCGAGCTTCAAGGAACTCGAGGAGCACGACGCCAAGGTTCTGAGCGACGCCGAGCGCCAGGCGGGAGACCAACTCAGAACTTCGATCGCGAGCGCGAAGCCGCTCTCGACTCCGGGCAAGCTCGAACGGCGTTGCCACAAGGACAACGGTTCGCCGCTGTGGACCGTCGGCATGCTGAGACGCGAGTTCTCGTTCGGCGAAACGACCGGCTCGCTCGAACGCTTCGAACTTCGCTGTGAGGGGAAACGCTTCAGCTCGCCGTTCTCGCTCGAGTCGGCGTGGAAAATCCCCGAGAGCTGGGGCGACTGCACGCTGTTCGTGTTCGGCGATGAAGGCGCGACGCTGAAGCTCGTCGAGTACGCGGGCGCGCCGGCGAGCGCGCCGACGCCCTAAGCGCTCGCCACCAGCGCCGCAGCTGCGAGCGGCGGCGCTTGGCGCGCGATCTGCTGCTGCGCGCGCGGCACTTCGGCCTGCAGCTTGGGCATCACCTCTTTTGCGAAGCGCCGGCACTGCTGCTCGGCCAGCTCGTAGGGCATCCCGCCGTAACTGAACATCGAGACGAAAGCCTCGGCGCCCGTGAGCCGGCGCAGCTCGAGAATCTTCTCGTGGACCTGCTTCGGCGTGCCCCAGGGATGCAGATTCGCGAAGAACTCGATGCCGGCCTCGACGCCGCCCGGCGCGCCCATCTTCTCCTGAATCTTCCCGTACATCTCGTAGCCCTTGAGCCCTTGCAGATGCGTGCCGTTCAGCTCGTAATGCTGGACCACGGACTCGTAATACCGGCCGATGTACTTCATCGCCTGCTCTTTGGCCGCGAGTTCGTCGTCGTCGATGAACACCCAGCCCGAGACGATCGGCGGCGGCGGCTCGGCCTTGTTCACTTCGCGGTAGATCTCGCGATACGACGCGAGCTCGCGCACCACATGCGGCCACGGCTTCTGCGGAACGATTAGGATGCCGACGCCGAGCCGCGCCATCAGCTCCGAGGATTCGGGCGAGACGGCCGCTGCGTAAGCGCGCCCGCGGAACGATTTGAACGGGCGCGGCCGAATCTCGCGGCGGGCCTGCTGAATGTGCTTGCCGTTGAACTCGACGTAACCGCGCTCGAGCCCTTCTAGCAGCATCTGCGCGCTCTCGGTGAAGATCTCGCGGCTGTCGGCCTGGTTGACGCCGAAGCCCTCGAACTCGACGCGCCCGAGGCCGCGGCCGATGCCGAGGATGAAGCGGCCGCCCGACATATGATCGAGCACCGCGACCTGCTCGGCGACGCGAACCGGATCGTGCCAGGGCAGCACGACCACCATCGAGCCAAGCTGGATGTGCTTGGTGCGCCCCGCGAAGTACGTGAGGTGCTGCAAGACATCGGGGCACATCGTGTAATCGGTGAAGTGATGCTCGACACCCCAGAGCGACTCGTAGCCGAGCGGCTCGGCCAGATCGGCGAGCGCGAGCTCGCGCTGAACCACCTCCCGGTCGGTGCGGCCCTCGCCAATGCCCTGATAAACGACGCCCATTCCGACGTGCATGCGCTGCCTCCGAGTGATCGCGGCACGCTAGACCAAGTTGCGGCACGGCGAACGAGTTCCGAGACCGCGGCGCAACCCGTTCGCATAGCTACCGTGCCGGCTCATGCGTGCATTCGCCTGGGCATGGTTGCTGTACGGCATCTGCGAGACGCTGCTCGCGATTGTTTGGCCCGCGCTGCGAGCGCGGCTCGCCGGCAACACCTTCGGGCACGACGCCTGGGCGACCGCCACGCTGCTCGCGTTCTATCCGCTCGCGGGCGCTCTGCTCGGCGCGATTGCGGAGCGCGCACTGCGCATCCGCGACCCGCGCAGCCCCGCGCTCGCGCTGTTCGCAGCGGGCAGCGTGGTGTTCGCGCTGTTCGCGAGCCTGATCGCACGCGGCGATTTCGGGCGTTCCGGCATCGTGCTGGGCGCGGGCTTCGCGCTGCTGTTCGTGGTGGCTGCGCACGACGCGCGCCGCACCCGCGAGAGCCGCGGACTCTGGCCGCTGGCGGCGCCGTGGGCCGCCGTTCCGTTCGCAGCCGTTACGAGCTGGCTGTTGCGAGACTTGTTAGTGCATGCGCCGCTCGTGCAGCGGCTCGCGGCCTGCGGCGCGGTCGCGGTGCTGTGGTTCGGCGGCGCGTACCTCGTGCGCGATTCGCTCGCGCGCGCGTGGGGCAGCCCGGGCGCTGCGCTGCGCTCCGGCATGGGCGCTGCGCTCGCACTCGCGGCGGTGTGCTTCGCGCTGCTGCGCAGCGCGGCGCCCGCCTTCCCTGTCATTGCCAGCCAGCCGCTCGCTGGCAGCGGCGCGCCGGTCGTGCTGATCGTGCTCGACACCGTACGCGCCGACCATCTCTCCAGCTACGGCTACGCCCGCGAAACGGACCCGACGCTCGCTGCGCTCGCGCGCGAAGCGCTCGTGTTCGAGCACGTGACGACCCCTGGCGACATGACGCTCACCTCCCACGCCTCGCTTTTCACCGGCCAGTTCGTCTCGCGCCACGGCGTAACAATTCCGAGACCCGTGCTCGCGGAGAGCGCGACCACGCTGGCAGAACACCTCGCGCGCGCGGGCTACGACGCGTACGGCGTCTCCGCGAACTGCGGCTGGATCGGAAGAGGGCACGGCATCGACCAGGGCTTCGCTCACTGGGACGCGCGCTGCGGCACGGCCTTCTTCGCGGGTGTCGCGCCGGTCTTCCTGCGCGCGAGCCTGCTGAGCGCTCTGCGCCGCGCCTTTTTCCGCGAACACGCAGGCTCGCGCTGGCGCTCCGCGGCTGAAATCTCGGACGAGGCGCTGCGCACGCTCGCGCATCTCGCTCCCAGCGAAGAGCCGTTCTTGTTATTCCTCAACTACATGGACGTGCACCGCCCGATCCACCCGCCGCGGAAGTACCGCACGCGCTTCCCCGGTTACTCGCGCGCATTCGACATGTCGGGCGATTGGTCCGCGCTCCACCTGCAAGTGAACGCTGGCAAGCGCAAAGTAAGCGACGTCGAGCGCGCGCATCTCGAATCGCAGTACGACGGCGCGCTTCTCTACCTCGACGCGCAACTCGCCCGCGTGTTTGCAGATCTTCGCGAGCGCGGGCTCTGGGAGAAGAGCCTGATCGTCGTCACCTCCGACCACGGCGAGGGCTTCGGCGACCACGGCACGTTCGGGCACGGCCACGGCGTTTATCAGGATGTCGTGCAAGCCCCGCTGCTGGTGAAGCTGCCGGGCGCAGCCGCGCCGCGCCGCATCGCAACGCCTGTGAGCCTCGTCGACATAATGCCCAGCGTGCTCGCCGCGCTCGGGCTGCCAGCCACGAGCGATGTCGATGGCGTGTCGCTGCTCGGCGAGATCCCGGCGGACCGCGCGCTGTTCGCGGAGTCGTTCGACGGCAAAGGCGAGATTGCGCGCGCGCTGCGCCGCGGCTCACGAAAGATGATCCGCCACCGCGGCCGCGCCAACGCGCTCTTCGATCTCGCGAGCGATCCTGATGAGCAGCGCGACGTAGCAGGTGACAATCAGCGCGAGACGAGCCTAAAAGCAGTCGAGTTGTCGACGTGGGTGAAAGCGCAAGCCAGTCGCGGTGACGGCGTGGAACTGACGCCCGAGGAGGCGGAGCGGCGGAAGGCGCTCGGGTATTTGCAGTAGCGGGACGCCGCGCCCCTAACGCTTGTTGTTCCCGGCTGCGGCTAGGAGACCGACCCGAGATGGGACGGGTCGCCCGGCCGCCGCGGCATCCACCCCAAATGCGTTGCGCTTCCTGCGCCGTAGCTAAGGCTACGGCTCGGTCGCTCGCCTTGTTGGGGCGGCGCCGCGACGCCCGTGCTCAACCGCCCATCTCGGGTCGGTCTACTAGTTGCGCCAGCGCGCGATCGTGCCTCCGCGACAACAGCGCTAGCGCCAGCGCCGCGCCCAATAGGCACAGGAACATGTCCCACTGCGTGTCCCAGACGTCGCCCTGCGTGCCGAGGAACGACTCCGCTGCGACTCCAGCGATCAGCGAAGCCCACCACTCGACGAGCTCGTAGAAAGCGCTCGCGGCCAGCACGATGCAGGCGCTGAGGAACGCGAGCCAACGGCCGGGCCGCAGCGGCGAAGCGCGCAGTAACACCTCGCGCGCGACCATCACCGGCACGAAGCCCTGAGTGAAGTGACCGACGCGGTCGTAGGGATTGCGGGCGAGGCCGAGCGCGTCCTGCAGCCAGTCGCCGAGGGGCACGCGCGCGTACGTGTAGTGCCCGCCGAGCATCAGGATCAGCGCGTGCACGAAGATCAGGCGATAGGCAAGCGGCGTGAGCGGGAAGCGCCGGCGCGTCGCGATCAGGAGCACGGCGGCGAGCACGGCCGGCGCCACCTCGGCCGCCCACGTCACTCGGTCATAGGGCCCGATGCCCGACGCGAGCAGCGCGAGGCACGCGAGCGCCAGCAGCGCCGCCGGTTCACGCGAGGCATTCCGTGGCCTGGGAGGCTCGCCGTCGCTCACGCTGCATGCTCCTTCACGTACGCATCCACCAGATCGCCGATGTAGTGCATCTGCTCGTC
>JANNRF010000419.1:0-1741 GCA_031401135.1 Deltaproteobacteria bacterium | reverse complement strand
CGTCCTGACCCCCTGGCTCGGCTCTTCTTGGATCCCCCCAGAACTATTTTTCGCTTTCGACATTGCCTCGCGGCATGCAACCCAGCCTGCTTTTAACATGGGTCGAGATATAATTGCGTGGGCATCGGCAAGGGCTGCGCGCTCGAGCTCGGCGCGCTGGGCGCGACGGTCTACGTCACGGGCCGCACGACGAAGCCCGGCGCGCACCCGCTCGGTGGCACGGTCGCGGAGACGGCGGCGGCCGTAACAGCTGCGGGCGGGCGTGGCGTCGCGGTGGCGTGCGACCACCGCGACGATTCGCAAGTGAAGCGGCTGTTCGAGCAAGTCGAGACGGAGCAAGGCCGGCTCGATGTGCTCGTCAACAACGCGTTCATCATTCCCAAGGAGCTGACGAGCGGAAAGCCGTTCTGGGAAGTGCCGCTCTCGAACTGGGACGACATGATCGATGTGGGCACGCGCTCGGCCTACGTCGCGAGCGCGCTCGCCGCGAAGCTGATGATCGCTGCGAAGTGCGGGTTGATCGCGAACATCTCGTCGTCGGGCGCGCGCGAGTACGCCTGGCACGTCGCGTACGGCGTCGGCAAGTGCGCGCTCGATCGCCTAACAGCGGACACGGCGCACGAGCTGCGCGCGCACGGCGTCGCGGTCGTCTCGCTCTGGCCGGGGCTCGTGATGACGGAGCGCTTACAAGGCGCACAAGCGGCGATGCCGCAGCTCGATTTCGCGGGCGCGGAATCGCAGCGCTTCACGGGGCGCGCGGTGACGGCGCTCGCCTGCGACGCCGATGTGCTGCGCTTCTCGGGGCGCGCGCTCACGTCGCGCGAGCTTGCGGACGTGTACGGCTTCACGGACGTGGACGGCCGCTTGCCGAAGGGGCCGCTGCACGATCGGCCGGGCGGTACGCAGTGATCGCTCGCACGCCGGCCGCGCCGTTCTTGGTCTTCTCGGTACTCGCAGCTGTCGGCGCCTCGGCCGCGTTCGCTGCGCCCGAGCGCGGCCGCGAAGCCTTCGAGCAGATCTGCGCGACTTGTCACGGCGCAGACGGGAAGGGCGCGCCCGGCCGCGAGAACCTGCAAGTCGCGATGCCTGATTTCAGCGACTGCGCGTTCGCGAGCCGCGAGCCCGATGCGGACTGGCTCGCGGTCGCGCACGAGGGCGGCCCGGTGCGCGGCTTCTCGCCCCTAATGCCTCCGCACGGCGAGAGCCTCGGCGCGGAAACGCTCCAGCTCGTGATCGCCCACGTGCGCACGTTCTGCACCGACGCGCGCTGGCCCGCGGGCGAGCTGAACCTGCCGCGCGCGCAGATCACCGAGAAGGCATTTCCCGAGGACGAAGCGGTGGTCGAGTTCGCGGCGAACGCAGAACACGAGACCGCCGCTTCGATGGAGTTGATCTACGAGAAGCGCTTCGGGCCGCGCGGGCAAATCGAAGTGGCGGTGCCGTTCGCGCTGCAGGAGAACGCGAGCGGCGCGAAGCTTGGCGGGCTCGGCGACATCGCGCTCGGCGCGAAGTACGCGCTCTGGCACAGCAAAGCGCGCGGCGGAATCGTGAGCCTCGCGGGCGAGGTCGTCGTGCCCACCGGTGAGCGCGATCGCGGCCTCGGCGACGGCACGGTGGTGCTCGAGCCCGCGCTGCTCGTGGGCAAGCTATCCATTCCGCTTTGCATACATGCTCAATGGGACGAAATAGCAAGTGTTTGGGTTGCAACCAGTGAAGACGTTCCTGGACTGGCCACCGAAGC
>JANNRF010000418.1:0-7536 GCA_031401135.1 Deltaproteobacteria bacterium | reverse complement strand
TGCGGCCGCGCGCGTCGATCGGGCCGAGCTCGCGCAGGCATTGGTGCGCTTGCTCGAAGTGCCAGCCGAGCGTCTCGTCCTGCGCGCCGTCCTCGCCCGCGCGCGCCTCGATCCACTCGGCGTGCCGCGCGTGCAGATCGACCCGCGTGTGCTTCAGCAAGCGTCGGTAGGCCGCGTCTCTGATGAGGACGTGGTGGAAGCGCAGCGCAGGCTCGCCGAGGAACCAGCCCGTGTCGGGCTCGATCAGCTCGCTGCGCCAGAGTGATTCGATGCGCGCGTCGAGATTGCGCACGTCGCCGGGCATTAGGGCAGCGACCGCGCTGCGCGAGAAGTGGCGCCCGATCACGGCGGCGTGCTCGATCACGCTGCGCTCCTCGGGGCGCAGGCGCTCGATGCGCGCGGCCAGCAGCGCGTGAATCGTGGGCGGCATCTCCAGCTGCGCGAGCCCGGCGCCGATCGTCCAGCGCTCGCCTTCGCGCCGCAGCGCGCCCTCCTCCACGAGCATGCGCACCAGCTCACCGACGAAGAGCGGGTTGCCCTCGCTGGCCGCGAGCAGCTTCGCGGCCACCGCGGTGGGCAGATCCTCGGCGCCGATCACGCTCGCGGCGAGGCGCATGGCCGCGCTCGCGTCGAGGCCGGCGAGCGTGACGACGTCCGCGACCGGGCCGCCCGGCGTCGTCAGCGAAACGCGCGTGTCGCGCAGCTCGGGGCGCGCGCCAACCAGCAGCATCAGCCGCGCTCCTGCGCCCCAGCGCACCAGGTGCTCGATGAGATCGAGCAGCAGCGGCTCGGCCCAGTGCAAGTCGTCAATCACAAGCACGACGGGTTTCGCAGCGGCCAGCGCACCTAACAGCCGACGGACCACGAAGAAGCTCTCCTCCGGCGCCGCGGGCGTGCCCGCGAGCAGCGCCGCGACGCCGCCCGCGATGCGCGCGCGCTCCGCGTCGTCGCTCGGCAGCGCGGCTTCGAGCGCCGCGCGCAGCGCCTCGGCGCTCGCCGCGTCATCGAGCCCGAAGTGCGCGCGCAGCGCCTTCGCGAGCGGCGCGAAGGTGGCGCCTCCGGTCGCATCGCAGTGCGCGCTGATTACGGTGGCGCTGTCGCCGAGCCGGCGCGCGAACTCGTCGATCAGCCGCGATTTGCCGAGGCCCGGCGAGCCGAGCAGCACGGCCAGGCGCGCGCGCGGCGCCACGAGCCCGGCTTGGTGCACCGCATCGAGCCGCGCCAGCTCGTGTTCGCGCCCAACGAACGCCGCCGCCTTGATGCCCTCGGGCGGCTCGAGCGAGACGACGCGATGCGCCTTTACCGGTTCCGCGCGGCCCTTCAGCGCGAAGCTGCCGAGCGGGACCACCGTAATCAGTGTGGAGACGATGCGCTGCGTCGCTTCGCCAATCACCACGTCGCCGTCGCGGCCTTGTTCTTGGAGCCGCGCCGCGACGTTCACCGGATCGCCGATGATCTCGCTCTCGCCGTCGGCGATCACCTCGCCGGTATTCACCGCGACGCGCAGCCCGGTTTTGCCCACCGCGCTCGCCTGCTGCTCGGCGAGCGCGCGGAAGGCGCGCTGCATCGCGACCGCCGCGCGCACCGCGCGAATCGCGTCGTCCTCCGCCACGCGCGGCGCGCCGAACACCGCCTTCACGCCATCGCCCATCACCTGGGTGACGCGCCCGCCGTGCGCATCCACAGCAAAGCGCATCGCGGCGTAATAACTCTCCATGAACGCGCGCACGGACTCTGCGTCGAGGCGCTCGTGCAGCGCCGTCGAGCCGACGAGATCGGCGAACACGATGGTGACGACTTTGCGTGCGCCACTTATTGGGCTTCGCTCGACTTCGCCTCGCTGCGCGGCGCCTTCGGCGCCTTGCGTTCGCGTTGTGCTCGTGGCGCCCGCCGCGACCGGCGCGCCGCACTCGTCGCAGAACTTCGCGCTCGCGCGCAGCTCCGCGCCGCAACTCGCGCACGCGCGCGGCAACGCCGCCGCACACTCTTCGCAGAACTTCGCGCCGGCGCGGTTCGCGTGCGCGCAGCCGGGGCAGATCACGGCGCGAACTCACTTGCGATGCGCTCGGCTTCCCGCGGCGTGCCCGGATCGCTGCTCACAATCGCCAGTCCTCTCGGCGAACGCCGAGGCGATCGAAGGCAGTGTCCGATGTCACGACGATCAGCCCGAGCGCAATTGCGTGCGCGGCGACCGCAAGATCGAAGTCGCTCATCGGCGTTCCGCTGCGCTCGAGACGCGCCTTGCGCTCGCCGAACGCGCGGCTGACGTCATCGTCCCACGCCAAGCGAATCAGCTCCCCGCCGATCGCCCGCCACTGCGCCTGTAACAACCGGCGGCGCTTCGAGACTGCCAAGCGGCGCAGACCGAACTCGATCTCGGCAGCGGTGACCTGCGAGATTCCGACGTCCGCTCGATGGATCTCCTGCATGTGGGCCGCGACGCTTGGCACGCCCTTCATCAGGGCGGAGACCGTGTTCGTATCGAGGACGTATCTCACAGGCCGGGCGCTGGGTTATGCGAACGCCGCGCGCGGATCGCGTCCATCATTTCGTCGACGGCTTCCTCGAGTTCGGGGCGCGGCGCGCTGATCGCCTTCAGGAACCGCGGCGACCAGTCGGAATCCTCCGCGAGCGCCAGCTCGACCGCCTGGATGATGAGTTGGCTTCGCGTCAGCCCCTGCGCGGCCGCCCTGCGATCGAGGGCATCGACGAGTTCTTCCGGGAGCCGAATGCTGGTGGTGTTCTTGGCCATGAAGCGATCGTACTACGTTCGTATTGCGGATGACAAGCCGCAGAAACGGTGCACGGCGATCGGCAGAACCCGAGCGCGGGAGGGCGCCTTCGGCCGGCCCGCCAGGCATTCGATCCAGGCCTGCTGCGCTCGCTCGCTACGCGAGACCCACCGCAAAGCACAACGCTCGCTCGACGCTCGCGAGCTTCTCCGCGCTGAGCGTCGTGAGCCGCTGGCTCAGCACCGCTTTCGGAATCGTCGTGATCGTGTCGAGGTTCGCGACGCAGCGCCGCGGCATGCCGTCCGCAGTTCCGAGCACAACCTCGGTGGGGATGCTGCGCGCGCGCGACGTGATCGGCGCGACGATCACGAGTTCGCGCACCGCATACGCCTCGTTGCGCGAGAGCAACACCACCGGCCGTCGGCCCGCCGGCGCCGGCAGCTCCGCCCACCAGACCTCGCCTCGGCGCACTACCACTCCTCGGCTTCGGGCGTTAGGCCCATCGCGGTCGCGAGTGCGGCCTCGATTTCCTCTGGCGTCTCGCGCTGCGCGCGATAGCCGGCCTCGTAATCGCGCACGAGCTCGCCCTGAATCCCCCGGCGCAGCCACTCGCGCAGGGCCTCCTGAACGATCGCGCTGCGACTCTTGCGAGATTGCCGGCGCGCTTTCTCGAGCGCTTGGTAGAGCAGATCGGGAATGCTGACGGCGACTTTGACCGCAGGTTTTGCCACGGTGTTGGCTCCTACCTAGGTATGACCGGGGGAGTTACTCGCAGCGAGGTGGGCGAGCAAGGGAGCCGGCGCCGACGGCGTCTAAGCAGGTGCGCGATCTACCGAATCCGGCGGAGCCGACCGGGGCGCACCCCACCGGACCGCGTGGCTCGCGATACGCTGCGCAGCATGCGTTTCGAAGGACTCCCCGGCGCCGATCTCGTGACGCGTGGGCTCGACGAGCTGGCGCGCGGCATACGCTCAGCGCCCGCGCTTCTGGTCGCAGTGGGCGCGCCGCGGCTAAGAGAGCTGGGCATCGACGTGCCGCTGCTCGCGCCCGCTTCGCCCGAGCGCGCGCTCTACGAGCTGCTCGCCGAGACCGAGGGCGACGCCGCGCACTCGCGATACAACGCATTGATTCGGCGGCTCGTGAGCTTCGAGCGCGCACTCGCATGCGCCGGCCGGTAGACGCGGAGCGCGTGCGCGCGTTCATGCGCGCGCTCGGCCGCGAGGCCGATCGCGACGGCCGCGCGTACCTAACAGGCGGCTCGACGGCGGTCTTGCTCGGCTGGCGCGAGAGCACGATCGACATCGATCTGAAGTTCGAGCCGGAGTCCGATCGGCTGCTGCGCGCGCTGGCCGACCTGAAGGACCGCCTCGACGTGAATCTGGAATTGGCGTCGCCCGACCAGTTCATCCCCGAGTTGCGCGGCTGGCGCGACCGCAGCCCGTGGATCGTGCGCGAGGGGCGGCTCGACTTTCACCACTTCGACCTCGCGATGCAGGCGCTCGCGAAGATCGAGCGCGGCCACGCGCAGGACCGCGAGGACGTCGCGCAGATGCTCGCGCGCGGCCTAATCGATGCGAGCGAGCTCGAGCGCTGCTTCGCCGAGATCGAGCCCCTGCTCTATCGCTTCCCGGCGATTGACCCCGCCTCGTTTCGGCGCGCGGTGGAGGCGATTACGCGCGGCGTCCGCTGAGCCCGCAGCTGGCGGAGCCTCCCGTGCGGCTTCCTCGGCGCTCAGCCCGGCGGGCGCATCCCGTACACCATTGCCGCGCAGGCCTCGTACGCGATCTCGCCGTTCAGCCGCTCGAGCTCGCCCTTGTCGAGCCACACGCCCTGACAAGTGGGGCAGCGGTCGATGATCGTGCCGTGCGCGATTTCCTTGCCGAGCATCGCGCCGTCGGCCGGGCACGCGCGCTTCACTTCGCTCGCGGCCGCGAGCGCGAGCTCCAGTTGTTGCTGGCACGGCTCGCAGGTGGGCTTCTCGCGATAAAGCTTTCGCGTGCGGCTGCCGCAGCGCACGCACTTCTCGCCGATCAAGCTCATGCTTCGGTCCTCCGTGGGCGCGAGCTTGAAGCAGGCCCCAATAGATTGCCCGCAGCCGATGCAGCACGCGACGCGCAGGCAGAGGCACCGAGCGCGCCGGCTAGCGCGTGAAGCTCAAGCCTTTTCGGGCAGCGGGTTGATCGCAGCGAACGCGTGCACCTTGTCGCCCGGCGAGACCGTGCCGACGCCGTAGGCCTCGATTTCCGATGGCTGTCCATAATCGGGCTTGACGAAGCCGGCCGCGATCTCGCGCAGCGCGGTCACGACGTTCTTGTTATCGCCGCCGACGAGCGGCGTCGCGCCCTTCTGCAGCTGCCGCGCGCGGATCTTTGCCATCAGCACGAGGTGAAAGCGGTTCGGCACCTGGGCAATGCAGTCTTCGATCGTAATACGGGCCATGGAGTTACCTCTGGATTCGCCATCGTCGGCGAGGTGATTGCGCTCGATCTCGACTTCAACGAGCGACGAGCTGTTCTCTTCTTGCGCTCAGCGCTTCCGCGAGCGGGTGAATGCCGAGTCCGTGAGGAGTTCCTCCTCCTCGGCAGTCAGGTAAGCGAATCGGAGCCAAGGTCATCACCCGAGGCCCGGTGGCGGGGACGCCCGCTTCCTTAGCACGCTATGCCTTCGAGCGCGCCATCGATCGCTGTCTGAGGGCGCGGCTAGCACCCCCGGGCGAGGCACCGAACTTGCATTTGCCTCCGACGGGCACTCTTGCCCGAGGAGCGCGCTTGCCTTCCGCTCGTCAGCCCAACCCGGTAGAGCGCTACCTCGCGGATCTTCTCGAGCGCTGTCGCCCGCTCGAAGAGGGCGAGGTCGCGACCTACATCCCGGAACTCGGCAAAGCCGATCCGAGTTGGTTCGGAATCTGCGTGACGACGATCGACGGCCACGTCTACGAGGCGGGCGAAACGCGGCGGCCGTTCACGCTGCAATCGATCTCGAAGCCGTTCGTCTACGGCCTCGCGCTCGAAGACCGCGGCAAGGCCGCTGTGCTCGCGCGGATCGGCGTCGAGCCCACCGGCGAGGCCTTCAACGAGATCAGCCTCGAACCCGGCACGGGCCGGCCGCGCAATCCGATGATTAATGCCGGCGCGATCGCGGCCGCGTCGCTGGTGGCGGGCCACTCGCTCGAGGATCGCTGGAACCGCATGCTCGCGCTGTTCGCGCTCTACACCGGCCGGCCCGTCGAGCTGAACGATTCCGTCTATCGCTCCGAGCGCGAAACGGGCCATCGCAACCGCGCGATCAGCCACATGCTGCGCAACGCGGGCATCTTGACGCGCGACGCCGAGCCCGAGCTCGACCTCTACTTCCGCCAATGCTCGATCGACGTGACGGCGCGCGATCTCTCCATAATGGCTGCCACGCTGGCGGGCGGCGGCGTGAACCCGGTCACGCGCGAGCGAGCGCTCGGCGCCGGCAACGTCGACGAAGTGCTGAGCGTGATGACCAGCTGCGGCATGTACGACTACGCAGGCGAGTGGCTCTATCAGGTCGGCTTCCCCGCCAAGAGCGGCGTCTCGGGCGGGATTCTCGCGGTGCTGCCAGGGCAATTCGGGATCGGCGTGTTCTCGCCGCCGCTCGACGCGCGCGGCAACAGCGTGCGCGGCGTGGCCGTGTGCCGGGCGCTCTCGAACGAGCTCGGGCTGCATTCGCTGAACGCGCCACGCATCGCGCTCTCGGCGCTGCGCGCGCGCTTCGACCTGCGCGCGAGAAGCTCGCGGCGCGGGCGCTCCGAGTGCGAGCGCGAGCTGCTCGCCGAGCACGGGCACGAGGCCGTGATCTACCGGCTTCAGGGCGATCTCTCGTTCGCGGGCATGGAGCTGGTCGCGCGCAAGCTCGGAAGCGAACCGGCGGAAACGCTCCTCTGCGTGTTCGACCTCGCCAGCGTGCGCGAGATCGACGCGCCGGCCGCGCACATCCTGCGCGAGCTGCTGATCGGCGGCGCCGGCGTTGGGCGCGAGTTTGCGCTCGTCGGGCTCGCGCGGCATCCGCAGCTCGAACGCAGCCTCGGCGAGGCGGTCGCGAACGGCTCGTTGCCGCGGCTCGTGCAGTACGCGGAGCTCGACGCCGGGCTCGAGTGGTGCGAGAACCGGCTGCTCAGCGCGCACGGCGCGGCTTCCGCAGACGCTCTCGAGCTGCCGCTCGCCGAGCACGAGCTGTTAGGTGGGCTCGACGTCGAGCAGCTGCGCTGCGTCGCGCAGCTGGCCGAGCGCCGCGAGTTCGCGCCGCGCCAGTTCGTCGTGCGCGAGGGCGACGCTGCGAACGAGCTGTTCCTGCTCGTGCGCGGCGGGCTGAGCGTGCTCGCGTCTGGGCAGAGCGGCGAGCTGCGCCGCCTCGCGACGCTCTCGCCGGGCATGACGTTCGGCGAGACTGCGCTCGTCGAGCGCGGCGCGCGCTCCGCTTTCGTGCGCGCAGACAGCGCGGCGGTGTGTTGGGTGCTGCCGTGCGCAGCGCTCGAGAGCGCGAGCCGCGCGCAGCCGGGGCTGATGATCGCGCTGCTCGGAAACGTGTTGCGCTCCTCGCTGCAGATCGTCAGCCGCCTCAGCCGCGAGCTGGCCGCCGGCGCGCCCTAACACCTGTCAGCTCCGCTCGGCTAAGCGCCGCTTGCAGGTCAGTGGCGTCGCGGGAATGCACACGTCGAGGCGCAACAACGACGGAGGCCCCTGTTCGATCTCCGCCCGGCTGCGCCTCGCTGCGCGCGGCGAAGCGCCGCTTGCTCAGTCGATGATCGCCGGATACACGATCGACTTCAGCTGGCCGC
>JANNRF010000417.1:0-2307 GCA_031401135.1 Deltaproteobacteria bacterium | reverse complement strand
GGGGCGGGAGGGGTGCTGTCCGCCTCCGGGCCTTGGCCACCCGGTGTGCGAGCAGCGGGTACGACGGGCAGCGGGGCGAGTTCTGCATCACAGCGAGGTGGTGGCGGAGATCTGTTGTGCGTTCGGGGCGCTCTGCCGTGCAGGCTCGTTGCCTGTAGCGGCCCTCCGCGGCCACACCCCGCTCCCGCCCCTGCGCTCCTTGCGATTCTGCAACTGCACGAGCAGCCGAGTCGATTACTTATTGGGAGGGTGCCGCCCCGGCGGCATCGAGCCGCCGGGGCGGCACTTTGCAGCGAGGTGTGCGGGCGTTCGGGCGCGACGAAGCGTTCGGGTTCGCAACAGAACTCTTCGTACTGGCAACGAGTCCGCGCTGAGCGCACCTCGCCGCGCTTCTGAAAAAACGCGGCAGCGCACGCCCCGCTAAAAAAGTGACGGCGCCTGCGGCTCAACGCCGCAGGCGCCGTCACCCTCAAAACTCCCCGCCCGTGCGCGCAGCCTCTTCGCAAGCCGAGAAGCGCAGGGGCGGGAGCGGGGTGTGGCCGCGGAGGGCCGCTACGAGCAACGAGATCGCACAGCAGAACGCAGCGAACGCACAGCGGATCTCCGCAATCGCCTCGCTGCCATGCAGTGTTCGCCCGGACGCCAGATGTACCTGCTGCCCGCACTCCATACGGCCAAGGCCCGGAGGCGGGCAGCACCCCTCCCGGCCCCGAGCGGCGCAACGAACGGGCAGCTCCGAAACCGCCCCGCCCTAACGACCTACTTGAGCTTCACCCCCGCCCGCTCCGCCTGCTTCTTCAGCTCCAGCTTCGCGATCGTTCGGCGATGCACCTCGTCCGGCCCATCCGCCAGCCGCAACGTCCTCATCGAAGCCCAGGTCTTCGCGAGCCCGAAGTCCTCCGTAACACCCGCGCCGCCGTGCGCCTGGATCGCGTCGTCGATGATCTTCAGCGCCATCACCGGCGCCTTCACCTTGATCATCGCGATCTCCGCGCGCGCCACCTTGTTGCCCACCGTGTCCATCATGTAGGCGGCCTTCAGCGTGAGCAGCCGCGAGCATTCGATCTCGATGCGCGCATCTGCGATGCGCTCTTCCCACACCGAGTGCTCGTAGATCTTCTTGCCGAACGCCGTGCGAGTCATTAGGCGCTGGCACATCTTCTCGAGCGCGCGCTCGGCGACGCCGATTACGCGCATGCAGTGATGGATGCGGCCCGGCCCGAGGCGCCCCTGCGCGATCTCGAAGCCGCGGCCCTCGCCGAGCAGGATGTTCGTCACCGGCACGCGCACGTTGGTGAAGCTCACTTCGCCGTGGCCGTGCGGCGCGTCGTCGAAGCCGAACACCGGCAGGAAGCGCTCGACCTTGATGCCCGGCGTGTTGCGCGGCACGACGACCTGCGACTGCTGCGCGTGCTGCGCCGCGCCCGAATCGGTGCGGCCCATCAGCACTAACACTTCACAGCGCGGATCGAGGATGCCACTCGTCCACCACTTGCGACCGTTGATCACGTACTCGTTGCCTTCGCGGCGGATCTCGGTGGCGATGTTCGTCGCGTCCGAAGAGGCGACCGCCGGCTCCGTCATCGCGAACGCCGAGCGGATCTTTCCTTCGAGCAGCGGCTCGAGCCAGCGCTTCTTCAACTCCGGGTTCGCGTAGCGCTCGAACACTTCCATGTTGCCGGTGTCGGGCGCCGCGCAGTTGAACACCTCGGACGAGAAGCCGACGCGCCCCATGATCTCGCAAAGCGGCGCGTACTCGAGGTTGGTGAGGCCGGCGCCGCGGGCGCTCTCGGGCAGGAACAGGTTCCAAAGACCGGCGCTCTTGGCCTTGGCCTTCAGTTCCTCCATCAGCACGGGGGTCTGCCAGCGGTCGGCCTGGGCTTCGTGCTGGGCGTAATACTTCTTCTCGTTCGGGTAGATGTGCTCGTCCATGAAGGCTTGCAGGTTCTTCATCAGGTACTGGGTCTTGTCGCTGTACGTGAACTCCATGGACGAGGTCTCCTGACTTACGGTTTTTTGGAAGAGGAGAGCCTAGTACGAGTGGCGTCGGTGGCGCAGCGTCGGGACCGAAGAGTTCTCGTTCGTGGCGCCGCGCCGGGGCGGGAGGGGTGCTGTCCGGCTGCGGGCCTTGGCTGAATGGTGTGCGAGCAGCGGGTACGACGAACAGCGGGGCGAGTTCTGCATCGCAGCGAGGTGGTGGCGGAGATCCGTTGTGCGTTCGCTGCGTTCGGGCGTGCAACCGCGTTGCCCGTAGCGGCCCTCCGCGGCCACACCCCGCTCCCGCTCCTGCGCTCCTCGGTGAGGCGA
>JANNRF010000416.1:0-1636 GCA_031401135.1 Deltaproteobacteria bacterium | reverse complement strand
TACGGCTTCCACACCATTCACGGGCGCGCGCCGGCCTTCGCCTCGGGCATCAAGAGCGCGCGGCCGGAGCTCTCGGTCTGGGTTGTTACGGGCGACGGCGATGGCCTCTCGATCGGCGGCAACCACCTGCTGCACACGATCCGCCGCAACCTGAACCTGCAGATCCTGCTCTTCAACAACCGCATCTACGGGTTGACCAAGGGCCAGTACTCGCCGACTTCGCGGCCCGGCTCAAAGACGAAGTCGTCGCCGCAAGGCGCGATCGACCACCCGGTGGACCCGATCTCGTTCGCACTCGGCGCCGGCGCGACGTTTGTTGCGCGCACGGTCGACGTGGACGCCGCGCACTCGCAGGAAATGCTGCTGCGCGCACACCAACACAAGGGCACCGCGTTCGTGGAGATCCTCCAGAACTGCCCGGTGTACAACGACAACGAGTTCCTCGAGGTCGAAGACCGCAAGACGCGCGCCGAGGCCGGCATGACGCTCGAGCACGGCAAGCCACTGGTGTGGGGCCCGAAGGGCAAAAAGCGCGGGATCAAAATTACGGACGGCGTGCCGTCCGTAATCGCTCTCGCGGAGGGCGAAGACCCGGCCGCGAGGGGCATCGCGATCCATAACGAGAAGCACGAGAGCGCGGCCTACGCCTTCGCGCTCGCAACGCTCGGGCGCCCTGAGTTCCCGATCCCGTTGGGCGTGTTCCGCGCCGTCGAGAAGAGCACCTACGAAGAAGTGCTCGACGCGCAGGTGACGAGCGCCCTCAACAAGCAGGGCCCCGGCGACCTCCGAGCGCTGCTGCACAGCGCGGATACGTGGACGGTCGGAGGCTGAGCAAGCGGCGCTTCGCCGCGCGCAGCGAGCCGGAGGTTCGCTTCGTCAACGCGATAGCCGCGGGGCTGAAGGCCGGGGCACTCGGTCTGCGCCCCTGGAGAGCTGAAGACCGCGGCGCTTGGCTCGCGCTGTTCGGGGATCCCGAAGTGCTGCGCTTCGTCGGCGATGGCAGCGTCGATCAAGAGCGCGACAACGCCATCTTCGATTGGCTGATAGCGCTCGAGATCGGCCCGCAGCAGCGCTTTGCGTTCGTGTACGCCGCGGAGTTCGACGGCGAGATCGTCGGCCACGTCGAGTTGAAACAGACCGAGCACACGCGCGAGCAGGAGTGGGAACTCGTGTACGTGCTCGCCCGGCGCGCCTGGGGACGCGGGCTCGGCGGCGCGCTCGCGAGCTGGGGCGTGCGCACGGCGCACGCGCACGGACGGCGCGTGATCGCGACGGTTGCGCCAGAGAACGCAGCCTCGTTGCGGATCCTCGACCGGCTTGGCTTGGCGGTGGTGGATCGCGTCTGGGAGGACAGCACGCTGTTGTTACGGGAGCGCGACACGCGCTAGCAAGCGGCGGCTCGCCGCGCGCAGCGAGCCGCAAGCGAGCGAAGTCAAAGCGGTAGCCAGCGGACGACGCGCAGCGTCCGCCCAACGCCGCTGCGCCCGGCTCAGCCGCGCTCGAGCGCCTTGCGCGCGGCGCTGAAGGCGCGCTTCGCCTCGCGCGTGAGCTTCGGGTAATCGAGGCCGAGGCTCTCGAGCGTGTCGACCAGCGCCGCGCCGACGATCAGTCGCGCGTACCACTTGTTATCGGCGGG
>JANNRF010000415.1:0-4221 GCA_031401135.1 Deltaproteobacteria bacterium | reverse complement strand
TGGTCGGCGCTCGCGAACCTGCGGCGGCGCCTGCAGAACCTCGATGGCGCGCTGCAAGCGCTCGATCGCGCGCTGGCCGTCGCCGGCGACGCGGAGCGCGAGGAACTCTACGCCGATCGCGCCGATCTACTGCTCGATCTCGGCCGCGTGGCAGAGGCGGAAGCTGCGCTCGAGAAGATCGAGAGCGCTGTGTTCCGCAACATCATCGAGGGGCGCATCGCGGAGGCGCGCGGCGAACGCGCGGCCGCGCTCGAGAAGTACAGCGCAGCCCTGGAGCAGTGGCCTGATAACTGGGCGGTACGTGTTCGCGCGGCTTCCGCTGCGTTCGCACTGGGCGACGACCAGCGCGCGCTCGTCGAGTTGCGCGAGGCGACGCGCCACGCGCCGAAGGAGACCGATGCCTCGTTGCAGATGGCGCAGATCCATCTCTCGCGCGGCGAGTACCAGGAAGCGCACGCGTTCGCGTGGCGGCACATCAACGAGCGCGGCGCACCCGGGCCCGAAGGTCACTTGGTCGCCGCCCGCGCCGCCGCCGCCGCACGCCGCAGCGAAGAGGTGACGCGCACGCTCGAAGATCTCGGCGCGCGCAGCGAGGGCAAGTGGAAGCCCGTGGCGATCGCGGAACACGCGCGCATCACTGCGCTCGTGTCGGGCGCAGCACCCGCGCTCGCCGCGCTCGATGCGAGCATCGCGAAGGCGAAGCTCGATCTCTCGCGGCCTGAGAACACGGCTGCGCTGCGCGAATCCGCGGCGCTCGCGGCGGAGGCAAACGGCGCCGAAGCCGGCCTCGCGCGCATCGAGAGCGCGCTCGCCAAGTCGCCCGGCCGCGCCGATCTGCTCGCGCTGCGGGCGAACTTCCTCGCGAGCGCTGGCCGTCACGCGGAAGCGCGCGACGCAGCGGAACAGGCGCTCGCCGCCGACCCGAACGAGGCGCTCGCGCATCTCGCGCTCGGCCTCGCAGCGCGCGGCGCGGGCGACACGAAGAGCGCGGTCGCGAGCTTCGACCGCGCACTCGCGCTCGACGCGACGCTCTCCGACGCAGGCTACCTCGCCGCCACCGCGCTGATTACTGCTGGCGATTCCGCTGCTGGCCGCGAGCGGCTCGATCGCTTCGTGCGCGTGTATCCCGACCACGCGGGCGCGGCGAACGATCTCGCCTGGATGCTTGCGGAAGAAGGCAAGGACCTCGCGCGCGCCGAGAAACTCGCCCAACAAGCGACGCGCCTGAGCGGGCGCGCGGAAATGTTCGACACCTTCGGCTACGTGCGGCTCAAGCAAGAACGCTTCCCGGAAGCCGCGCGCGCGTTCCGCATCTCATTGGAGAAAAACGCCGGCTACACGACGGCGCGCTACCACCTTGCGCTCGCGCTCGAGCGCAGCGGTGACCGCGATGGCGCGAAGGCCGAGCTGAAGCAAGCGCTCGCGAGCGCGAGCTTCCCCGAAGCAGAGGCCGCGAAGAGCGAGCTCGCGCGGCTCGAGAGCGCGCCTCCGGCGAGCGCGCAATGACGCGTGCGAGAGGGTTCATTCGCCGGGTCGCGCCGCTGGCGCTGTTCGGTGCTGCGCTTTGGCTCGGCGCCTGTGGGCAGGGCGACAGCGCCGCAGAGCACCTGGCGCGCGCCGAGCGGCTCAGCGCCGAAGGCAAAAGCGATGACGCGCTGCTCGAGCTGCGCAACGCGCTGAAGGCGGAGCCCAGGAACGCTGCGGTGAACTTCGAAATCGCGAGCCTGCTCCACCAGCGCGAAGAAATTCAGGACGCCGTTTTCTTTTACGAGGAAGCGCTGCGCCTCGATCCGAAGCACGCCGACGCGGCGCTCGCGCTCGCGTTCCTCATGCTCGGCGACGATCCCGGGTATTCGCAGCGTCTCGTGGACGGCGTGCTCGCGCACGATCCGAAGAACTCGCTCGCCTGGGTTCGCAGCTCGGACATTGCGCTCGCGCGCGGCGATGTCGACGCGGCGCTCTCGGCGGCGCTCACCGCCGCTGAACTCGCTCCCACCAGCGCGCGCGCCCAAATCCAGACGGGAATCGTCCAGCGCGCCCGCATTCGGAAGCTCACGCTGTCCAAGGAAGTGGCGCCGGATTCGCTCCACGCGGATGCGCTCGCGGCCTTCGAACGCGCGGCCAAGGCGGAAGACGACTCGCTCGAACATCAGACCCAGGTGATCGCATGGGTCGAGCGCGCCAACACGCTCGCGAGCTGGCCCTCGCGGCGCAGCGAAGCGCCGGCGGCCTATCGCGAGGCGCTCGCGGTCGCGACCAAGCTCGGCGCATCCGAGGATCGCGCGCTCGATGCTGCGATCGCCTACGCGCGCGCGGCCAAGGACGATGAACTTCTGCGCTGGTCGTACGAACGCGGCACGCAGATCCACCCCGATCGCCTCGACCTCTGGCGCCGGCTCGCCAAGCTGAGCGATCCGCCGGACGCGACGCGTTCTGCCGTGCTCGAGCGCTTGATCACCGAGCGCCCGGCGGATGCGCGCGCACACGCGTTCTACGCGCGCGATCTCGTGCAGCGAGGCCGCACCAAGGATGCGCTCGCGCACCTCGCGGCGGTCGCAGACAAGGTCAAACCGCGCGAGAGCTTGCTGCTCGCGCAGATGGAGCTCGCGCTGGACGCGAACGACGAGGCCACCGCGAAGGCGGCGGCGGCGCGTCTCGCGAAGGAACATTCGGGGAGCCTCGAAGATCGCGTGGCACAGTCGAAACTCCAGCGCCGCGCGCGAGATTTCCGGGCTGCTGCCGACTCGCTCGAGGGCGCGATCGACACTTTTGGATTGACAGTGCCGCTCATTGCGGAACTCGCCGAGCTGCGCTTGTTGGAGGGCGACCTCGGTGCGGCCCTAGGAGCGACGGAACGAGGACTCAGCCTGAGCGGAACGCCGCTTCAGCAGCTCTCCCTGCTTAGGTTGCAATCGCGGGCGCAACTCGGGCGCGGCGCCTACGAGGCCGCGGCGGCGAGCTTCCGAAAGATGAGCGATCTCGGGGGCGGACGCGTGGTTACGGCCGACCTCGTGCCTTATTCGCAGGCGCTCTACGCGATCGGTCGCGAAGCCCAGGGCAGAAAGCTCCTCGAGATCGCCCTCGCGTTACCGGAGCCACCCCTCGAAGCGGTGATCTTATTCGCGCGCCATGAGGGAGCGCGCGATCCGAAGCGAGCGGAGGAGTTCGTGGCAAAGGCGCTCGAGGCGAGCCCGCATCACCCCTCGTTGCTCGAAGAGGCCGCGGGTTTCGATCTTGCCGCCGGGCGAAACGAGGAAGCGAAAGCGCGGCTCGCAGCCGCCATCGCGGCCGCCCCTGGGTTCGCCCCGCTTTACGTCACGCTCGCGCGGGTGCAGCTCCAAACCGGCGACGCGCAAGCCGCAATCGCGAGCGCGGACGAGGCGATGCGGCTCGAGCCGGACGCTCCGAGCCCGCTGGCGGCGCGGGTGCTCGTATCCGCCTACGCCAAACTCGGGAAGGGCGAGGAAGCCGTGAAGCGCCTGCAAGCGTCGCATGCCGCCGGCAAGCTGGGCATCGGTGGCCGCGTGCTGCTCGCAAGCCTGCTGACTGCGCAGGGCCAGAACGACCCGGCGATTGCGTTGCTGGAGGGCATCACCAAGGACCTTCCGGGCAACCCGGGACCCAAGAACGACCTCGCCTATCTGCTCGTCACGAGCGGCCGCGATCTCGACCGCGCGCTCAGCCTCGCACAGGAGGCCCGGGCAGCGATGCCGAATGTGAGCGGCGTCGCCGACACGCTTGGCTTCGCGTACCTCGCCAAGCAGCTGCCCGACGCGGCGCTCCCGCAGTTCGAGGAGGCGGTCGGCCTCGCGAAGGCGGGCTCTCCTGAATGGGGGCTCGCACAGCTGCACCGCGCCGTGGCTCTGAAGACGCTGGGCCGACGCGAGGACGCGCGGACGGCCGCCGAGGCCGCGCTGACGGCGAGCGAGTTTCCCGAGCAGAAGCAAGCGCAGGCGCTCCTCCAGGAACTCGCGCGAGCGGCGAAGGCCTCCTAGGACCGACAGGCCCAGCAATTCGCACGCAAACTGCTCGCATTTCGAAACTTGCGCTGACACTTTCGACCGTTTCCGGCCACTTCAGTACCGGCGGTTCAGCGGATCCGAGATTCGCGCCACCGCCGAAATTGACTCCCAACGCAACCTGGCAGGGTGCCGTGCCGCGGCGGGATGGAAGTGAGGAATCATGCGCAAGTTGAAGATGTTGGTTCTGGGCGCCGTGTTA
>JANNRF010000414.1:0-1959 GCA_031401135.1 Deltaproteobacteria bacterium | reverse complement strand
GACGTCGCGCCGACCACGCGATTCGTCGCGCGCTCGATCGTCACGAACGGGAGCACGGCGCCGCTCGCAGCTGCCGCCACGTTGAGCTTCACGTAGCCGCGCATCGCCTCTTCCGCCTCTAGCGAGAACGGGAAGAACCGGAACAGCGAGTGCCCACAGCCCGCCGCGACGAGTCCCTCGGCGTGCTCGTCGCGCATCGGCTCGAGGCGCACGTGCGCGCCTTCGAGCGTGATCGGAGCGACTTGCATCGTGCGCCTCCCGCGAAGGGATCGCAGGCTAGCGGCGAGCGTGGCGACGCGTCTGGGCGCGACGCATCATGCGAAGCTGCGAAGGAGTGCCTCCGATGCCTATGCCCCAAGGAATCCCGATCGTCGACCTAATGCTGGGCTTCCCGATCACCGACCACGCGAAGACCTACGACTTCCTGCGGCAGCAAGCCAAGGACGGCTGGTCGAAGGAAAGCACCTTCCCGGTCGAGTACATGTTCAAGGGCGTGCCTTACGACTGGGGCAAGGGCCGCGATCCGATCGAAGTAACGCTCGAAGAGATGGACAAGTGGGGCATCCGCTGGGCGCCCGCGAGCCCGCTCAGCGAGACCGGGCGCAAGGCGCTTGTTAATCACCCGAATCGCTTCTTCGGAACGCTGCAAGTCGACCCGAACACGGGCATGGAGGCGGTGCGGCTTGCGCAGCGCATGCACGACGAGTTCGGCATCAAGGCGCTCTCGACCTTCCCGGCGGGCCTGCAGCCGCAAGTGCCCATCAATGACAAGAAGTTCTATCCGCTCTACGCGAAGGCCTGCGAGCTCGACATCGCGTACTTCGTGAACGCGGGCGTGCCCGGGCCGCGCGTGCCGATGGCGTGCCAGAAAGTCGAGCACCTCGACGAGGTGTGCTGGTTCTTCCCGGAGCTGCGCCTAATCACCATGCACGGCTGCGAGCCGTGGGAAGATCTCGCGGTGAAGCTGATGCTGAAGTGGCCGGGGCTGCACTACTGCACGAGCGCGTTCGCGCCCAAGCACTATCCGCCGGCGATCATCAAGTACGCGAACACGCGCGGCGCAGACAAGATCATGTACGCGGGCTACCACCCGATGGGGCTCTCGCTCGAGCGCATCATGACCGAGATGCCGAGCGTGCCGTTCCGCGATCACGTCTGGCCGAAGTTTCTGCGCGAGAACGCGTTGCGGGTGCTGAAGCTGAAGGAGTAAGCGATGCGCGAGGTCGGCTACCGCCCCTTCGACGCGGACAACCACTACTACGAGGCCGAGGACGCGTTCACGCGGCACGTCGAGAAGCGCATGCAGAAGCGCTGCGTGGAATGGGTGGAGCTGCGTGGGCGGCGGCGCATTCTGGTGGGCGGCAAGCTCGACAAGTTCATCCCGAACCCGAGCTTCGATCCGGTCTCGGCGCCCGGGGCGCTCGAGGATTATTTCCGCGGCGTGAACCCGAGCGGCAAGTCGATGGCCGAGCTGTTCGGGAACTTGCAGCCGATTCAGCCCGCGTTCCGGAGCCGCGATGCGCGCCTAACAGCCATGGACGCGCAGGGCGTCGAGCGCGTGCTGCTGTTCCCGACGCTCGGCTGCGGCATCGAGGCGCCGCTCGCGCACGATCCCGAGGCGACGCTCGCGGCGCTGAGCGGCTTCAACCGTTGGCTCGAAGACGACTGGGGCTATGCCTATCAGGGGCGCATCTTCGCGGTGCCGATGCTCTCGCTCGCGGCGCCGGAACTCGCGCCCGCGGAGCTGGAGCGCGTGTTAGGGCTGGGTGCGCACATGGTCTACCTGCGCCCTGCGCCGGTGCCGCGCGCCCAAGGCAGCGTGGGCTTCGGCGACGCCGCGCACGATCCGTTCTGGGCGCGCTGCGCAGAGGCCGGCGTTGCGGTCGCGTTTCACACCGGCGACAGCGGCTACGGCCGGCACGTCGCAGCGTGGGAAGGCGCCAAGCAAATGGAGGGCTT
>JANNRF010000413.1:0-3710 GCA_031401135.1 Deltaproteobacteria bacterium | reverse complement strand
TCGCCGCCACGGGCCCGTCCTCGCCGCTCGATCACGCTGGGATGCATGGCTACTTCGGCGCGGAGGTGCTCCGGCTCTGTCGCCGCATGCTCGGCAATTCGCACGACGCGGAGGAAGCGCGCAGCGAGACATTCCTGCGCGCCCAACAAGCGGCCGCGAGCTGGGACGGGCGCCCGCTGCGCGCTTGGCTGCTGGGCATCGCGTCACATCATTGTGTCGATCGTCTGCGCCGGCGCGCGCTCGAAGGGCGCCTGTTCGATGCGAGCGATCTCGCGCCCGACGATCTGCCCGCGCACGCCGCGAGCCCGCTCTCACTGCTGCTGGCGCGCGAGCGCAGTGGGCAGCTCGAAGCCGCGCTGGCGGTGCTCGACCCCAAGTACCGCGCGCCGCTCGTGCTGCGCTTCCTCGCGGACCAGAGCTACGCCGAGATTGCGGCGGCGCTCGGCGTCAGCGAGGCGCAAGTTGCGGTGCTGGTGTTTCGCGCGAAGGCGAAGCTGCGCGAGGCGCTGGCGGGCGGCGCTTCGCTCCGTGCGGGAGCGAAGCGATGAGTTGCCCCCACGAGTGGCAGATCTCCGCCTACGTCGACGCGGGCCTCGGCGCCGCCGACGTGCGCACGCTGGAGTCGCACCTCGTTTCGTGTGCGCGTTGCCGCCGCAGCGTGCTCGCGCTGCGCGACGAGGCGCGCGTGCTGCGCGATCTCGTACACGAGCGCTTGCCCGCACCTGTTACGCCCGCCGCCGCCGGCCGCGGCATCGCGTTCGGCCTGCCACTGGCCGTCGCTGCCCTCGCGCTCGCGTCCCTGGGCGCGAGTGCGCTCGTCGAAGCTCTTCCGCGCCCGCTGCGTTGGCTCGCGCCAACCGAGAATCTTGGAGTCGCAAACATGCTGGTCGATCTGTTCTTCGCCGTCCGTAATACCTTCGCTGCCTGGTTCGATTTCGCGCTCGCGCTCGCGGCGCTCGTCGCCTTCGCGGGCATCGCGTACCTCGCGGCCGATGCGCTCGCGCGCCGCGTGCGGCTCGGCCGGCGCAGCGCCGCTGCGCTGCTGGTGTTGCTCGCCGCGGGCCTGCTCGCGCCTGACAGCGCGCGCGCGGCGTTCGAGGTGCGCGATCAGGACGTCGTGCTGGTGGGCGCGGACGAAAGAATCGACGGCTCGCTGATCGCCTGGGGCGACAGCGTGACGATCGAGGGCACGATCACGGGCGACCTGATCGCGTTCGGCGAGACGGTGCGCATTCGCGGCACGGTCGAAGGCAACGTGTTTTGCGCGGGGCAGGAAATCGAGCTGGCGGGCACGATCGGCGGCAGCGCGCACTGCGCGGGCGAGGACGTGCGCGTGGAAGGGAGCGTTGGCAAGAACTTCTATGGCGCCGGCGAGGATGTCTCCTTCGAAGCGGCGGCGCGCGTCGGCGGCGACGCGGCGGTCGCCTGCGAGAGCGCGCGGCTCGAAGGCGAGATTGCGCGCGACTTGATTGCGGCAGGTGAAGACATCGTGGTGTCGGGCCGGATCGGACGCGACGCGGGCATCCACGCCGCGGCGGTCTCGTTCCTCGCGACGGCAGTGGTGCCGGGCAAGATCGACTTGCACATGCCGGAGGGCGAGGAGCCGGTGATCGCAACCGGCGCAGCGCTCGGCGCCATCACCCGCAACGTGATGGAAGGCAGCGCGCCGAAGACGCCGCTGAAGCGCATCTCTCAGGCGAGCTACGTCATGCATCGCTTGGTGATGGTGGCGGGCGCGTTCGTCGCCGGACTCGTGCTGTTCGCGCTCGCGCCGGGCCTGTTCGCGATTCGCGTCGAGACCGCGGGGCGCTTCTTCGGCGCGGTAGGCGCCGGCTTCGCGACGATGATCCTCGCGCCCGTGGTGTTGGTGCTGCTCGCGATCACGGTGCTCGGCATCCCGGCCGCGCTGTTCGGCGTGCTGCTCTGCGGCGCACTCGTCTACATCGGCCCGATCGCGTTGGCGGCGGTCGTCGGCCGCAGCGTGCTCCGCTCGGAGGGCGCGACGCTGCGCGATTTCGCGGTCTCGCTGGCGGTGGGCCTACTGCTGCTCGGCGTGCTCGTGAGCCTCCCCGGTATCGGCGGGCTCGCCTTCGCGATCGTGATCTTCGAGGGCGTTGGCCTGCTCGTCCTCCACGCGCACGGCTGGTGGAGCGAACGCCGCGCGGCTCGGGCCGCGGCCCCGGAGCCGGCGTAACCTCGCGCGCGCTCGGTTCGTTAGAGCGCACGAGGCAGGCTTGCTCGAGACGGCAGAACGCGGGGCTCGCTGGCGCGAGTGGATGGCAGCGGCACAGCGCGGCGACGCGCTCGCGTACGAGCGCCTGCTCGAGGAATTACTGCCGTTCGTGCGCGGCCTGGTGCGCGCGCGCATTGGCGACGACGCGAACGCGGAGGACGTGATGCAGGAAGTGCTGCTCTCGATCCACACCGCTCGCCACACTTTCCAGGCCGGCCGCGAGCTCGAGCCGTGGGTGCGCACGATCGCGCGCAACGCGGTGATCGACGCGCTGCGCAGGCGCACGCGGCAACGCGCGCGCGACGGTGGTGTCGATGCGGCGGACCTAGCCGAAGACCCGAACGCGCGCGCCAGCGCCGAGGCCGAGCCGCTGCCGCGCTCCCTCGAACGCGCGCTCGAAGCGCTGCCCACGGTGCAGCGGGAGGCGGTGATGCTGCTGAAGGTGGAGGGGCTTTCGGTGGCGGAGGCGGCGCAGCGCGCGAAGACAACGCCGGGCGCGCTCAAGCTGCGCGCACACCGCGGTTACCTCGCGCTGCGCGATCTATTAGGCCGGGAGCGCGCATGAGCGCCGATCCCACGCGCGCGCTGATCCGCGATCTCGCCAGCGATCTCACGCCCGTGAAGCCGCTCCCGCGCATTCGCTTCGTCGCGGCGGCGGTGTTGCTCCTGTGGCTGGCGATCGGCCTCGTGGGCATCGGCGTGAAGGGCCTCGCGCCGACGTTCTGGGAAACGCTCGCAATGCCCATCAGCGCAGGCGGAATCTTCGCGGGCTTGCTCGTTGCGGGGCTCGGCGGCGTGTTCGCGGCGCTCGCGCTGGCTGTGCCCGGCCGCGAGCGCCTCGCGCGCGCAGGCCTCGCGCTCGGCGCCGCGGGCATGGCGATCGCCGCGGGCGTCGGCTTCGCGCTGCTCGCGCGCAGCCCGCTCGTCGAGTGGCGGCTGCCGGTCGGGCACGATCTGACGTGCCTTGTTACGGCGCTCGCGGTGGGTCTGGTGCCCGCGCTCGCGCTCGGCTGGTTTGGGGGGCGTGCCGCGCCGTTTCGCCCGCTCACGATCGCGCTCGCAGCCGCCGCGGGCGCAGCCGCGCTCGGCGGCAGCGTGGCGCAGGCGACGTGCCCGGCGGAAGAAGCGATGCACCTGATGCTCGCCCACGTGCTCGTGCCCACGGTCGGCGCGTTCGTGCTCACGCTGCCGCTGCTCGTCGCGATGCGGCGAACGCAGCGCGGGTGAGCCTGATCCGGGCGGGCAGGGCTCACTCGCTCAATAGGGCAGCGGCTTCGCGAAGGCCTTCACTTCGTTCGGGCCGAGGAAGCGGCCGACGATGAAGAGATTGTCGAGCCGGCGCGATTGGCTGCGCCAGCCGGCGGCGGTGCGCAGCCACGCGTCCACGTAGACGCCGTGCTGCGTGACGACGCTCATCGCGCCGTCGAGCTTCTCTTGCGCGTGGACGAGCACCCCGTAAGTCGTCGACGCGGCGCTG
>JANNRF010000412.1:0-10158 GCA_031401135.1 Deltaproteobacteria bacterium | reverse complement strand
ATTTCGCTCTACACCGAATCGTTTCGCGAGCGCGCGGCCTTCGACACCGGCGTCTCGCGCGCGCTCTTGCACGCCGCCGCGCGCGGCCACGCGCGCGAATCGCTGCGCTTGCACACACCCAGCGACGTCGTGGCGTTCTCGGTGCTCGACCGCGCGCGCCCCGGGTTTCGCCAGGCCGTTGCAGCAGCGCACGCGCAAGGCTGGGGCGCGATCCTGCGTCTCGCCGGTGGCCGCGCCGCGGTCTTTCACAGCGAGACGATCGCGTTCGCGTGGTGCGTGCCCGACCCCGAACCGCGCGGCGCGATTGCGGCGCGCTTCGACTGGATGGCGGGCGTCGTTGCGCGCGCGCTCCAGTCATTAGGGGTCGATGCGCGCGTCGGCGCCGTACCGGGCGAGTACTGCCCCGGCGATCACAGCGTGAGCGCGCGCGGCCAGGCGAAGCTGATGGGCGTGGGCCAGCGGCTCGTGAAGGGCGCGGCGCACGTCGGCGGCGTGATCGTGGTGAAGCACTCAGCGCGTGTGCGCGATGTGCTCGTGCCGGTGTACGCGGCGATGGGCGTTGCGTGGGAGCCTGCGACGGTTGGCGCGGTAGAGGACGAAGTGCCCGGTGCGACGCGCGAAGACGTAATCGCTGCGCTGCAGCGCGAGATCGCGCGCGAGGCGGAGCTCGTGCCTGAGAAGCTAGACGCGAGCTGGCTCGCGGAGGCGGAGACGCTCGCGGGGGAGCATCAGGTCTAGCGCGCGACGCCGCCGAGCCGTTAGGTCCGTCTCGGCCCTGCGTCTCGAAGCAGGGCGATGGCGCCTGCGATACCTCGCGCGCTGAAGAGCAGTGTGGCTCCGATCGCCAGCTGGATCGCCCAGCGCCAGAAGGTTGGATTCCGCGTATTCGAGGGATCCGACGCGTACCCTTGCACCGCAGTCGGCAGTTCGTGCGCCAACCCCGTCGTCACAAAATAGGCGCCGAGCGCGGCAAGCAGGGCGCGCGTCAGATCTGCGCCATCGACGCGGAAGTCGCCCGGCGTCGATTCCTCGAACAAGCGGGCGGCCAGCGGCTGCCGCGCGAGAACGAGGAGGCCAGCGGTTGCGAGTTGGACGGCGAATCCCGTCGCAAGGAGAACGAACGACTCCGAGTCGTACGAATCGATGGGTCCAAACGGCGAGTACATCAACAGAAACGGCAACGCCACGAGCGCCTGTGTGCCGAGAAAGATGCCCAAGGTGGCGAAGAGCACTGCGGCAAATTCTCGAGTCGTCACGTTCACCCCTTCGGCGCGAGCTTCCTCACCACCGCGGCTTTGCCGGTGCTGCCCCAATCGAGCCCGACGAAATCGAAGTGCCGCGCGATGTCGTCACTCGGCGGGGCGGGGCGGTGCCGCGCGATCGAAGGCCCCGCCGCGGTGAGTCCGCCGTCGACCACGATGGATTCGCCCGTAACAAACTCGCTCTCGTCGCTCGCAAGGAACAGCGCGGTGTTGGCGATGTGGTCGCCACGGCCGTGCGCGGGCCACGGCTGCAAGCGCTCGAGGCGCTGCTTCGTCTGCTCTTCGCGGCCGCGGTGGAGAAGCGGCGTCAAGATGCCGCCGGGGCAGATCGCGTTCACGCGGATGCGCAGCGGCGCGAACTCGAGCGCCGCTGCCTTCGAGAGGTTGATCACGCCGGCTTTACACGCGGAATAACAAGCCGGCCCGGCGCCGCCCGAGAGGCCGGCGACCGAGGCGGTGTTGATGATCGAGCCGCCGCGGCCGAGTTTTTTGAGCGCGCGGCCGCCGTGCTTGATGCCCAGGAACACGCCGCGCAGCAGCACCGCGCAGGTGGCGTCCCAGTCTTCGACATCGATCTCGAGCAGGCTGCCGAGCGCGCCGCCGATGCCGGCGTTGTTGAACACGACGTCGAGGCCGCCGAACTCTGAGAGCGCGTGCTCGATCAGCGCGGCCACGTCGTCTTCGTCCGCGACGTTGGTGCGCAGGAAAGCCGCGCGCGAAGCAGTGCCGAGCTTCGCTACGAGCCCGAGCGTCTCCTTGCCCGTCGCTTCATTCATATCGCCTATTACGACGCTCGCGCCTTCCGCGAGAAAGCGCAGCGCCGTCGCGCGTCCCATCCCGCTCGCGCCGCCCGTAATCACTGCCACTTTGCCCGCGAGCCGGCCCTCGGGCTTCCTCTGCGACTTCCCCGCCATGCGCGCCTCCGCGCTTTCTCGAGCGCACCGGCACGCTAGCCCGTTGGATTCTCCACGGCCGTGCCCGGGCCGCGCGTGCGCCAGAGCTCCGCTGCTTCGTCGGCCGGAACGGGCCGGCTGAACAAGTACCCCTGCGCTTCCTCGCAGCCCCAGATCGCCACGAGCTCGCGTTCAGCTTCTTTCTCGACGCCTTCGGCGACGACGCGAAGCCAGAGCGCCTTCGCCATCGAGACGATCGAAGCCGTGAGGGCGGCAGCATCTTCGCGAGTAGCGATCTCGGAGATGAACGCGCGATCGATCTTCACGATGTTCACGGGCAGTCTCCTCAGGTAGGAGAGCGAAGAGAAGCCGGTTCCGAAATCGTCGAGCGCGAGCTCGATGCCGAGTTCGCGCAGCGCGCGCAGTTCGCGAATCGCGAGATCCGCGTCGGCCAGCAGCACGCTCTCGGTGACCTCGATGCCGAGCAGCTTGGGATCCGCGCCGCACTCGCGCAGGATCGTGGCGATCCGCGCTGCGATGCCCTCGCGTTGGAATTGTTGGGCCGAGAGGTTCACCGCGATCGGCACATCGCCGAGCCCGGCTGTGCGCCACGCCGCGATCTGACGACAGGCTTCGCGCACGACCCAATCGCTGAGCGGAGCGATTAGGCCGGATTCCTCCGCGATCGGGATGAACTCGCCCGGCGCGAGCAAGCCCAGTTCGGGCTCATGCCAGCGCACGAGCCCCTCGAAGCCGACGATCTCGCCCGTGCCGAGCGCGATCTTCGGCTGATAGTGCAGCGTGAGTTCGCCGCGCGAGATCGCTCCCGCGAGGCGGCTCGCGAGCGCGAAACGGCGCAACGCGGCCTCGCTCGTGGCCGCGCTGTGCGTCTGCACGCGGGGGCCGCCGCGGCGCGCCTGCGCGAGCGCGCGCTCGGCGCTGCAGAGCACGGCCACCGCATCTTCGCCGTCGCCCGGGAAGCGCGAAACACCAGCCGCCGCCGTAATCATCAGCTCGTGGTTCGCCAGCTGGATCGGGGCGTCGAGTACCACTAGTACTCGTTCCGCATGGGCAGAGAGCCCCGCGGCGCCGCCCAGGCCTTGGACCACGAGCGTGAATTGGCCCTCGCTCGCGTGCGCGAGGAACGCCCGGTCCGCGGCAGCCATTAGGCGTTTCGCGGCTTCGCGGAGCAGGAGGTCGGCCGCTTCTCGCCCGAGCGTCTCTGCGACGCGCCCGAGCGATTCGAGGCTGAGCGCGACGACGCCGAACTCGGCCGCCTCGCCGCTCGCTGTCGCGCTGATGCGCGTGAGTTCAGCGAGCAAGCCGGCGCGATTCGGGAGCCCCGTCAGCGCATCGTGTTCGGCGAGAAACTGCGCGCGCTGTTCGGAGTGGCGCCAGGCGCTGATGTCCTGCACGACGCCTTCGAGGGCGAGCGCTTCGCCGTGCTCGTCGAGCGCCAGCTGCATGCGGTAGCGGAGCGTTCGCAGCGCGCCGTCAGCGCCGCTGGCGGGAAGCTCGCCGGTAACAACGCGCCCGCTCTGGAGGCACTCGCGCATGCGCAGAGCGAGTTCATCTCGCTCGCTCTCGGCGACGTGCGGCAGCACTCCGCGCGGCGTGCCTAACACGCGCCAGAGTTCCGCCTCGCCCGTGAGTGCGCGGGACGCGAGTTCCCAGCGCCAGCTCGCGAGCCGCGCGAGACGCTGCGCCTCGCGCAGGCGCGCTTCGCTCTCGCGCAGCGCGTGCGTGTTATTTCGGGCGCGCAGCAGGAAGCGCGCGCGCTGCACCAACGCGGCGAGCGGCTCCGCCTTGCTCGCGAAATCGCTGGCGCCGGCGTCGAAGGCGCGCGCGAGTGTGCTCTCGTCGTTCTGGCCGGTGAGCACGATCAGCGGGAGTTCGGCGCCGCTCGGATGCGCCCGGATGCGTTCGCAGAGCGCGAGACCATCGATATCGGGCAGGCCGACATCCACGACCGCGAGGTCGGGCGCGCGGTCGGCGAATGCGGCGAGCGCCTCGGAGCCGGAGCCAACGGCGTGAACGTCGAGGCCGTCGCGTTCGAACAGCCGCGTGAGCGCGCGGCGAATGCCCACGTCGTCGTCGACGACGAGCACGTACGGGCGCTTCTGCGCCATCGCTGCCGCCTCACGAACCGGCGTCTTTCGTTCCCAAGTCGTCGCCATCGTGAGACTTTTCGGCGGGCGCGGGGTGAGCTTGAGGATCGCCGCCGCGCCAGGCTTGCGTTTTGACTCGCGGCGAAATGACGCGCCAGAGAGGCAGTAGGGTCAGACCCCGCTGCCTCTCTGGCGCGAAGGCGCGAAGGCGCGACGCCGGCAAACCGCCTCGAACTGCGCGGAGCGTGTCAACCGCGGTGCGAAGGCGTCTCGCCAGCGTTCGGCGGCGGCCGGCTCGGACGCAAAAAACGCCGCGCTGAGAGGCAAAGGGGTCTGACCCCGCTGCCTCTCAGCGCAACGCGATGCGTCAATCCTGGCCGCGCCCGGCCGCGCCGGCTCGCGTTAGCCCGCCAGCCGCCCAGCGAGCTTCGCTGAGATGTGCCCGTCGCGATGCAGCCAGCGGATCGCGTCAGCATAGGTTTCCCGCACGGGCCGAAAGCTCAGGCCGAGTTCGCGCGTGGTGCGGCTCGCATCAACACCCGGCCACTGCGTCGCGAACAACATCGAATCGAACGTCAGCGGAAACGCGAAGTCGACGAAGCGCTTCACGAAATCACCGACGTGGCCGAGCGCGCGCAGGCCGGCGCCCGAGATCGGCACTCGCAGCCGCAGCTTCCGCCCCGTCACTTCCTCGATCAGCGCGTAGTTCTCCGCCCACGAGAGCATCGACGCCGCCGCCGCGTAGCGATGCGGGCCTGCCGGCAGCTCGAGCAGCTTCACGTGCAGCGCCGCGACATCGCGCACGTCCACGGGCTGAAAGCCGCCGTCCGTGTCGATCGACATCTGCGCGATCCACGCCCAGAGCGCGCGGTTGGCGTCGGTCATGCCCGGGTCGTCGGGCCCGACGATGCCCGCCGGATAACAGATGCGGATCGCAGCGCCTTCGTCTTGCAGCCGCCGCACCACGCGCTCCGCGTCTACCTTCGAGCGCGCATACGCGGTGCTCGGCGGCACGATCTCGCTCTCAGGTGTTAGGGGCGCCGCGCTCGGCCGGAAGAAGATCGACATGCTCGAGACGTAAACGATCGAGGGCAGCCCGCGCTTCGCCGCGCCCACGATCACGCGCTCGACGCCGGCGGCGTTGGTATCCAGCACGCGCTGCGCCATCGAGCGCCGCAGATCGACGAGCGCAGCGGCGTGGAAAACGCCGTCGCAGCCGCGCATCGCGTCCACGACCGAGGCTTCGTCCATCACGTCGCCCACCACGACGTCGCTCGGCACGAAGCCGTCGCGCTCGAACACACGCCGCACCTTGGCGCGATCGCGCACCAGCAGCCGCACCTCGTGGCCCGCGGCGCGCAGCGCGCGCACCGTGTGCGAGCCCGTGAAGCCGGTGCCGCCGGTGACCATCACGCGCATCGCGGGAACTCGCTGTGAGACATCGCGCGCAGCGTACTCCGCGGCCTACGCTGGCCGCCTCACACATAAGGAGTTTTCATGCGCGCTGCGCTGCATGTCGCGAAGGGCGAACCGGTTCAGCTGGTGGACGACCTCGAAATCCGCGAGCCGCGCGCGGGCGAAGTGCTCGTTCGCGTGCACGCCTGCGGGCTCTGCCACTCCGACGTCACTGTGATGGACGCCGGCATGACCACGCCGATCGTGCTCGGCCACGAAGCCGCAGGCGTGGTGGAAGCCGTCGGCGCCGGCGTCAGCTCGCACAAGCGCGGCGACAAGGTGGTGCTGACGCCGTGCCCGCCCTGCGGCACTTGTTACTGGTGCGTGCGCGGCGAGTTCAGCGTGTGCACGCTCGCGATGGGCGTAATGACCGGCGCGTTCCCCGACGGCTCGACCGGGCTCACGCGCAAGGGCGAGAAAGTCTGGCGCGGCCTGAACGTCGCGGCCTTCGCCGAGTACACCGTCACGCACGCGCAGGGCGCGGTGGTCGTGCCGCAGGACACGCCGCTCGAGATCGCCTGCGTGGTTGGCTGCGCAGTGCAAACCGGCGTGGGCTCGGTGCTCAACGCCGCGCGCGTGGAAGAGGGCGCGAGCGTGTTTGTTACCGGCCTCGGCGGCATCGGCCTCTCGGTCGTGCAAGGCGCGCGGCTCGCGAATGCATCGTTGGTGATCGTGAGCGACCCGGTTGCGTCACGGCGCGAGATCGCGAAGTCGCTCGGCGCGACCCACACGCTCGACCCGAGCAAGGACGACGTGCTCGCCGCGGTGCAGCAAATCACCGGCGGCATCGGCGCCGATTACGCCTTCGAGGCCGCCGGCGTCGCCGCGCTCGTGACGCAGTGCTTCTTCGCCGCGCGAATCGGCGGCACGATCGTGGTGGTCGGCGCGCCGCCGCTCGACCAGGCCGTGACGCTGGCGCCGGCCGCCCTCGTTGCGTCCATGGGCAAGAAGATCCGCGGCACGCTGCTCGGCGACTGCAACAGCGTGCGCGACATCCCGCGCCTGCTCGCGCTCTGGCGCGCCGGTCGCCTCGACCTCGACGCCCTAATCACCTCACGCCGGCCGCTCAGCGAGATCAACGAGGCGGTGGCGGATTTGCGCGCGGCGAAGGGGATTCGGACGGTGTTGGCGGTGTGAGAGGAAGCAAGCTCAATCCGAAGCGAGCTCGATCACATTGCGATCGGGGTCCCGAATGAACAGCGCGCGCACTGGATTCGATCCGCGCCTGCCGGTGATCTCGATCCCCGCAGCTCGGAGGGCCGACTCCGTGTCCAGGACATCTCGGATCTTCAGCGCAACGTGGGTGTAGCCAGCGTGTTTTTCGCTCACGTCCATCAGGACATTCGGCGCGTCGCGCGCGGCATTCACGATGAGGTTGATCTCTAGTCCGGAGCCGTGAACCATCGCCGCGACCTGCTCGGGTCCCGCCGGACCCCAGGTAAGTGTGAAACCCAGCTGCTCATAGAACGCCTTCGAACGCGCGTAGTCACGCACGCGAATCCCGACGTGCGAAAGCCCCAACACGCCGACGCTCGAGGTCATGGTTTCCCCCGTGGTCTTGTGACGCGAGTGAGCGATTCGAGGTGGAGCCACTCCGCACTCCTCCTCACCGCCTCGCGCATCTCGCTCGCGCACTGATCCAGCTCCACCAGCATCCAGTCCGCGTGCTTGGCTGCCTTCATCGCGGCGCTTAGGTCCACGACGCCATCGCCCAGCGCGGTCATCGGCGATTCAGGCTTGTCTGCCGGCCCGTCCTTGAGGTGCAGGCGCGTAACGCGCGCGCCGTGCTTCGCGATCTCGGCGGCGGGGTCGCGGCCCGCGGTCTTTGCCCAATAGATGTCGAGTTCGAGCTCGACTCCCGCATCGAGCCGCGCGACGAGTGCGTCGAACGCGGCGCCGCCGTCTTCGAGCGCCCGCCACTCCCAGAAGTGATTGTGGTAGCCGAGGCGCAGGCCGCGGCTGCGCGCGAGCGCGCACGCGGCGTTCAGCTCGTCGGCAAGCGCGGCCACGCTGCTCGCACTCGCGAAGCGATCCGGGTGCGCGAACGGCACTACCACGAGCGGCGCGCCGAGCGCCTGCGCGTCATCGAGCGCGCGCTCGGCATCGGAGCCGAACGGCATCGCATGCGCGCTGCACACCGCGAGCCCGTTCGCGCCTAACAATCTGCGAAAAGCCGCAGCGCTGCGGCCGTGCAGCGCCGCCGTCTCGACGCCCGCATAACCGCAGCGCGCGACGAACGCGAGCGTGTCTTCGGGGTCGCGCGCGAGGTCTTCGCGCAGGGTGTGGAGCTGAACGCCGAAGCGCGGTGTCATGCGCCCACGTTACTTCCAGCAGCATCGCCCGCGCGGGGCATTTCACACGTCGATCGTCACCACCAGCGGACAGTGGTCGCTCGCCTCGGTGTGCTCCGGCCCAATCGTCGGGAAGCGCGGACCGGGGTGTTGCTTGCACTTCGTGGAGAGGCCGCTGCGCACGACCTCGGCCGCGCCGACTTGCTTCAGTGTCTTGTCGATCAGGATGTAGTCGAGCCGGCTCACGCTCTTGGCGCTCGCGTAGTAATGAGTCCAGGCGCTGTTCGTGTCCACGAGCTGCTTGTGTTTGACGAGCGAGTCGAGCGAGCCGTCCTTCTTCTTTACGTCGACGTTGAGATCGCCGAGCACGATCGGCTTGCGCCCTTGCTTCGCGCTGGACGTGACGAGCTCGGCTACGCGTTCGGCTTGGCTGCGCCTGCGCGCGACCGAAGTCTTGGTGCCGTCCTGCGCCTTCAAGTGGTTCACCAGCAGCGTGAGCGTGGTGGCGCCGAGCTTGACGTCGACCTCGAGGCAATCGCGCGAGAACACTGCGTTCCGCGCCATGTAGCCGAAGCCTCTGCGCGCCTCGCGAACGATCGGCTTCGGCTGCTTCGTCTTCGGGTCGAGCCCGGTCTCATCGACGTGAGTTCGCACGTCGCGGATCTCGCCCTTGAATCCCTTGCGCAGCAGCAGACCGACATCGATGCCGCGCGGGTCATTGCCGTCGATCAGGAGCTGACGGTCGAAGTAATCGTCGAGATAGATGTGGTTGAAGTTGCGCAGTGCGATGAGGTTCTCGACCTCCGAGACCGCCAGGATGTCGGGCCTCGCTTCCTCGATCGCGAGCGCGGTGTTATTGCGCTGGATCTGCGTCGTCTCGTACGGGACGATGTCGCCGTCGCGGCTCGCGATGCTCGCGACGTCGTAGGCCGCGACCAGCTTCTCGTAATCGCGGCCCTCCCACGGCGTGTCGAGCAGCGCGTAGCGGTTGAACAGGTTCTCCAAGTTGAAGGCACAGATCCTGACGTGCATGCGGACTCCTTCGCGGTGTGTGGATTCTGTTGCGTGATACGCCGCAGCGGCTGCGCGCCGCTATGAAACAGTTCACACCCATCGCGAGGCCCGCCTCTCGTGCTTCCTCGCGATAGACTCGCGCGCCCCCGCCGCAAGGAGCTGCCCCAATGAGCCAGTCCGTGGACCCCGTTCAGCGCCTCATGGATGGCCGCGCCTGGGAGGAATTCTGCGACACGCTGAAAGCCGCCGGCGCGGTGGTGCTCGCGCCCTCGACGCCCCTCGATCCGCTCGAGCGCGCGGAGGGTTACCGCTACCTGACGCGCCTGCTGCGTGCGGGCCTCGAGACGTACGTCGAGGCCTCGGATTCGGAGCGGCCCGTCTTCCAGCGCACCACCGGCGAGACGGTGAAGATGGGCATGGACAGCCCTGACAACATCTACCTGAACGCGCCGGTGAATGGGCAGTACGACTACCGGATCTGGGGCACGCGCGGCTCGGTGCACTACCTGGGCTTTGGCTCGCAGAAGGGCAACTACGCCTCGACGGGCTCGCTGCAAACCACGGGCTACCTCGAAGCGAAGGACATGAAGCTCGGCGCGAACGGCGCGTTCGAGATCATCGCGAGCAGTAACAAGCCGGCGGGCGAGGCGAACTGGCTGCCGATGGAGCCGGAGTCGCGCATGATCCAGATCCGGCAGACGCGGCTCGATCACACAAGGGAAGAGCCGGCGCAGGTGAAGATCGAGCGCATCGGCGGGGCGAGTCCGATGAAGCCGCTCGATCCCGTGCGCTTCGACCGCATGCTGCAGGGCGCGGCGAAGATGGTGCTCGGCACCTCGCGGCTCTTCCAGAAATGGAGCGAGGGCTTCACCAAGCACACGAACCAGCTGCCGCGCTTCCCGCACGAGGTGGCGTTCGCCGCCGGCGGCGATCCGAACATCGCCTACTACCACAGTCATTGGGCGCTGGCGGAGGACGAGGCGCTGGTCGTGGAGCTCGCGCCGCCGGAGTGCGACTTCTGGAACTTCCAGCTCGCGAACTGGTGGATGGAGAGCCTCGACTATCGATTCGCGAAGATTCACATCAACAAGCACACCGCGGAATACAAGCCCGATGGCAGCGTGACGGCGATCGT
>JANNRF010000411.1:0-3974 GCA_031401135.1 Deltaproteobacteria bacterium | reverse complement strand
CCTTCCTGCTCTATGGAGCCCGGACTTTCCTCCCGCGGACGGTGCTTGTCCGCCGGCGATCTCCTGTCCACCTCCGGCGCCGCGCAAGCTAGGCGCGAATGCGAGCGAAGAAAACTCCAAGTCCGGGCTGGCCGGGAGAATAAGTATCAACTAGATACTCACTTCGATGGCTACACGGAAGCCCCGGAAGGAATCAGAAGGAACCCGCCGGCCGGCACAGAAGGGGCCGGCGCGGAAGGCTGGCCATGCCGCCATCCCACGCCCTGCGGCGATCTTCGACCCGGTCGCACGCGCGCTCGATTGGCTCGGCGACAAGTGGACGCTCGTGTTGGTCCGCCACCTGCTGCTGGCGCCGTGCGGGTTCCAAGAATTACGCCGCCGCACCGGCATCGCGCCGCGCGTTCTTTCGGCGCGCCTGCGTCAGCTGCAAGCAGACGGGCTCGTGACGCGCGAGGACGGCGAGCGTGGCGTCTACGCGGTGACGAAGAGCGCACACGATCTCGCGCCGGTGATCTCCGCGCTCGCGCGCTGGTACGTGGTGCACGCCGTCGAAGATCTGGAGCTCGACCTCGAGCGCTTCAGCGAGACGTCGGCGGTCTCGATCCTCGAATCGCTGCCGTTCTTGTTGCGCGAGGAGCGCGCCAAGGGCGTGCGGCTCGTGTTCGAGGTGCGCCTAACAGGCCCAGGCGGCGGCGCGTGGAGCGTCGCGATCGACGACGGCGCGTGCCGCGTGACCGCCGGCTTCGCGCCGCGCGCCGACGTCCGATACACGGCCGAGACGCGCGTCTGGTGTGCCGTCGCACTCGGCTTCCTCGATCCCCGCGATGCGCGCAAACGTGGCCTGCTCGACAAGGAAGGCGGCCGCGAGGCGCTCGATCACTTTTTCCATCAAATCGCCCGATCGAGGGCGGAGGGAACTGCCCGATGATCTCATTCGGCGCGAGTGAAGAGCAGGAACTCATCCGTAACACCCTGCGCGAGTTCGCGGCGCAGGTGCTGCGCCCCGCGGCGCGCGCTGCCGACGAAGCGAGCGAGCTGCCCGCGGGCTTCCTCGACCAGAGCTGGGAGCTCGGTCTCACCGCGACGCAGCTGCCCGCGGCGGTCGGCGGCGGCGGCGAGGCGCGCTCACCGGGTACAAACGCGCTCGTGCTCGAGGAGCTTGCACATGGCGACGCGGCGCTCGCGCTCGCGGCGGCGGCGCCGAGCGCGTTCGCGTTCGCGATCGCCGACCACGGCACGACCGAGCAACAGGGGCGGCTGCTGCCGCGCTATTGCGGCAGCAAGTTCGCGACCGGCACGATCGCCTGGGTCGAGCCGTCACCGGTGTTCGACCCGCTCGCGCTCACGACCGTGGCCGAGGCCAAGGGCGACAAGTTCGTGCTGAGCGGCAAGAAGCGCTTCGTCGTCATGGGCGATCGCGCGGACGAGCTGCTCGTGATCGCGCGCAATGCGAGCGCGGCGACGGGCGGCTTCGCGGCGCTCGACGCGTTCGTCGTTCCTCGCGGGGCTCCGGGCGTAACAATCGGCGAGCGCGAGAAGTTGCTCGGCCTGCGCGCGCTGCCGGCGGTCTCGCTCACGCTCGACAAAGTGGAAGTGCCCGCAGCGAATCGCCTCGGCGGCGAGCGCGGCATCGACGCGCGGCGGCTGCTCGCCTGCTCGCGCGCGGCGAGCGGCGCGCTGCTCACGGGCCTCGCGCGCGCGGTGCTGGAGTTCGCGATCCCGTACGCGAAGGATCGCCACGCCTTCGGCGAGGCCATCGCGCAGAAACAGGCGATCGCGTTCAACCTCGCCGAGATGCGCATCGAGACGGACGCAATGCGCTGGCTCGTCTGGAAGGCCGCGAGCTTCCTCGAACACGACCGCGACGCGACGCGCGAGGCTTATCAGGCTCTCAGCTACACGGCCGAGCGCGCGATGAAGATCTCCGATGACGGCGTGCAGGTCCTCGGCGGCCACGGTTTCATCCGCGAGCACCCCGTCGAAATGTGGTACCGGCACGCGCGCACGCTCTCGGTGCTCGACACCGTGGCCGCGCTGTAGCCGCGCGCGTCCGCCCGCCCAACAAGTTCAGGAGAAGCGCGATGATCGACTTCACCTTCAGCGACCGAGACCAGAAAATCCTCGACTACGTGCGCTCGGAGTCGCTGGCTGCGCGCAAGTACGCGCGGCACTACGACGAGAACGAGCATGAGTTCGCGCCGGACGAGTTGCCGGAAGCGGCAAACTTCCCCGGCGTTTTCGCGGTGATGCGCAAGCCCGGCCCAGAGGACAGCGGGCCGATGGTGATGGGCATGCTGATCGCTGCCGGCCAGACCTGGGGCGACTACTCCGTGCGCGTGCGGCGCGGCCGCGGCGCCGGCCTAGGCAACGCCGCACTCGGAGCGAGCGGCACCGCCGAGCAGAAGGCGAAGTGGGGCCCGCTGCTGCTCGCGATGGCGATCACCGAGCCGGGCTGCGGCTCTGACCCTTCGCTCGTGCAGACCAGCGCGCGGCTCGACGAGGCCACCAATGAGTGGGTCGTGAACGGCGAGAAGATCTTCGTGACGACCGGCTGTCGCGCGGACGGCGCCGTGGTGTGGGCGACGCTCGACAAGAGCGCCGGCCGCGCGGGCATCAAGTCGTTCTTCATCCCCAAGACGGCGCCCGGCTTCATCGTCGCGCACAAAGAGAAGAAGCTCGGTATCCGCGCAGACGACACCGCTGCGTATGTGTTCAAGGACTGTCGCATCCCGCGCGACCACTTGTTGGGCGGCAAGGAGGAGATCCCGAGAGGCGGCGACTCCGGCGGTTTCCGCGACGTGATGAAGACCTTCAACATGACGCGCCCGGCGACGGCGGCCTTCGGACTCGGCATGTCACAGGCCGCGCTCGATTTCACCCGCGAACAACTCGAGGCCGCGGGCGTCGATCTCGCGTACGGCGCGGGCGTGCACGGCAAGAGCGCCGCGGCGGACCGCTTCCAACGCCTCGAAGCGCTGCAGGAAGCCGCGATGCTCACGGTGCTGAACGCCGCGTGGCTCTCGCAGAACGGCAAGCCCAACAACTTGGAGGCCTCCATCAGCAAGGCCAAAGGCGGCGGCGCGGTGCGCGAGATCACCCAGGGCTGCATCGACCTGCTCGGCCCGCTCGGCGTCTCGCGCGAGCACCTCATCGAGAAGTGGTTCCGCGACGTGCGCATCACCGACATCTACGAAGGAACTGGGCAGATCCAGCGCCTGATCATCGCGCGCACGATCCTCGATTACGGGCGCGGGGAACTGAAATAGGCGTTTCGTCGGGGACGTTCCACGACGAGTTTCCCCACGCTTTCGTCGTGGAACGTTCCTCTCGAGCGCTAGCGTGCTTTTCATGCGCGCAATCGTGATCGAGAAGCCGGGCGACGAGTCGGTTCTCCAGCTGGGCGAGGCGCCGTCGCCGCTGCTCGGCGCTGAGGACCTGCGCATTCGCGTCGCGGCCTGCGCGGTGAATCGCGCCGACTTGTTGCAGCGCCAGGGTGCGTACCCGCCGCCGCCCGGTGCGTCGCCGATCCTCGGGCTCGAGTGCGCGGGCACCGTCACCGAGCTCGGCGCGAACGCGCGCGGCTTCGCGGTCGGCGAGCGCGTGATGGCCCTGCTCGCGGGCGGCGGCTACGCGGAAGATGTCGTCGTGCACGCGGGCTCGGCGATGAAAGTGCCGAGCGCGCTTTCGTTCGAGGAAGCCGCCGCCATCCCCGAGGTGTTCCTCACGGTCTTCCTCAACGTGTTTCAACTCGCGGCGCTCCCTAACAATGGCTGGCTGCTCGTTCACGGCGGCGGCAGCGGCATCGGCACCGCGGCAATTCAGCTGGCAAAGGCCGCCGGCGCGCGCGTAATCGTTACCGCCGGCAGCGCTGCAAAGTGCGAGCAATGTCTGAAGCTCGGCGCCGACGTCGCGGTGAACTACAGAAGCGAGCGCTTCGCCGACGCGGTGAAGCAGGCGACGGCGGGGCGCGGCGT
>JANNRF010000410.1:0-1897 GCA_031401135.1 Deltaproteobacteria bacterium | reverse complement strand
CGTCGCATGGCCGCGCCCGGGACCGGGTGTGGCGCAGCCCGCGACCAACGGCAGCAGGAGCGCTCCGAGCCACGCCGCCCGTGTCACTTCGACTCGATCTCCCGCTTCAGCTCCTCGTACTTGCGACGCAGGTCCGGCTGCTCGTGCTCGCGAGGCTCGAGGCGGATCGCTTCCCGGTAGCGATCGAGGGCGCGCTTCGGATCCGGCAACAACCGATACGCATCGCCCAGGTGCTCGGAGATCACGGGGTCGCCGCCGGTCAGTTGCTCGGCACGCTCCAGCTGCGCGCGTGCCTGATCGAGCCAGCGCGCCGCCTCGCGCGAATCCGACGCGGCGCGCGCGCGCATGAACAGCACCCAGCCGAGGCTATCGGTGATGAAGCCATCCTCGGGACGCTGCGCGAGCGCGCGTTCGATCAGGCTTTGCGCTTCGTCGAGCCGTTCGCCGCGCTCGGCCCAGCTGTAGCCGATGAAGTTGAGCGCGCCGGCGTGGTTCGGCTCGAGCGCGAGTACGCGCTCCATCGCCGCGATCGCGGCTTGGGCTTCGCGCGCTTCGCCGCGCAGCACGCCGATGTTGTAGAGCGCCTCCGCATCCTCGGCCTCACCGCGGAGCATCGATTCGAGCTCGGCGATGCCGCCCGCGAGGTCGCCGCCTTTGGCGAGCAGGCTCGCGTGATAATAAGTCAGCGCGCGCGAGTTATCGGCGCGCTGAGCGCGCTCCACCTCGATGCGCGCAGCCTCGTGATCCCCCGCCGCTTCGAGCACGCCGGCCACTTGCACGCGCCCATCCGCGAAGCGCGCGTGCTCCTCGGCGATGCGGTCGAAGGCGGCCAGCGCGCCCTCGCTGTCGCCAAGCCGACGCCGCGCGACACCTAAGAAGTAAGCGATCTCGTACTGCTCGGGATACAACTCGGCGGCGCTCGCGAGCCGGCGCTCGGCATCTGCGAACGCGCCGCGCTGCAAATCGAGCAGCGCGATGCGCATGCTCGTGCGCAGATCGCCGGGCTGCAGCTCCTCGGCGCGCGCCAGCGAACGGCGTCCGTCTTCCTCGCGGCCAAGATCGAACTCCGCCTCCGCCTTCGCGAGCCACGAGGCCGCATCCTTGGGCGCGCGGGCGAGCAGTTCACTCAGCACGCCGAGTTCGCCGAGCCGGTCGCCGCGCCCGCGCCGGCTGTTCGCGAGCGCGGCCAGAAAGTCGAGCGCGCCTGGAATCCTGAGGTCGGCCTCGCGCAGGATTTTTTCGGCGCCCGCCGCGTCGCCGCGTTGCTCGCTGATCTCCGCGAGGTTGAGCCAGCCCGCCGGCACGTCGGGCTCCACCTCGGTCTGCCAGCGCGCCACGCTGCCCGCCTTCTCGAGTTCGCCGCTCTGCAGCCAGGCCTGATAAAGCACCGCCGCGGCATCGCTACTCAGCGGCTCGCCGGTCGCAGACGTGAGCACACTCTCCATGCGCGCGACGTCGCCGTCGGCGCGATAGCTCTCGCCGAGGAACAGCGGCAGCCACGCGTCGTCGGACTTGCTGGCGACCGCGCGCTCCGCGAACTCGCGCGCTTCAGCCTGCTTGTCGAGGCGAAACGCCAGCTCGGCGAGATGCTTCAACAACGAGGCGTTCTGCGCGTCGCCGTCGAGTGCGCGCACGTAGGCCTGGTAAGCCTCTTCGAGCTTGCCTTCGTGCTCGAGGCGCTGCGCCATCAACAACTCGAGTTCGGGCGTGCGCGTTTCGAGTTCGGCGACGGGAGGCGTGGGCGCGCTCTGCGGCCGCGGCGGAGCCGGCACGGGCGCGGGCGGCGCTGCCGGTGACGCGCACGAGAGCGCGACGAGCGCGAACCCGAGCAGCGCGAGACGTTTCACGCTGGCTGGCCCTAACGAGTCAGGTAGCCGTTCGTCTCGAGATAACCGAG
>JANNRF010000409.1:0-3662 GCA_031401135.1 Deltaproteobacteria bacterium | reverse complement strand
TTGTGCAGCCACGGGATGTGGTACGGCTCGGTGAACGTGTCGATTGCGAGCTTCCAGTTGAACGGGTGCTCCTCGCTGCGCGTCTCGATGTGGCAATAATCACCAAGCCCGTACGCCGCGAGCTCTTCCTCGACGCCGTGCAGCGCGGCGTCCACCGAGAACGGCCCGCTGCCAGCGGCGCGCGCGAAGATCAGGCCGTGGGCCTCGCTGACCTCGACGACGTGCAGCGCGAGCCCTTCCTTCGGGACGTCGTCGAAACCGCTCTCGGCGCCGGGCCGCTGGCGCAGGCGACCGTCCAGCTCGTAGGTCCAGCCGTGATATGGACACGCGATCGCGCGCGTGAGATTTCCACAGCCATCGAGCAGCGTGGCGCCGCGGTGGCGGCAGATGTTCACGAACGCACGCAGCGTGCGGTCGGCCTGGCGCACCACGGCAACCGGCACTCCGCCCAGGTTCGCGGTTAGGAAATCTCCGGACTGCGCGCACTCCGCAGAGAGCCCGACCAAGTTCGGCAGCCCGCGAAAGAGCGCTTCGCGTTCGCGCTCGAAGCGCGCAGTGCAGGTGTAGGCCGAGGCCGGATTGCGAGCGCTGTGATCGCCGAGCGGGCCCGGTAACGCAGTGGCTCCGTCCGCGAGCCGGCGGATCAATTCGCGCTCGCGTTCACGATTCATGCGGCCTCCGCGTTGACTTCGAGTCGAGATTAGATTCTAATTGACGTTCGAAACGAGAGTCAAGCGGAGACTTTCGCAACGATCGGCTGCGAGCCGGCATGCGCCCGGATAGTTAGGCCCCAATGTCCGAGCCTGAGCTGGATCCCGCTGCAGCGCCTGCCACGAAGTCCGAGCGCACGCGCCAGGGCGTGCTCGACGCGGCCGCTCATCTGTTCGCGAGCAAGGGCTACGCGGACACGAACATGTCCGATATCGCCGCCGAGGCGGGCATCAAGGCCGGCAGCGTCTACTACCACTTCGCGTCGAAGGACGAACTCGTCTACGAGGTGCTGCGCTTCGGCACCGCGCACTCCTTCGAGCACACGCGCGCGGAGGTCGAGCGGCTGGGCCCGAGCGCGTCGGCTGCCGCGCAGCTGCGGACCGCCATTCACGCGCAGCTCGATTCGCTGCACAGCCTGGGCGATTACGCATCCGCAGGGCTCGGCATCGTGGAGCAAGCGCCCCGGGCGATTCGCAAGAAGCAGTACGCGAACCAACGCCACTACGGTGATTATTGGCATCAGCTGCTGGCGCGCGCACAGGCCGAAGGCTCGCTGCCGAGCGGCATCGATTTGCTCTCGGTACGGCTGTTCCTGTTCGCCGCCATGAACAGCACGGTTGCCTGGCCGGCGACGGCACGGCAGTCGACCGCCCACCTCACGGACACGCTGTTCGCGCTGATCGCGCGGCCCTGAACCAGAGCGCAGCGCCCGCTCGGCCGCAACCGGCGCCGCGCGAATGCGCACGTCGAGGTGGCCCCCGACGCGGAGGCCACTGTTCGATCTCCGCTCGGCTTCGCCTCGCTGCGCGCGGCGGGGCGCCGCTGGGCGGACGCTGCGCGTCCGCTGGCTACCGCGTTGACTCCGCTCGCCTGCGGCTCGCTGCGCGCGGCGCGGCGCCGCTTGCTCAGGGCTTCGTGAACACGAAGTTCTCTGCGAGCTTCGCCCGCACGTTTTGCATGTGGTCGAAGTACGCCCGGAAGCCGCCGTTGTAGTTGCCATCCTGCCGGCGGTTCGACTCGCCCTCGAAGTTGTAATAACCCGGCGTGCAATCCTGGTTGCGCGATGTCTTGCCGCGGTGCTCGATCACTTCTTGCACCCACCACTCCTCGGCGGCTGCGCTGGGTTCCAGCGACTGATGGCCGTGGCGGCGCGCGTAGTCGATGCAGGCGGCGATGTGGTCGCCTTGGGTCTGCAGCAGGTCGGTCAGGTTGAACTGAAACGAAGCCTGATAACCGCCCATGATGAACAAGTTCGGGTAACCCTGGGAGTGAATGCCGACCAGCGTGCGGATCCCGTCGCGGTACTTGTCCGCGAGATCGAGGCCGCCCTTGCCGAGGATCCGGTTGTAGATGCCCGTCTTCTGCACCTCGAAGCCCGTTGCGTAGATGAGCAGATCGAGCTCGTACTGCTTGCCGTCGAAGAGCGGCCCCTGTCGAGTGATCTCCGTAATGCCTTTGCCGCGCGTGTCGACCAAGTGAACGCTCGGCGAGTTGAACGCGGGCAGATACTTGTCGTCGAAGCACGGGCGCTTGCACATGAACATGTACCAGGGCTTCAGCGCATTCGCGGTCGCGGGGTCGAGCACGGTCGCGTCGATGCGCCGGTGGATGCGCATCATGTAATCGATGTTCGCGTTCTCCTGCCGGCGGATCTTCTCCTCGCGCGAGAGCACCGCGAGTTCCGCCTGCTGCGCCTCGGAGGGCGCCATGCCCGAGAGCGCCTTCTCGCGCCGCTTGGCCTGCCAGCCGGGCCGCAGCCTGCGCGCCCAGTTCGGATCGGTGGCCCAGTCATTACGGAAATCGATCGACGACGGCGTGCGCTGGAAGACGAAGAGCCGCTTGGCCGCGGCGCCGAGCCGGGGAATGGCCTGCACCGCCGTGGCGCCAGTGCCGATGATCCCCACGGTCTTGTCCGCGAGCTTCGAGAGATCCGCCCCGGTGTACTCGTAATCCCAGCGCGAAGTGTGGAAGGAGTGCCCCGCGAAGCTCTCCATGCCCTTGATCTTCGCGAGCTTCGGAAGCGAGAGCGTGCCGTTGGCGCAGATCACAAAGCGCGCGCGCATCTGGTCGCCGCGGTCGGTGCCGACTCGCCAGACTTGTTGGGTCTCATCCCAGACCGTGGACGTGACGGTGGTCTGAAACAGCGCCAACCCGTAGAGGTCGTACTTGTTAGCGATGGCGCGGCAGTGGCCGTAGATCTCAGGACCCTTCGCGTATCGGCTCTTCGGGACGTAATCGAGCTCGTCGAGCAGCGGCAGGTAGTCGTAGGCAGGCACGTCGCACGCCACGCCGGGGTAACGGTTCCAGTACCAGGTGCCGCCCACGTCCGCGCCGCGCTCGACGATGCGAATGCTCTCGACGCCGATCTCGCGCAAGCGTGCGGAGGTGAGCAGCGCCGAGAAGCCGCCGCCGATGAACAGAACCTCGACGCTGTCGTTGACGGGTTCGCGCGGCGCGGGCGCGCCGCCATTTGCGTCGGCCTCGTAGCGCTCCAGCACACCTGTTAGGTCGGAGGTGTACTGCGCCGTGCCCTCGGGCCGGTAGCGCAGCCGCAGGTCGCGTTCGCCCGCGAACTTCTGCTTGATGCCGTCGTAGTAGGCCTGCGGCTGGCGCGCCTTGGCGGCGGGCGCAGCGGCTTCGCCAATGGCGCCTTGCTGCGAGCTGTCCTGCGGTTCCGCCATCTTCGAAGATCCCCCGCGCCTCGCCGCGCATCTCGGCAAACGCTTCATAGCCCGTTGCCGCGCGCTCGGGCACGCCGCTGGCGAGACCGGGGGCCGGCACGGAGGCTGCTGCACCTCGGGGACGCGCCATGGTGGGCCGCCCGGGACTCGAACCCGGAACCAACGGGTTAAAAGCCCGCTGCTCTACCGATTGAGCTAACGGCCCACGGCGCGGGGAAGTACCACTGGCGCCCTTTAGTGTCGACCGACTTTCGACGGCCGCGCGCGCGT
>JANNRF010000408.1:0-13613 GCA_031401135.1 Deltaproteobacteria bacterium | reverse complement strand
GTCACGATCCGCCACTGCTCGCGGAACGCGGTCGGGGCGCGCGTGCGCGGGAGCGAGCCCTACACGGTGCTGATGCGGATCGACCCGCCGCGCCCTAGCGGCTCGACCCTGCACGCGAGTTGTTCCTGTCCGCGCTTCTCGGATGGCTACGCCTGCAAGCACCTGTACGCGCTGTTCTGCGCGCTCGACCGCGATCCCCAAGGCTTCGAAGTGCCGGCGGGGCGCCTACAGCTTGCGCATGACGACGGCGGATTCGAGGAGGAAGACATCGGCGAGGAGGAGGAACTCGTCGAGGAAGAGGAATCCGAGCTCGACAGCAGCGAGCCCGCGCCGGAACCGGAGGCGCCGAGCCCGGGACACACCGCCGGCGCGGACGCAGCGCTCTTCGGGAGCGTGCCGCCGTGGTTGTTACGCGTGCGGAGTGCCCCCAGCGCTCGCGCGCCGACGGCGGGCGGAGAACTGCTCTACGCGATTTCGCCGGTGTCCGCGGCGCGCGGTGCACCGTTCGGTGTTCGGCTGCTGCGCCGCGAGCGCAAGAAAGACGGCGCCTGGGCGGCGCCGCGCGCTGTCACGCTGCAGAGCTGGGAGGCCGACGCGGCGCCCGAGCCCGATCGCGCAGCCCTGCGCGCGCTCGCCGCCTGCCCGCGCTTCGGCTACTCGAGTTATTACGCTGCCGAGGCGCTCGGGGAGCGCACAGTTCCGGCAGGCCTCCAGCCGCTGATCCTGCCGCTGCTCGCCCGCACCGGCCGGCTGTGCGAGATCGTCGACGGCGCGCCGCGTCTGCTGCGCTTCGACGAGACGCTGCTCGAGACGAGGCTGCGCCTCTCGCGTGACGAACGCACGGGGCTGCTGCTGCTCGAGGCGGAGCTGCACGGCGCGAGTGGCCTCGAGCCCAGCGGCCTGCGCGTCGTGCTCGCGAGCGGGCTCGCCCTAACAGGCGACCGCTTCGTGCGTCTGGCGGATCCGGAACGCCACGCGCTCGTCGAGGGCTTCCGCGCTCACGGGCCGATCGCGGTGCGCGAGGCGAAGGTAGGCGCGCTGATCGAGCGCATGGCGCAGGACGGCTTCACGGGCATCGAGGGGCTGCAGGACCTCGGCTGGACGGAAAGCACGGGCGCTCCGAGCCCGCTGCTGACGATTCGCGCGCCCGGCCGCCAGACGCCTGCGGCGCTGTTCCACGCCGAGGTCGCCTTCGAATACGGGAGCGAACGCTTCCGCCGCGCCGATCCGCGCGCCGCGTCCGTCGATCAGCGTGCCCGCAGCATCGTTCGGCGCGACGCGGTTCTCGAAGCCGCGCTCGCGGAGGAGCCGCTGGCGCTGGGCTTCTCCCCGCTACCGCCCACGGGCTACCCCGAGCTCGGCGACGTGCAGCTGCCGCGCAAGCGGATGCCGGAGCTGGTCGCGGCCCTAATCACACGCGGTTGGCGCGTCGACGCACAGGGTGTGCGGGTTCGGCGCGCGAGCGCGCCGCGGCTCACGGTGCGCTCGGGCATCGATTGGTTCGATCTCGAAGGCGCGGTCGAGTTCGACGGGCAGCGCGCCAGCCTGCCCGAGCTGCTCGCGGCGCTCGAACGCGGCGAGACGACCGTAACACTCGGCGACGGCTCGCTCGGCCTGTTGCCAGCGGAGTGGCTCGCGCGCTTCGCGCCGCTCGCGGAGCTCGGCGATTCCACCGAGGGAGGGGTGCGCTTCCGCGCGAGCCAGGCGCTGCTGCTCGAAGCGCTGCTCGCGAGCGAGCCCGTCGTAGACGCGGACGCCGCGTTCCGCGATGCCTGCGGCCGGCTCGCGCGCGCGGGCGAGCCGCGCGTGATGCAGGCGCCGCGCGAGTTCGTGGGCGAGCTGCGTACTTATCAGGAGAGCGGCCTCGGCTGGCTGCACTACCTCGGCGAAGCCGGGCTCGGCGCCTGCCTCGCCGACGACATGGGGCTCGGCAAGACGGTGCAGGTGCTCGCGCTGCTGGCGGGGCACTACGGCGCCGCCCGCGACGCGAGCGCTGCGCCCCATGCGCCTTCGCTCGTGGTCGCGCCGAGCAGCGTCGTCCCGAACTGGCTCGCCGAGGCCGCGCGCTTCGCGCCCACGCTGCGCGTGCTCGACTTCACCGGCGCGGCGCGCGGCGCGCTGCACGATCAGCTCGCCGAGCACGATCTCGTCGTCACGAGCTACGGCACGCTGCGCGCGGAGATCGAGAAGCTCGCGGGTACGCGCTTCCACGCCGTCGTGCTCGACGAGGCGCAGGCGATCAAGAACGCCGCCGCGAAGACGGCGAAGGCCGCGCGCTTGTTACGCGCCGACCGCCGCATCGCGCTCTCGGGCACGCCCGTCGAGAACCACCTCGGCGAGCTGTGGTCGCTGTTCGACTTCTTGAACCCGGGGTTGTTGGGGGCTTCGGCGCGCTCCGTGCGAGTGCTCGACGATCTCGGCGGCCCGGGCGTCGCCGCGCTCGCGCAAGCCCTCCGACCGTTCATCCTGCGCCGCACCAAGCAGCAAGTCCTTGCGGAGCTGCCCGCCAAAACCGAGCAGACCCTCATTTGCGAACTCGAAGGCCCGCAGCGCCGCCTCTACGACGAGCTGCTCCGCCACTTCCGCGCCCGCGTGCTGAAGGAGGTCGACGCCAAAGGCCTCGCGAGTTCGAAGATCCACGTTCTGGAGGCGTTGTTACGGCTGCGCCAGGCCGCCTGCCATCCGGGCCTGATCGACAAGGCGCGCGCGGGCGAGGGCTCCGCCAAGCTCGATCTCTTGCTCGAGCAACTCGAGGAGACGCTCGATGAAGGCCACAAGGCGCTCGTCTTCTCGCAGTTCACGAGCCTGCTCGCGATCGTGCGCGCGCGCCTCGACGCCCGCGGCGTCACCTACGAGTACCTCGACGGCAAGACCCGCGACCGCGCCGCGCGCGTGCGGCGCTTCCAGGAGGATTCCGCCTGCCCGCTGTTCCTAATCAGCCTGAAAGCCGGCGGGCTCGGGCTGAACCTCACCGCTGCTGATTATGTGTACCTGCTCGACCCGTGGTGGAACCCAGCTGTCGAGTCGCAGGCCATCGACCGCACCCACCGCATCGGGCAGACGAAGGCGGTGTTCGCATACCGGCTGGTGGCGAAGGACACGATCGAGGAGAAGATCCTCGCGCTGCAGGAGAGCAAGCGCAGGCTCGCGGACGCGGTGATCAGCGCCGATGCCGGCGTGCTGCGCGGGCTGACGCGGGAGGATTTGGAGCTGTTGCTCGGTTGAGCCAGACCGATAAAGAACTACATTTGGTCCTCACTCGAGAGGAGTTCCGATGCGCCACTCATCTCAGATCAAGCCGATCAGCTACCTGAAGGCCAACGCCGCCGAGGTGTTGCTGGAGCTCGCCGCGGGGCGCCGCCCGCTGATCATCACGCAGAACGGCGAGGCCAAGGCTGTCATCCAGGACGTCGCGTCCTATGACGAGACGCAGGAGACGCTGGCGCTGCTCAAGATCCTTGCGCTCGGCAACCGGGAGATCGAAACCGGCAAGGCCAAGCCGGTCGGTGAGGTGGTTCGGCGGCTTCGCGCGAAGGCCGGGGCGTGAAGCGCTTCGAGGTCCTGCTGACCGAAGGCGCTGAGCGCGACATCGAGGAACTTTACGATTACGTCGTGGAGTTCGATTCGCCCGCCAAGGCCGAGCAGCTGCTGCGCCGACTCCTCGCGACGACCGAGAGGCTCGCCCGCTTTCCCGAGCGAGGTGCCTGGCCCAAGGAGCTTCTCGCCCTCGGCATCCGCGAGTACCGCCAGACGTTCATCAGGCCCTATCGCGTCATCTACCGCGTGCTCGGTAAGCGAGTGTTCGTCTATTTGATCGCCGATGGCCGACGCGAGATGCAGTCGCTGCTGGCGCGCCGTCTGCTCGGCGCGTGAAGGCGGGCCGTCGAGGTGAGCGTGCGGTTGGCGGTAGTTAGGCGCGGCGGCGCAGTGCGAGGGCGAGAACACCAGCGCCGAGGAGCGCGGCGAGGGAGGGCTCGGGGACGAGTTGGATGGGGGTGAGGTGGCCACCGCTCTGTGCAGCCCCGGCTAGCATGCCACGCTCGAGGAGACTCCAATGGCGAAGACTCAGCTGCTGACCGCGATCATCGAGCGAGAAGGCGACAGCTTCGTGGCTCTATGTCCCGAACTCGACATCGCGAGCCAGGGCGAAACCGTCGAATCCGCCCGGGCGAATCTCCGCGAAGCGGCGGAACTGTTCTTCGAGTCGGCCGATCCCTCCGAGGTCGATCGCCGGCTCCACACCGAGGTCTACGTCACGCGGCTCGAAGTCGCGCGTGGGTAGGGTGGCAAACCTGTCCGGTCGCGAAGTCTGCGCAATCCTGTCGCGCCACGGCTTCGCCGAGGTCCGCCGCCGCGGCAGCCTCGTCGTCGTGCAGAAACGGAGCGCCGGCACGACGACGACGGTTGTCGTCCCAGACCACCGCGAGCTCCGCTACGGCACTCCGCAGTCGATCATCCGCCAGTCTGGGCTGCAGCGTGCGTTGTTCGAGACCGATTAGGTTCGAACGCTCCAGCGGCGCAGAGCGAGGACGAGGAGGCCGGTGCCGAGGAGCGCGGCGAGAGAGGGTTCGGGGACGAGTTGGATGGAGGTGAGGTGGCCCTGGATGGATGGGGAAAGGAATCGCATGAAGAATCTGGCTGACTCGAACTCACTTAGGTCGGTCGGGATCTGCAGCATCTGGGACGAGAAGACCGTCCCGTCAGCGTCGTCGATGTTGATCTGGAACTCGGTCAGCGCGTAGCTACCGCTCGTACCCGTAAACGAAGCTCCATTGGAATCAATCTGGATCCCGTCGCCCGCGCCAGGTACGCCGTCACCCATGCTGACGCGTGCTCCGGTCATTCCAGAACCACTCTCGATGGAGAACGATGCGGAGACAACCGCTCCGTCATAAGCAGTCGCCCAGGAAAGACCGGTAGACGACCCTGGCGTTGCGAGTTCGATGGCGAGGGTTGCCGTGAAAGGAGTTCCCACCGGGGCGATGAAACAACCGAGACCGTCGTGGGCGGACTGGTCCACGACTCCGGTAAACAAGTACGTCACGGTCGTCGCACTCGCTGCGTTGCTCAGGCCGGCAGCGAAGAGTGCCGCCACTGCAATTCGCTTCAACATCTCTGCTCCTTCGTGCACCCGGTGAGGAGCGGCAGGCTATTGCGGGGGGGGGTAGCAACACGTTTCTTCGCGAAACCGCGAAATGCGAGCACTCCGGCGCAGACTGCGCAGTGCGGCTCACTTTCCGACGGAGTCATGGGCGCTTGCGCGCGCGGCTGCACAGCCCGACACGCGCGCCCTACCCCACGCCCACCAGCGCGAGCCGTTCTCCCCAACGCGTCTCGACGGCGCGCGCGAGATCGGGTGCGCGCACTAGGCGCGGGTCGCGGCGCACGGTGTCGCGCGCGGCTTCGCGGGCGAGCGAGACGAGGCGGGCGTCGCGCACGAGGTCAGCGAAACGCAAGTCGGGGAGGAAGCCGCTCTGGCGCGTGCCTAAGAAGTCGCCGGGGCCGCGGATGCGCAGGTCGTGGTCGGCGATGACGAAGCCGTCGGTGGTTTCGAGCATCGCGCGCAGGCGCGCTTCTCCTTGTTCGGATGAGCCGCGCGCCACTAACAAGCACGCGCCCGGCTTCGAGCCGCGTCCGATGCGACCGCGCAGCTGGTGAAGCTGCGCTAGCCCGAAGCGCTCGGCGTGCTCGATCACCATCAGCGTTGCGTTGGCGACGTCGACGCCCACTTCGATGACGGTGGTGGAAACGAGGATGTGCGCCTCGCCGCGCTTGAACGCGTCCATCGCGGCCGCTCGCTCGGCGGCGCTCTGGCGGCCGTGCACGAGATCGACGCGATGCTTCGGAAACGCGCGCTGGATCGCCTCGGCGCTCTCGGTCGCGGAGCGCAGGTCGATCTTCTCGGATTCCTCAACGAGCGGGTAGACGACGTACACCTGCTCGCCGCGCGCGAGCGTGGCGCTCACCTCTGCGACGACGCGCTTGCCCTCGCCGCCCCGTAACAGCTCGGTGCGCGCGGGCGTACGGCCGGGCGGCAGCTCATCGATCACCGAGAGGTCGAGATCGCCGAACAGCGTGAGCGAGAGGCTGCGCGGGATCGGCGTCGCGGTCATTACGAGCATGTGCGGCTCGAGGCCGGCGGGCGCGCGGGAGGCGAGCGCCGCGCGCTGGAGCACGCCGAAGCGGTGCTGCTCGTCGACGATCGCGAGCGCGAGGCGCGCGAAGCGCACGTCTTCCTGCACGAGCGCGTGGGTGCCGACGATTAGGTCGAGCTCGCCCGCGGCGAGGCGCGCGCGAATCGCGGCGGCATCGGCGCGCGGCACCGAGGCGGTGAGCAGCGCCATGCGCAGGCTCGGGATCAGCGTGCGCAGCGTGGCGGCGTGCTGCTCCGCGAGGATCTCGGTGGGGGCCATTAGGGCGGTTTGCGCGCCGGCCTCGGCTACCGCCACGGCGGCGAGCGCGGCGACCGCGGTCTTGCCGCTGCCGACGTCGCCTTGCAGCAGGCGCGACATCGGGTGCGCGAGCGCGAGATCGCGGGCGATCTCATCCAGTGCGCGCTGTTGCGCGCCCGTCAGCGTAAACGGGAGCGCGATGAGGGCGGCGCGACACCTCGGGCCATCGCTCGCGACCGCGATTCCAGCCCGTTGGGCGCGTTCCGCGTGCCGCAGCGCGAGACCCACCTCGAGCAGGTACAGCTCTTCGAGCACGAGGCGTTCGTGCGCGGGCGTCGTGCGCGCGCGCAGCGCCTCGGGGTCGGCGTCCGCGTCGGGAGTGTGAATCGCACGCAGCGCGCCCGAAGTGGCGGGCAGGCCGCGCGCGGCTGCGAGCTTCTCAGGCAGTGTGCTCGGCACGAGATCCGCGTACTCCGCGACTGCCGCGGCAATCAGGCGCCGGAACGTGCGCGTCGGGATGCCCTCGGGCGTCGCGTACTCGGGCACCACCGCTTCGCCCGCGTCCCCGTCGCCCTCCCCTAACACGTCGATCTCGGGATGCATGATCTCTTTGTCGAAGCGGTAACGCTTCACCTCGCCCGTGACGCGCAGCCGCACGCCCTTCTTGACGGAGCCGGCCACCGCCTCGGCGCCGCGGAACCACTTGAGGTTGAGCGTGCCCGTGCCGTCGCCGAGCACGGCCTGATAGATGCGCGCGCGCCCGCGGATCGGCACGAAATCCGCGAGAATCACTTCGCCCACGAACGTGCCGCGCTCACCGACCTGCAGCGCGCCGATCGTCTTGGGATCGCGGCGGTCGTCGTAGCGCGTGGGCAGGTGGAAGAGCAGATCCGAGATCGTGCGCAGGCCGCGCTGGGCGAGCCGCTGCGCGCGTTTGGCGCCGACACCGGGGAGTGTCGCGACCGCGCGCGCGATCGCGCGGTCGGCGTAGCCGGAATCGCGCAGCGGCGCGAGATCTCGGAGGGAGTCCGCGATGGCTTTGCGTCGCGAGCCCGAATCCGCGAGCGGCTCGGCGAATCGCGCGCGCACGGCATCGAGTAAGCCGCGCGCTTCGGGCGGAACCGCGAGCGCAGCGGCGCGCTCGGCGGCAGCGCACACGGTCGCCTCGAAATCGCGCACTCGATCCGCGCGCGCGAAGTCGCTCGCGGCAGCGAACGCGAGGGGCGCGGCGACTGCGCGGAGTGCTGCTGCGAAGGGAGTCGCGTCCATGACGCGCGCATGGTAACGGCGACGAGCCGCGCGAAGAATCGAGGGCCGCGCTTACGACCCGACTCGTGGGCATGCAGTGGCGGTTCTGGGGCGCAAACGCACACCGCTCAGAGGCAGCGGGGTCAGACCCCGCTGCCTCTGAGGCTGACGCGCCGGGCTGCCGAACGCGGCTCTCCGGAACCACGAGGACCCTCGGCAGTTTCCGTTTGCGCTCGCTTGCGTTCGGAAGTTCCGCTGCAGTCGCGGATCCGAGGCGCAAACGCACACCGCTGGGAGGCAGCGGGGTCTGACCCCGCTGCCTCCCAGCGGTGTGCGAACCCGTCCGCTCTAGCTCGGCTCTGCTCGCGCGCAGCTCCGTTTTCGCGCATCTCCGCGCGCCTACTTCGTCGCGTGCACTTCCTGCAGCGACTTCACGCCGATCGTGCCTGTGCGCAGCGCGCGGATCGCGCCCGCTGCGGCGCGCAACCCCGCGAGCGTCGTGAAGTACGGCACGCCGCGGTTCAGCGCCGCGCGGCGGATCGAGAACGAATCGCGCACGGCGCTCGGGATCGACTCCGCTGTGTTGAAGACGAGGTGCACGTCGCCGGCCTCAATGCGGTCCACAACGTGCGGTGCGCCTTCGCCCACTTTCAGCACCACCTCCACCGCGATGCCAATCGCTTCGAGCACACGCGCGGTGCCGGCGGTCGCGAGCACCTTGAAGCCCGCATCGACGAACTGCTGCACGGCCTCGCCGACGCGCGCGCGGTCGGCTTTGCGCACCGAGACGAGCAGCGTGCCGCTCGTCGGGATCGGGTTTCCAGCTTCGATTTGCGCCTTCGCGTAGGCGCGCCCGAAGTCCGAGTCGATGCCCATCACTTCGCCGGTGCTTTTCATCTCGGGGCCTAACACGGTGTCGACGCCGGGAAACTTCACGAACGGGAACACGGCTTCCTTTACGGAATAATGCTTCGGCCAGATCTCCTCGGTGAAGCCGAGCTGCTCGAGCGTCTGCCCGCCCATCACCAGCGCGGCCAGCTTCGCGAGCGGGCGGCCGATCGCCTTCGCCACGAACGGCACCGTCCGCGAGGCGCGCGGGTTCACCTCGAGCACGTACACCTCGGCGCCCTTCACCGCGTACTGCACGTTCATCAGGCCGATCACGCCGAGCTCGCGGGCGAGCCGCTTCGTGGATTCGACGATCTCGTCCACCACCGTTTTCGAGAGTGAGTACGGCGGGAGCGAGCAAGCGCTGTCACCCGAGTGAATGCCGGCCTCCTCGATGTGCTCCATCACGCCGCCGATCACCACGCGCTGGCCATCGCAGATCGCGTCGACGTCGACTTCGATCGCGTCCGCTAGGAAGCGGTCCACGAGCACCGGGTGCTCGGGCGAGGCCTTCACCGCGTACTGCATGTATCGCGCGAGGCTCTCGGTGTCGTGTACGATCTCCATCGCGCGGCCGCCTAACACATAGCTTGGCCGCACGAGCACCGGGTAGCCGACGCGCTCCGCCACCGCGCGCGCCTCCTCGAAGCTGCGCGCCATGCCCGAGGGCGGACGCTTCAGCTCGAGCTTCTCGAGCACGAGGTCGAAGCGCTCGCGGTCTTCGGCGCGATCGATCGCGTCGGGCGGAGTCCCCAGGATCGGCACGCCTGCCTTTTCGAGCGCCACCGCGAGCTTCAGCGGCGTTTGCCCGCCGAACTGCACGATCACGCCGAACGGTTTCTCGCGATCCACGATCGCAAGTACATCCTCCATCGTGAGCGGCTCGAAGTAGAGGCGGTCGCTGGTGTCGTAATCAGTCGAGACGGTCTCGGGATTGCAATTCACCATGATCGTTTCGAAGCCGGCCTCGCTGAGCGCGAAGGCGGCGTGCACGCAGCAATAATCGAACTCGATGCCCTGCCCGATTCGGTTCGGCCCGCCGCCGAGGATCATGATCTTCTTGGCGTTGGTGGGCCGCGCCTCGCACTCGTCCTCGTAAGTCGAATACAGGTACGGCGTGTGCGCCTCGAACTCGGCGCCGCAGGTATCCACGCGCTTGTAGACCGGAATCACGCCGTGTTGCTTGCGCAGCGCGCGCACCTGCTCCTCGCGCATGCCCCAGAGCGCAGCGAGCCGCGCGTCGGCGAAGCCCATCTGCTTCGCGGGCCGTAGCAACGCGACGCGCTCCGCGGGCGCTGCCGCCTGCAGCGCGCGCTCGGTGTCGACGATCTCCTTCAGGTTCTCGAGGAACCAAGGATCGATCTTCGAGCGCTCGAAGATCTCCTGCACCGTAATGCCTCGGCGGAACGCCTCCGCGATCGCCCACGGCCTGCCAGGCCGCGGCTTGTCGATCATGTTCCAGAGCGCCTTCTCGCCAGCTTCACCCGGCGGAAGCGCGGGCGATTCGAGCCCCGCATGGCCGATCTCGAGCGAGCGAATCGCCTTCTGGAAGCTCTCCTTGAACGTGCGCCCGATCGCCATCACTTCGCCAACAGACTTCATCTGCGTCGTCAGCAAGTTGTCGGCGCTCGGGAACTTCTCGAACGTGAAGCGCGGGATCTTGGTAACGACATAATCGATCGTCGGCTCGAAGCTCGCAGGTGTCTCGCGCGTGATGTCGTTTTTGAGTTCGTCGAGCGTGTACCCGACCGCGAGCTTGGCCGCGATCTTCGCGATCGGGAAGCCGGTGGCCTTCGAGGCGAGCGCCGAACTCCTCGAGACCCGCGGGTTCATCTCGATGATCACGATCGCGCCGTTCTCGGGATTCACGCCGAACTGGATGTTCGAGCCGCCGGTATCGACGCCGATCTCCCTGATGATCGCGATCGCCGCGTCGCGCATCACCTGATACTCGCGATCGGTGAGCGTCTGCGCGGGCGCCACCGTGATCGAATCGCCGGTGTGCACGCCCATCGGGTCGAAGTTCTCGATCGAGCAGATGATCACGACGTTGTCCGCCGAGTCTCGCATCACCTCGAGCTCGTACTCCTTCCAGCCGAGGACGCTCTGCTCGACCAGGCACTGCGTCACGGGCGATTGCGCGAGCGCCCATGAGACCATCGCGTCGAACTCGTCGTCGCTGTACGCAATTCCGCCGCCGGTGCCGCCTAGCGTGAAGCTCGGCCTGATAATTGCCGGGATGCCGGTGCGCTTCACGATCTCGCGGGCTTCTGCGAGCGTGGTCGCGACGCCGGATTCCGGCAGCTCGAGCCCGAGCTTCTTCATCGCGGCGCGAAACAGCTGGCGATCCTCCGCCTTGTGAATCGCCTCGAGGTTCGCGCCAATCAGGCGCACGCTGTGCCGCTCGAGCACGCCCGCCTTGGCGAGCGCCACCGCGAGATTCAGGGCGGTCTGCCCGCCGATCGTCGGCAACAACGCGTCCGGCTTCTCGCGCGCGATGATCTTCTCGACCGACTCGACCGTCATCGGCTCGATGTACGTGCGATCCGCCGTCTCGGGGTCGGTCATGATCGTGGCCGGGTTCGAGTTCACGAGCACGACGCGGTAGCCCTCTTCGCGGAGGGCCTTGCACGCTTGCGTGCCCGAGTAGTCGAACTCGCAGGCTTGGCCAATCACAATTGGCCCGGAGCCGATCACGAGAATCGTGTGGAGATCTGAGCGGCGCGGCACGTCCCTAATTCCCCTTGGCGATCTGTGCGCCGCTGACTCGCTCGCCGGCCTTGTGGCGAAGCGTCATCTCGCGAAAGCGCGAAAAGAAGTAATCGACATCGTGCGGGCCCGGCGACGCCTCCGGGTGGTACTGCACCGAGAAGAGCGGCCTGCGCGAATGCGCGAGCCCCTCGACCGTGTCGTCATTCAAATTGATATGCGTGATCTCCACGGGCTCGCCAGCGCGGCGCAACGAATCCGCATCGACCGCATAGCCATGGTTCTCGGCGCAGATGGCGACCTTCCCCGTCGCGAGATCCTTGCCCGGCTGGTTGCCCCCGTGATGGCCGAACTTGAGCTTCTTGGTGGTGCCGCCGAGTGCGAGCCCGAGGATCTGATGGCCGAGGCAGATCCCAAAGATCGGAAGATCGTCGGCGAGCGAGCGCACGTGCTCGCGGATGCCCTGCACCGCAGCCGGGTCGCCGGGGCCGTTCGAGAGGAACACCGCGTCGGGCTTCAATGCCCGCACTTCCGCCGCACTCGTGCGCGAGGGCACGACTGTTACGTCGAAGCCTTGGTCGACGAGCCGGCGCAGGATGTTTCGCTTCACGCCGAAGTCGTACGCCACGACTCTCAGCGTGGGCGACGGGCGCGCAGCTCGCGGAAGTTGTCCGTCGACGCCCGCCCACCCCTTCTCGCTCCATTGATAAGCGGCCTTGCAACTCACCTCGAACGCCAGGTCGGTCGCTTCGAGCCCCGGCACGGCGCGCGCTCGCTCGACGAGTTCCTCCGTGCCCTGATGCTCGGGGTCCGTACTCAGCGCGCCGTTCTGAAAACCCGAATCGCGGATGCGCCGCACCAGCGCGCGCGTATCGAGGCCGCTGATCGCCGGCACGCCGAAGCGCGCCAGAAAATCCGGCAGCGTCTCCTGCGAACGGAAGTTGCTCGGCTTCGCGAACATCTCCTTCACCACGAAGCCGCGCAGGAACGGGCGCGCGGATTCGTCGTCCTGGGCGTTCGCGCCGACGTTGCCGATCTGCGTGTACGTCATCGTGACGATCTGCCCGGCATACGAGGGGTCGGTCAGGATCTCCTGATAACCCATCATCGAAGTGTTGAAGCACACCTCGCCGGCTTGCAGGCGGCGCGCGCCCCAGGCGATGCCGCGATAAACGGTGCCATCCGCCAGCGCCAACGCGGCCGGAGCGGGGACTGAAGCGGGCTTGCTCACGGAAACAGCACTCCTCGGTCGACGTGATAGACCAGCCGGCCGTTCACGATCGTGATCTCCACACGGCCCTGCATCTCGTGCCCGGCCCACGGCGAATTGCGGCTCTTCGAGAAACCCTTGCTCGGGTCGTAAGTCCAGCGCTTATCAGGGGCGATCACCACCAGATCGCCCGGCGCGCCCTTCTCGAGGCGACCCTGGGGCAACCCGAGCACGCGCGCGGGATTCAGCGACATGGCAGCCATCAGCTGGAGCGGCGTGAGCGCGTTGTTGCGCACCAGCCCGAGCACGATCGGCAGCGCCGTCTCGAAGCCGAGGATGCCCGGCGGCGCCGCGGTGAACTCGACGTCCTTCTCGTGCACCGCGTGGGGCGCGTGATCGGTGGCGATCGCGTCGAGGGAGCCGTCCGCGAGGCCGGCCTGGCACGCGGCTACGTCCGCCGCGCTGCGCAGGGGCGGCGCCATCTTCGCGTTGGTGCTGAAGCCGAGCGTGGCTTCATCGGTGAGTGTTAGGTGGTGCGGCGTGACCTCGGCCGTCACGTGCACGCCACGGTTCTTGGCCTCGCGAATCAGTGCGACCGCGCCGGCCGTCGAGACGTGGGCGATGTGCAGATGCGCGCCCGTGAGTTCGGCGAGCTGGATGTCGCGCGCGACGTGCACCGTCTCCGCGATGGCCGGGTTCCCCGGCAGGCCGAGCTTGGTCGAGACCGGGCCCTCGTTCACGACGCCGTCATTAACAAGGCAGCGGTCCTCGGCGTGCACCATCACCGGCTTGCCGGTCAGCTTCGAGTACTCGAGCACGCGGCGCTGCATGCCGCTGTCCATGATGGTCTTGCCGTCGTCGCTGAACGCCACCGCGCCCGCTTTCGCGAGCGCGACCATCTCCGTCATTACCTCGCCCGCGAGGCCCTTCGTTGCCGCAGCCACCGGGTAGACGCGCACGGGCGAATCCTGCCGCGCGCGCTCGAGGATGTAGTCCGTGACCGAGGGGTCGTCGTTCACCGGGTTTGTGTTCGCCATGCATGCGACCGAGGTAAAGCCACCCGCCGCCGCGGCGCGTCCGCCCGATGCGATGTCTTCCTTGTACTCCTGGCCGGGTTCGCGTAAATGCGCGTGCAGGTCGATGAATCCCGGCGCGACCCAACAACC
>JANNRF010000407.1:0-2285 GCA_031401135.1 Deltaproteobacteria bacterium | reverse complement strand
GCACGGCTACGCGGCGCGCACGATCCCGAAGCAGTACGGCGGCGGCGGCTTCGAAGCGGATCCACTGATCGCGACGATCCTCGCCGAGGAGTTCGGCCGCGCGCGCGTTTCCTCCGGCGTCGGCGGCCAGGGCCCCGACATGTTCGTGCCCACGTTGTTAGAGCACGGCAACGAGGCGCAAAAACAAGAATGGGCCGCGCCGACGATTCGCGGCGAGCTGATCTGGTGCCAGGGCTACAGCGAGCCAGGCGCGGGCAGCGATCTCGCGAGCATCACCACCTCGGGCCGCGCCGAAGGCGACACGCTGGTGATCAACGGCCAGAAGATCTGGACCAGCACCGCGCAGTTCAGCGACCTGATGTTCGGCCTGATCCGCACCGAGCCCGAAGCGCAGAAGCACGCGGGCATCAGTTACGTCGTGATCCCGATGAAGACGCCGGGCATCGAGGTGCGCCCGCTGAAGACGATGACCGGCGCGGCCGAGTTCAACGAAGTGTTCTTCACGGACGTGCGCGTGCCGCTCGCGAACGTGATCGGGAAACGCGGCGAGGGCTGGAAGATCGCCAACACCACGCTGCGCCACGAACGCGACATGTTAGGCAGCGCGGGCACCAGCGATTCGCTCTACCAGTCGCTCGTGCGCCAGCTGCAAGACGAGCGCGTCGACGGCGCGCGCGCGATCGACGACCCGCTCGTGCGCGACAAGCTGATGTCGCTGCAAGCGCGCACGATCGCGATGAAGTGCCACGCCATGCGCGGGCTCACTGCGCGCGTGAAAGGCCAGCCGCTCGGCGTCGCGGGCCTCGTCACCAAGCTCAACGGCTGCCAGCTCAATCACGATCTCGCAGGCCTCGCGATCGACGCCGCTGGCGAGGCCGGCGCGCTCTACCGCGGCAGCAAGCGCGTGCGCGACGGCGGCCGCTGGCAGTTCACCTACATGTTCCAGCTCGGCCTGATCATCGGCGGCGGCACCGCGCAAGTGCAAAAGAACATCATCGCCGAACGCGGCCTCGGCATGCCCCGCGAACCCAAGGCCTGACCCGGGACGTTCCACGACGAACGCGACGAAACACCCCGGGACGTTCCACGACGAAAATCCCGGGGGACCCGCGGCGGCAGATCGCGGACCAAACGCACGCAAAAGGGAAACGCCACCCAAGCCAGCAAGCGGCCCAGCGACAGCGAAGCTGACGCAGGCCGCGCGCAGTGGGCCGCAGGCGAACGGAGAACAAGTAGATGGACTTCGGTCTCTCGGACGAACAGAAGCTGCTCGACGAATCGCTGCGGCGGTTCTTGGCCGAGCGCATGCCGATGACGCGCGTGCGCGAGCTGATCGAGACGCCCGACGCCTTCGACGCGAAGGCCTGGGGCGAGCTCGCGGAGTTGGGCGTCGCGGGCTGCTTGATCGCCGAGGAGCACGGCGGCGCGGGGCTCACGCTGCTCGACGCAGCGGTGATCGCGACCGCGCTCGGCCACGCTGCCGCGCCGACGCCGTTTCTGGGCAGCGCCGTGCTCGCGCCAGCCCTAATTGCTGGCGCCGGCAGCGACGCTCAGCGCAAAGAGTGGCTGCCCAAGCTCGCGGCCGGGAAGCTGCGCATCGGCGTCGCGATCGCGGAGCAGGTCGAGCGCCGCGACGACGCGGGCGTCGCGCTCGAGGCCGGCAAGCTCCGCGGCACGGCGCTGTTCGCAATCGACGGCGTCGGCGCGGACGCATTCCTTGCGGCCGCGGGCGACCGGCTCGCGCTAGTCGCAAAGGGCGCCGCGGGCCTAACAGTCGAGCCGATGCCCACGATCGACCGCACGCGACGGCTCGCGGAGCTGCGCTTCGAGAATGTCGCGCCCATCGAGCTGCTCGCGAGCGGCGGCGCTTCCGCGCACGCCGCCATCGCGCATGCGCTCGGCTCCGCACGCGTGCTGCTCGCCGCCGACATGCTCGGTTGCTGCGATCGCTCGCTCGCGATGTCCGTCGAATACGCCAAGCAGCGCAAGCAATTCGACCGCCCGATCGCGCAGTTCCAGGCCGTGAAGCACATGTGCGCCGAGATGGCCGCCGCGATCGAGCCCGCGCGCTCGCTCGTCTGGTACGCCGCGCACGCTGCCGCCGAGATCCCCGCGGAGGCGCCGCTGCTCGCGCTGCACGCGAAGGCGCACATGGCCGACGTCGCGATGGACGTGGTGCGCATCGCCACGCAAGTGCACGGTGGCATCGGCTTCACGGACGCCTACGACCTGCAGTTCTGGTTCAAGCGCGTCTCGCTCGCGCGCCAGTTGTTGGGGACGCCGGC
>JANNRF010000406.1:0-11441 GCA_031401135.1 Deltaproteobacteria bacterium | reverse complement strand
CGAGAACGCCACGACGTCGCTGGGTGTGTGCAAGCGCAGCGATTCGCGCGCGTGGCCGCGCGCGGCGGCGTGCAAGAGCGCGCGCGAGACGCCGGTGTCGAAGGCCGCGCGCTCGCGAAACGATTCGGTGTAGAGCGAAATTGTGCGCATGGGAGACTCCGGAAGCGGCCCACGCTACCAGGCCGAGAGTGCGGGCTAGCGTCGCGCGCCTTGCAACGAACAGGAGATTTCCGATGGGGCCGCTCGAAGGGATTCGTGTCGTCGAACTCGGCGTGTGGATCGCGGGGCCGGCGGCGGGCGGGATCCTCGCGGACTGGGGCGCCGACGTCCTGAAGATCGAGCCGCCGGGTATCGGCGATCCCGCGCGCCTGTTCCAGGCGATGCTCGGCGCGGACCTGCCGTTCAACCCGCCGTTCGAGATGGACAACCGCAGCAAGCGCTCGATCGGCCTCGACCTCGGCAAGCCCGAAGGCCGCGCGCTCGCACTCGAGCTGATCGCCCGCGCCGATGTGTTTGTGACGAACGTGCGGCCGGCGGCGCTGGCGCGGCTCGGCCTCGACGCGGAGACGCTCGTCGCGAAGTTTCCGCGCCTCGTCTACGGACTGATTACGGGTTACGGCAGCGAGGGCCCCGATAAGGACAAGGCCGCCTACGACATCTCGGGCTTCTGGGCGCGCTCGGGCATCGCGCACATGCTCACGCAGCCGGGCTCGCACCCGCCGTTCCAGCGCGGCGGCATGGGCGACCACGGCACCGGCATGGTGGCCGCGGGGGCGATCTGTGCGGCGCTCGTCTCGCGCGCGAAGACGGGCAAAGGGCAACTCGTCTCGACTTCACTGCTGCGCCAGGGGCTCTACACGCTGTCGTTCGATCTCGCGACGGCGCTGCGGCTCGGCACCGGCCTCGCAGTCGCCAAGCGCAAGAGCATGGGCAACCCGTGCATCAACAATTATCAGGCGAAAGACGGCAAGTGGTTCTGGGTGGTCGGGCTCGAGGCCGACCGCCACTGGCCACCGCTGTGCCGGGCGGCCGGCCACCCCGAGTGGGCGGACGATCCGCGCTATGCGACGCCGCGCGATCGAGCGAAGAACGCCGAGCCCCTAATTGCTGCGCTCGACGCCGCGTTCGCGAGCAAGACGCGCGCCGAGTGGGCGGAGATCTTCGACGCGATCCCCGACATGTGGTGGGCGCCCGTGCAGAATCTCGAGGAAGTGATCGCGGACGAACAGGTGCGCGCGGCCGGCGGCTTCTGCGAAGTGCCCGACGACGGCGCGACGACCACCTTCCCCGCGACGCCCGCGGATTTCGCGGGCACGCCCTGGGCGCCGCGCTGGATGGCGCCCGCGCGCGGGCAGCACAGCGACGAGGTGCTGAGCGAGCTCGGCCGGAGCGAATCCTCCGTCGCTGCGCTGCGCGCGAGCGGCGTGGTCGTGTGACGAACGAGATCGCGGTCACAGAAAAATTGTCGCCGCGGTCACCAAGTCGCTGCGCAAAAACGTCAAAGCGCGACAAATCGATGGCGTTCTCGAATGATTGCGCCGCGCGGTGAGTGAGGTCACTCCACCGCGCGCGTGCGTCCCCGAAGCTGCCGTGTTGTTACGGACAACCGGGGGGCGCATTGCGATACAAAGCGGCATTCGTGGCGAGCGCCCTCGCTGGGATCGTGTTCCTTCAGGCAGCGCGCGCTGCCGCCGTGAACATCACGGGCACATCGACGGGCTTGACCTGGAGCGCAGCGAGTGGCCCTGTCGCTGGCTACGCGGTGCAGGTTTCCCGCGATGCCGGCGCGTTCGTCGAGGAAGCGCGCGTCGCGGGCACCTCGACACGCGTCGCGGGCCGCGTGGGCGAGCGTCTCGTGGTGCGTGTCGCCGCCTTCGACGCGACGGGCCGCATGGGCGCCTCGTCCGTGCTCTCCGATCCGATCGTCTTCACCTCCGCACCGCCCCCTTTTGGCCAAGGCGGCGATCCGGCCGCGGACATCGATGGCAATGGCGTGAGCGACTCGCTCGCGTTCGACACCAGCAACGGAACGCTGGCCGCTCTGTTGTTACGGACCGATGGAACGCGCGTCTGGCAAACCCTGGGCGCTGCTTCGACGTCTGGCATGCGCCCGGTCGGTTTTGCCGACGTCGATGCCGATGGCCACGCCGATGTCCTTTGGCGCGACCGCCTGACCGGCGCGAACGAGATCTGGCTGCTGCGCGGCGTCAACCACTCGGTGATCGTGCTGCCGGGCCAAAGCGCGAGCTGGCGCGTCGCGGCGTTTCGCGACTTCTCAGGCGATGGCGCTGCAGATGTGCTGTTTCACGCCAATGCGACCGGCGCCAGCCGACTCTGGACGCTCTCGCGCTCGGGCCGACTCGGCGAGCAGGCGCTCGACCCGGCGCCGGCGGGCGCGAAGCTCGCGGCGGTTGCGGACATCGACGGCGATGCGCACCCGGACTTGTTATGGCAGCACTCGGTCAGCCGCGGGATCGAGGCGTGGTTGCTACGCGGCGGCGTGCCTGTGGCGTCCCTGGCGCTGCCGCTCGCTCCGGTCGGTGGCCAGGTCGCGGGCGTCGGCGACTTCGATGCGGATGGCATCGAGGATCTTGCGTGGCTCGTCGCGACCAACGCCAGCCGAACCGTCCGCGTTTGGTTCATGCACGGAGCGAACCCGCCGCAGCGGGGGCACGTTCTGAGCTTGCTCCCGGGAGTGCAAATGCGCGGCGTCGCAGACGTCGATTCCAACGGGCGCGACGAGATCGTCTTGTTCGAATCAAGCGGCTTCGTCGGCTACACGGTCGACCCGATCGCGATCGTCGGGGCGAGCGGTGGAGTGCGGTGGCCCACGCGCGCACTGCCGCTCGGTGCGGCGCCGAGTTCAGCGCGCTGGCGCTTCCTGATGCTCGAATGAATCCGTGTGTGCGCCTACCGCAGCCGAATCCCACCCGAGCCGCGGACAACATCCCCTAGGACAGTCGCCCCAGACTCACCGGCCTCCCGCAACGCCGCGATCGTTTCGGCCGCGCGATCCCCAGGCACCGCGAACAGCAGCCCGCCTGAGGTTTGCGGGTCGCACAGCAGCGCGTGCGTCAGCGCGTCACCTCCGAGCAGCGGCGGCGCGGCTTCCGCCGCGAGTGCGGCGTAGGTGCTGCGCACGCCTCGCGCGAGCAGCGCGCGCGCTCCCGGCAGCGCGGGCAGCGCGCCCGCATCGAGTTCAGCGCCAACACCGCTGGCTCCGAGCATCTCGCCGAGGTGGCCTGCGAGCCCGAAGCCCGAGACATCGGTGCAGGCGCGCGCGAAACGGCGCGCGACCGCGGCGGCGCGATCGTTCGCGCGCAGCATCGTCGCGTGCGCGGCCTGCACCCACGCACCGCGCGCGAGGCCGCGCATGTCGGCGGCGAGCACGATGCCCGTGCCTAGCGGCTTCGTGAGCACGAGCGCATCGCCCGGCGCGAGCCCGCCCTTGGTGAGCAGCACCGCACCCTCCGCGAGATCCCCTAACACCGCGAGGCCCACCGCGAGCTCCGGGCCAAGTGTGCTGTGGCCACCCACGAGCGAGACGCCCAGCGGATCGAGCGCCGCGCGCACGCCTGCGAGCACTTCGCCGAGCACGGCCTCGCTGCCGCCCTCGGGCAGCGTCACCCAACACAGCGCGTGCCGCGGTGTGCCGCCCTTCGCGTAGATGTCGGAGACCGCGTTCACCGCAGCGACGCGGCCCACGAGCCAGGCGTCGTCGGCGAACGCGCGGAAGCCGTCGACGGTCGCGAGCACTACGTCGCCGCGCGCAGTGCGCAGCGCGGCGGCATCGTCGGGCGCGGCAAGCCCCAATAACACGCGCGCGTCCGGCAGCGCTGCGGGGAGCGAGGCCAGCGCGGCGGCGAGCCCGCGCGAGGAGACTTTCGCCGCGCAGCCGCCGCACTGCATCGCGGCGTCCTCAGGCATGGCGAGGAACTCGCGCGTGGGCGCGCCGTCTGCGCCTAACACCTGGAAGCGGCGCAGAAAGCGCCGATCGATCGCGTCCTTGAGACTCCACACGCGCGCGCCCGCGAGCGCGGCGCCCCACTTCGCGCCGAGCGCGCGCCGCTCGCCGAGATTCAGCAGCGCCAGGAAATCGCGCTGGGGGCGATAGCGGCGCAGTGGCTCACCGCTAAGTGCGAGCCGCAGGTTCGCGTCGAGAATCGGACCCTGGCGCACGGCGTACACGCCGGCCTTCGAAACCCAGGGCGCGCTCGCGAGCGCTGCGCAGTCGCCTACCGCGAACAGCGTGTCGTGCCCCTCGACCTGGAGCGTCGCGCGCACGCGCACGAAACCCGCTGCGTCTTTGGGGAGCGCGCTCGCCATAATCACTGACACAGGCGCCGCGCCGGTCGCCCAGACGGCGAGGTCGCACGCGATATCCGCCCCGCCTGCGAGCGAGATCGCGCGTTCCCGCACGCGCTCGACACGCGCGTCCGCAATCACGCGAATCCGGCGCGCAGCGGCCTCGGCCAGCGCGCGGCGCCGCAGCCCATGCGCTGCGCCGAGCAGGATCTCCGCGGTGTCCGTGACGAGCGAGACCTCTGTGCGCACGCCCTGCGCACGCAGCCGCGCCTCGAGCGTGAACGCGAGCTCGACGCCCGCCGCGCCCGCACCCACGACGACGACGCGCAGCGCGCTTGCGTCCCCGGGCTGCGCCTCCCCTCCTTCCACCGCGCCCCGCCCCGCCGCGAGCTTCACGGCCCGCTGCACCGCTGCATCCAGACGATCCACAAAGTCGCGAATCGGTCGCGTCGCGAGCGCGTAATCACTCACGCCCGGCACTGCGAGGCCACGCACCGTAGAGCCGACATCGAGGCTCGCGAAGTCGTACGCCAGCGGCGGCCGGCCCGCGAGCGCGATGCGCTTGGCCTGCGCGTCGATCTCGGTCGCCGCCGCGAGGACGACCCGCGCGCCCGCACGCCGTGCGAGCGGTACGAGATCGATCTCGCACTGCTCCGCGCCATAATCACCAGCGACGAAGCCGGGCACCATGCCCGAGTAGACCGCCTCCGCGCGGTCGAGCACGAGCGTGAGCCGCACACCAGGGACAGGCGCCATCGCCCAGCGCCGTAACACCTGCACGTGGGCGTGCCCACCGCCTACCAGCACGAGTTCGCGCTTCGGCGGCGCGCCCGGTCGCATCGCGCGCGCTAGCCGCTAGCCGCCGAGCCGGAACATCTCGATGCGCTGCCCGGCGCGGGCTGCGGCCAGCTCGCTGCGCTCCTCGGAGTAGCGATCGCGACGCGGGCTCCACACGCCAGTAATCAGGCTTCGCAGCTCGTCGTCGCTCGCGCCGCTGCGCAGCGGCGTCTTCAGATCGCGGCCCTTCGTCGCGAACAAGCACGTCACCAGCGAGCCCTCGGCGGAAAGCCGCGCGCGCGTGCAGTCGCCGCAGAACGGCTGCGTCACGGACGAGATCACGCCGATCTCGCCGCCGCCGTCGAGGTAACGCCAGCGCTTCGCAACTTCGCCGCGATAATTAGGGCCCGCGGGCTCCAGCGGGAAGCGCTCCGAGATGCGCTCGACGATCTCGCGCGCCGGCACCACCTGCGCCAGTTCCCAGCCGTTCGCGGTGCCGACGTCCATGTACTCGATGAAGCGAACGATGTGGCCCGTGCCGCGAAAGCGCTCGGCGAGATCGACGAGCGTGTGGTCGTTCACGCCGCGCTGCACCACGCAGTTGATCTTCAGCGGCGCGAGCCCCGCGGCTTCGGCGGCGGCGATGCCGCGCAGCACCGTCTCGGGCGCGGATTTTCCCCCGCTCATTTGCTTGAACACCACGGGGTCGTGGCTGTCGAGGCTCACCGTGGCGCGGCGCAGGCCCGCACGCGCGAGCGGCGCGGCGAGCTTTTCGAGCAAGTGCCCGTTCGTGGTGAGCGCGATGTCGTCGACGCCTGGAATCGCGGCGAGCATCTCGATCAACTCGGGCAGATCCGCGCGCACGAGCGGCTCGCCGCCGGTGATGCGCAGCTTGCGCGTGCCGAGCGCCACGAACACGCGCGCGAGCCGCGCGATTTCCTCGTAGCTCAGCACTTCCTTGCGCGGCAAGAACTGGAAGCCGGGGCCGAAGGCCTCGGCGGGCATGCAGTACGGGCAGCGGAAGTTGCAGCGATCGGTGACGGAGATGCGCAGATCGCGCAGCTTGCGGCCGAACGCATCGGCGAGCGCGGGCGAGGAACCCAGCTCCTCGCTCAGCGCGCGTTCACTCAGTTCGCCCACGACTCACCTTCCGGCGGCGGCGCCTGCGCACTACTCCGCGTAGCTCCACTTCACCTTGTTCGCGGCGATCTGCTCGGGCGTCGGCTTCGGCTTCTCGCCGACGGTCGGCACTTCGAACTCACTCTTTGCTTCGATGATCGCGGCGTTCAGCTTGATGTCGGCCGTGAACACGTCCGGCGTGCGCTCGTCCTCGAAGATCGCCTCCCAGGGGCACTCCGGCTCGCAGACGCCGCAGTCGATGCACTCCTCCGGGTCGATGAAGAGCTGGTTCGGGAAGGTCTCGTGGTCTTCGCCCTTGTACTCGTAGATGCAGTCGACAGGACACACCTCGACACAGGATTGGTCGACGCAATCGCGGCACAAGCTTGTAATCACCCAGGGCATCTTCGTCTTCATCCTCGAACGGTTGGAGGCGCGGAATCGTTGACCGATTCCTACAGCATCTCCTACGTTGGCCGCCACCCAGCAAGCGGAGTTTCGCCGCGCGCTGCGAACCGCAGGTGAGCGAAGTCGAACAGTGGCATCGGTGTCCGGGACGGCGCCCGCCTTCCGGGCGACCGCGGCCTGACGAAAGAGAAGTGAGGCGAATTGTATGGCTCTCGACGATACGACCCGCACACGCATCGCAGAGACGATCGGCTCCGACCGCGTCGTGCTGTTCATGAAGGGCGACCGCGAGGCGCCGCAGTGCGGCTTTTCGGCGCGCGTAGTGCAGATGCTCGACCAGATCGTGCCGGATTACACGACCGTCGACGTGCTCGCGGATCCGGCCGTGCGCCAAGGCATCAAGGAGTTTTCGAACTGGCCGACGATCCCGCAGCTGTATGTGGGCGGCGAGTTGGTCGGCGGCTGCGACATCGTGACGGAGATGTTCCAGAGCGGTGAGTTGGCGACGCTGATGCGCGAGAAAGTCGCGCAGTAGCCGGCGCGAGCGCGATTCCAATGCCTGATGACAGCCCGAACGCCTTCGTCTTCGACGCCACGGACGCGAGCTTCGAGCGCGACGTGATCGCGCGCTCGCACGAAGTGCCGGTGGTCGTGGACTTCTGGGCGCCCTGGTGCGGCCCGTGCCGCACGCTCGGGCCGATGCTCGAACGGTACGCGCAGCAGCAAGCCGGGGCGTTCCTGCTCGCGAAGATCAACGTCGACGAGAACCCGCGCGTCGCGGGCGCCTTCGGCGTGAAGAGCATCCCGCTGGTGATCGCGTTCCGCGACGGCCAGGCGCGCAGCGAGTTCACCGGCGCGCAGCCCGAATCTGCGGTGCGGCAGTTCCTCACAGCGATTCTGCCGACGCCGGCCGACCACCTCGCGAAGGAAGGCGGCGAGCTGCTCGCGGGCGGCCACGCGAACGCGGCGGAAGAGCGCTTCCGTGCGGCGCTCGCGGCGGACCCGCGGCACCCGCTCGCGCTGATCGGCCTCGCGCGCGTGCTCGGCGAACGCGGCGCCACCGAGGAAGCGCTGGAATTATTGGAGCGTGTGGTGGCGCAGCCCGCGATCGAGCAGGAAGCGGAGCGGCTCGCGGCGGTGCTGCGCACGCGCGCGGCGGGCAGCGCGAGCGGCGGCGACCTCACCGCGCTCGAGCAAGCTGCGCGCGCGAACCCGAGCGATCTCGCTGCGCGCATCGAGTACGGCCGCGCGCTCGCGGCAGCGCGCCGGTACGAGGCCGCGCTCGCGGAGCTGCTCGCGTGCGTCGAAGCCGACGCGCATTTCTCCGAAGACGCCGCGCGCAAAGCGATGCTCGACGTGTTCGGCGTGCTCGGCGGCGAGCACGCGCTCGTGCAGGAGTACCGCCCCGCCCTCGCGCGCGTGTTGTTTCGCTAGACGGGGACGTTCCGTAAGAAAGTTAAGTTATCGCCGCTGCGAGTCTTCGCCTGGCGTCATCCTCGACTCGGTCGCCGGGCTGGCAGCATCTGCTCTGCCGCCGGTCGAGGCTCAACAACTTAACTTTCTTACGGAACGTCCCCGCTCATGGCTCGCGGTTTCGTAGTTCAACCGACTTATCGCGTGCGCGACGGCGCGCCGGTGGTGCAGCTGTACGGGCGGCTCGAGAGCGGCGACGCGTTTCTCGTCGAGGACGATCGCTTCCGGCCGTACTTCTTTGCGAGCCCGACCTTTTCGGCGAGTCCAAGCGCGGCGGACGCGCTGCTGCTCGCGGGCGGGCGCATCACTGCCTGCGAGCTGCGCGATCTCGCGGGGCAACCCGTGGTGCGCGTCGAGGCCACGCTGCCCAGCGCGCTGCCCGCGCTGCGCGAAGCGGTACAGCGCGCGGGCGGCACGGCCTACGAGGCCGACCTGCGCTTCGCGTACCGCTACCTAATCGATCACGGGATCCGCGCGACGCTCGAGATTCGCGGCCGCGGCGAGCAGCGCGCGGATGGGCTTGTGCTGTACGTGAACCCGGAGCTTGCGCCCGCCCCGGCGACTCGCGCCGTGCTGCGCACGCTCTCGCTCGATCTCGAGACCACGCCCGACGCGAGCAAGATCTTCGCGGCTGCGATCGTGGGCTGCGGTGTCGAGGAAGTGCATCTCGTCGCGCCGCGCGCGGTCGCGGGCGCGATCGTGCATCCCGAGGAGCCCGCGCTGCTCGCCGCGCTCGTGCAGCGCATTCGCGCGCTCGACCCGGACGTGCTGTTAGGTTGGAACGTGGTCGACTTCGACCTGCGCGTGCTGCTCGCGCGCTGCACTGCGCTGCGAATCCCGTGCTCGATCGGGCGTTCGCGCGAGCCGCCCCGGCTGCTGGTCGAGCAAGGCCCGTTCTCGCGCTCGCGGGCCGATGTCACGGGGCGCATGGTGCTCGATGGCATCCCGCTGGTGCGCGACGCGCTGAAGCTGTCCGATTACCGGCTCGAAACCGTCGCGCGCGCGGTGCTCGGGCGCGGCAAGAAGATCGACCAGGAAGTGCCCGACGCCGCGGCCGAGATCATGCGCCTTTGGCGCGAGGAGCCCGAGAACCTCGCCGCATACAACCTCGAAGACGCGCGGCTCGTGCCGGAGATCCTCGAGCACGAAGGCCTGCTGGAACTCGCGCTCGAGCGCAGCCGCCTAACAGGCATGCAGCTCGATCGCATCGGCGCCAGCATCGCCTCCTTCGATCTGTTGTATTTGCCCGAACTGCGGCGCCGCGGCTTCGTCGCGCCGAGCGTGGCGGAGCACGCGCCCGTCGGCGTGATTGGCGGCGCACTGCTCGAACCCGTGCCCGGCTTTCACGCGCGCGTTGCGGTGTTCGATTTCAAGAGCCTCTACCCGAGCTTGATCCGCACCTTCGGCCTCGACCCGCTCGCGCACGGGCTCGCCGGTGACGATGCGCTGGTCGCGCCCAACGGCGCGCGCTTTTCGCGAAGCGAATCGATTCTGCCCGCGGTGCTCACGGAGCTCGCCTCACGCCGCGAAGCCGCCAAGGCGCGCGGGGACCGGCACGCCGATCAAGCCATCAAGCTCCTGATGAACGCAATGTTCGGCGTGCTCGGCGCTAGCTCGTGCCGCTTCTTCGACCCCGAAGTGGCGAACGCGATAACAACCTTCGGTCAGCAGACGCTGCACTGGACGCGCGACGCGTTCGAGGCGCACGGCGTCGCGGTGATGTACGGCGATACGGACTCGGTGTTCGTGCAGCTCGCAGCGGTGGGCGAGCCCGGCGGCGACGCCGAGGCGCTGCGCGCGCAAGTCGAGCGCGGGATCGCGGAGCGCGTGCGGCGCGAGTACGGCGTCGCGCCGCAGCTTGTGCTCGAACTCGAGCAAATGTTCGAGCGATTATGGCTGCCACGCGTGCGCGGTGGCCGTACGGGCAGCAAGAAGCGCTACGCGGGCTGGGCGAACGGGAAGCTGCACATCGTCGGCCTCGAAGCCGTGCGCCGGGATTGGCCGCCGATCGCACAGCGCCTGCAGGAGGGCATGCTCGAGCGCGTGTTCACGGATCGCGACCCCGCGCCGTTTCTGCGCGAACTCGTGGCCGCCGTAAAGACGGGCGCACTCGACGAGCAACTCGTCACGGTGAAGCGCTTCCGCAAGGGACGCCTCGACCGCTACAGCGCCAACGCGCCGCACGTCCAGGCCGCCCGCAAAGCCGGCGGCAAGCCCGGCCCGGTGATCCGCTACCTAATCACTCGCACCGGCGCCGAGCCGGTCACGCCCGGCCGCGCACTGCCGCCAGGCATCAACCACGCGCACTACGTCGAGCACGTGATGCGCCCCGTTGCGACGAGCATCCTCGAAGATCTCGGCACCAGCTTCGACGCCGCATTCGGCGCGCCGCAGCAGTTGAGCTTGCTCTAAAGCGCGCCTGCCGGTTGTCGAGCCTCAGCGCGAGCGTGCTACGCAGTCGTCACAGGAGACTCCCCATGAGCGTTCGCGCCCGCGTCGTCGTGCTTCCGAAGAATCCCGGTGCGCTCGAAGTGCATGAGCTGCGGCTGCCCGATCCGGGGCCGTACCAAGTCGTCGTGAAGCAGTTCGCGAGCGGCGTCTGCCACAGCCAGCTGCACCAGATGCACACGCCCCGCGAGACGCCGGTGGTGTTAGGGCACGAATCGACGGGCGTGGTGATCGCGAAGGGCCGCGAGGTCTCGCACGTGCGCGAGGGCGACAAGGTGTTCGTCACCTGGGTGCCGCGCGACAAGCCGCGCAGCGTGCGTTTCGCCGAGCCCGCGACGCTCCCGCTCGCGGACGGTTCGGTCGCGGCGTCGCAGAACGTGTACACGTGGGCGGATTACACAGTCGCGGACGAGCAGTACGTCGTGAAGGTCCGCCCCGATGCGCCGACCGACGTCACCGCGATCATCGGCTGCGCCGTAATGACTGGCGCCGGCGCGGTGCTCAATACCGCTGCCGTGAAACGCGGCGAGAGCGTCGCGATCTTCGGGGCCGGGGGCGTCGGGCTCTCAGCCGTGGCCGCCGCTCGCGAACTCGGCGCCGACCCGGTGATCGTGGTCGATCTCGACGACGCGAAGCTCGCCTTCGCGCGCAAGTTCGGCGCCACGATCACGCTGAACGCTTCGCGCCTCGACCCGGTCGCGGAGATTCACCGTCTCACGCAGCGCAAGGACGAGCTCACGATGTTCGGCACGCCCGTCTCGGGCGTCGACCACGCCTTCGATTGCATCGGCGTGCTGAAGACGATGCAGCAGATCCTAATGGCTTGTCGCACCGGAAACTTCGGATGGAAGACGGGCGGCAACGCGGTGCTGGTGGGCGTGCCGACCCAGGAACTCACGCTGCCGCCGATC
>JANNRF010000405.1:0-26291 GCA_031401135.1 Deltaproteobacteria bacterium | reverse complement strand
CGAGCAGCGAGGCCGGCGCTCGCCGCGGGCGAGGTGCGCGCGGCGCAGGATTTCCCGCGCTCAGGCGACGACCTTCTGCTCGCGCAGCGCAGCGATGCGCTCGCCGTAGCCGAGCTCGCGCAGGATCTCGTCGGTGTGCTGGCCGAGCGTCGGCGCGGGCGCGCCAATCCGCGCCGGCATGCGCTCGAAGCGGGCTGCCGGGCGCGGCTGGCGCAGGCGCCCCGCGGCGGGGTGCACGCTCTCTTCGAGCAGCCCGGTGGCCTTCACGTGCGGGTCGAGATGCAAGCGCTCGGGTCCGATCACCTCGCCGGCCGGCGCCTTCTCGCGGTTGAAGCGCGCCATCGCCTCCGCAGTCGTCAACTGCGCCACGGCTTCGAGCACGCGCCGTAACAAATCCTGGAATGGCGCGGGTTCCGCGCGGCGCGCCATCAGCTTGGTGCGTGGGTCGTCGTAGCCATCGACTCCGGCCGCGCGACAGATGCGCGCCACGTCTTCGTCCGAAGTCGGCGCGGCAATCACGAAGCCGTCCTTCGTGGGCCAGAGCTTTTGATCGCGCGAGAAGCTCGAGGGCTGCGAGCCGTCGGCGTCGAGCAGCACCTCATTGCCCGCGGCGTCGGCCCACACGAAGTTGACGACGGCGTCGAGCATGGGCACGCGCACGTGCTGGCCGCCGCGCCCGCTCGCGCGCGCGAACAGCGCCGCCGTAACAGCTTGCGACGCGGTGAGCGAGCTGATCTTGTCGGCCGCGGTGTGACGAATCAGTTGCGGCGGGCCGTCGCGCCCGGCTTGTGTCGCTGCGAGCCCGCCGTAGGCCTGCACCACCGGGTCGTAGGCGCTCTTCGCGGCGTACGGCCCGTAATCGCCGAAGCCGCTGATCGAGAGGTAGACGAGCTCTGGGTTCTCGCGGCTCAGCTCTTCGTAGCCGAGCCCTAAGCGCTCGATCACGCCGGGCCGGAAGTTCTGCGCGAACACGTCCGCGCGCTGCGCGAGGGCGCGCACGATTTCGCGGCCTTCCTCGGTTCGCAGGTTCACACACAGCGCGCGCTTCCCGCGGTTCGCGAACTGCGCCATCGCCGAGACGCCGCCGCGCGCAACGCCCACCCAGCGCCCGATGTCGCCGATTCCAGGCGGCTCCACCTTGATGACTTCGGCGCCTTGATCCGCGAGCAGGCCGATCGCCCACGGGCCTGAGAGCGCAATCGTTAGGTCCACGATCCGCACACCGCGCAAAGGTCCGTTGTGTGCGCTCGCGTCGCTCATGAGAACTCCCCCGTGCGTTCTCTGCCGCCCGGCCCGCTGTAGGAGAGCGTGTAGCCCGGCTCGCGCGCGAACTTCACGGGCGCGAGCGAGGCGAGCGCGCGCCGCCAGCCCGCCACGATCTCGTCCTCGGCGGCATAATCAAACGGGTCGGTGAGAGCCTTCTCTTCCATGCCGCCGCGCGCGAGCGGCTGCGCGGCGAGTTCGCGCGCGGTTTGCGCCAGCGCCTCGCGCGCGGGCACCACATCGCGATAACCGAGCTGTGTGCGCAGCTTCGTGAGATCGAGCACGCGATGCGTCGCGTGCTGCTGCATCACGAGGGGCCGCGCGCACACGGCCAGTTCCCAGGGCAGCGAGACGATCTCGATCGCGCGCCCGAGCGCAGCCGCCACGAGTTCGACGACTTGCCGCAGCGTCAGCACTTCTTCATCGCCGCAGTTGTAGAGCTGCCCAGCGGACACCGCGGGCTGATCGACCGCGAGCAACAGCGCGTGAGCGAGATTCTCGGCGTAGCCGTAATGACAGAGCGTGAGCCCGTCGTCCGGAAGCACGATGAAGGGCCGCGCGTCGAGGATGCGGCGCACGATCAGCCACTCGCGCGGCAATAATTGGTACTTGCCGTAGACGTACGGATATCGGAAGTGCGCAGCCGTCGGGTGATGTTCGAGCACGGCCTGTTCGGTGCGGCGGATGCGATAGCCCTTCGCGTCGTCGCGCTCGTCCGCAACGGTCGCCGCGTCCTCGCGCGTGGGCACGGGCAAACCGATCGGCGAGCGCACCGCGGGGTTCATGTAGCCGCTGTAAGCCGGCGCTCCGCCCACCGACAGAAAGCGCCCGCAGCGCCCGGCCATTAGGCGCGAGGTGACGCGCAAGCGCCCGTAGGTGGCGACGCACACGTCGAAGTCGCGCGTGCCGAGCGCCTCGCGCAGCGCGTTCTCGTCGAACGGGTTGGTGTGGACGTGCTCGACGTCGTCCGGAATCTCGGGCACTTCGTGCTTGCCCGAGTGCAGCATCGCCACCTGATAGCCGCGCGCGCGCAGGCCGTTCACGATGAAATGGCCGGTCGGGCCAGTTCCGCCAATTATGAGAGCGCGCATGGAAACTCTCCGCAGGGCTCGCAGCATACTGCGGTCGCGCGGCGGACCGAGGTAGATTGCGCGCCCTCTTGGAGGAAACATGGCGAGCGCAACCATCAGCAAGCAGATCGGCGTCTCCGCGGATGCGGTGTGGCGGCTGATCTCGAACTTCGGCGACACGAGCTGGATGCCCGCGGGCACGCAGGCCAAGCTCGTCGGCAGCGGCGTCGGCATGGAGCGCCACATCGCGATCGGCCCTGATAAGTCGATCCACGAGCGGCTGGATGCGCTCGACCCGGCGACGCGCACGCTCCAATACGCGATCCCGGTGAACGTGCCGTTCCCGGTGACGAACTACCGCGCGACGATGCGCGTGCGCACTGCTGGCGCCGGCTGCGAACTCGAGTGGAGCGCGAGCTACGAGGTCGCACCCGATGCCGCCGCGACCGTCGAGAAATCCGTGCAGGGCATGTACGGCATGATGATCGACTGGATCGCAGCGCGGTGTCAGCGCGGAGGCTGAGCCGGCTTCGACCATCGAGGTGCGCTTTTCTCCTTGTTTACTTCGCTCGCCTCCGATGACTACGGCTCGCTGCGCGCTTCGCTTGCGGCCTATGCAGACGTGCATGGAGGCGCTTCGTCATCGAGCGCATCCGAGGCGTGTCCGCTGCGCGTCAACTGGCGAGCTCGGCGCAGGGTTGACCTCTAGCGCGAAATCGTCTGCCCGCCGTTGGCGCGCCAGATCTGGCCCGTGCAGTAACGGCTTGCGTCGCTCGCGAGGTAGAGCACGAGCCACGCTTGATCGAGGGGGTCGCCGACCAGGCCGAGCGGCGACATCGACTTCATCGACGCGACGAAACCGTCGTAGCGCGCGGGGTCGAGGCTGCCGTCGGGGCGGCGCAGGTGCCGCTCGGTGAACTTCGTGAGCGTCGCGCCCGGTGCGAGCACGTTCACGCGGATGCCCGCGGCGCCCACTTCGGTAGCGAGCGTTTGCGTGAGCTGCGTAACGGCGGCTTTCGTCATCGCATACAGCCCGTAGTTAGGGACCGCGCGGTCGATGGCGCCGCTCGCGACGTTGATGATGCTGCCCGCGCCGCGCGGCGTCATCGCGCGCACCGCGGCCTGGCAACCGAACAGCGTGCCCTTCAGGTTGATTGCGACGACGCGGTCGAACTCCGCTTCCGAGAGCGCACTCAGCGGGCCGTCCGAAGGCACACCCGCGACGTTGCACATCACGTCGAGCCGGCCCCACTCGTTGGTTGCGCGCGCAACCAGCGCGTCCACTTGTTCACGGCTCGCGACGTTCACGCTCTGCGCCACGGCCACGCCGCCGTCGGCGCGAATCGCCGCCGCGGCTTCCTCCGCCCCGTTCGCGTCGAGGTCGCCCACCACCACGCGCGCGCCCGCGGCGGCGAGCACCTCCGCTGCCGCGCGGCCAATGCCGCTGGCGGCGCCAGTAACAACCGCCGCGCGGCCATCGAGCGAGAAGATCTGCTTCACGTCACGCATGCGGAGCTCCTTCGAGTGCAGTGCGCAGCACGGGGCCGAGCGCGCGCGCCATCAGAACGTGCCCCGCGTCGTCGGGGTGAATGCCGTCGGGCAGGCGCTCGCGCGGTACGAGCGCGAGCCCGCGCACGAGCGTGAGAGCGTCATCGCCAGCCGCGTGCCTCTGCTCGATCACCACTTCGAACGCGCGGCGCAGATCCCCGAGTGTCGCTCCGAGCTTGTTGGGCGCGTTCTCCGCGTCGGCGCGCAGGATCGGACTGATCGCAACGATCGGCGCGCGCGGGTGCCCTCCCCGCACGATCGCGAGAAACGCGCGCAGCCCAGCGGCGAACAGCTCGGCGCTGTATGGCGTGCGCGTCCAGCAGTTCGTGCCGTGCGCGATCGAGATCAGATCCGCGGGCAGCTGTGCGATTTCCTCAGCGCTCGCGATCTCGCCGCGCGCCGCGCCCGCATAGCCGAGGTTCACCACCTCGAGCCCGCGTTCGCGCGCGGCGACGTGCGGCCACGCGCCAGCGGGCTCGCTCGCGCACCAGCCCTCGGCGATCGAGTCGCCATAACAAACCCAGCGCGACTCTCGCGGCGCGGGCGCGATCTCGCCGCCACGCGCGCTGAACGCGAGCACGCTCGGGCGCATGCCTTCGGGCAGGTAGATGACGGCGCGCGCTGCGCCCGCGCCCGCAGCGAGTGCGACGCGCCCTTCGCCGAGCTGCGCCGCTGCCTCGCTCACACGCGCGCCGCCGCGGAACAACACGAACTTCGTGCCCGCCCCCGCACCGCGATAGCCGAGCTCGCGCGTCTCCGTGCGGTACGCAATCTCCACCGCTTCGCATGCGCCCGTGAACTCGAGCCGCACGCCCACAGGCAGCGCCGCGCTCGCGCGCGTGTCGGCGGGCAGCCGCAGCCCGAGCGGGCCGGGATCGCAGCGCGGATACGCGCCGATTTCGCCCGGCGGCCACGCGCAACCGCGCAAGAACGGCTCGAGTTCGGCGGGGCGCGCGTTGGACATGGCGGCGCATATTGGCGCGGGGCTAAACCTCGTGCCCCTTCCGCAGGAGCCCTCGATGAGCCACGTCGCCCTGATTACTGGCACTTCGTCCGGCATCGGCCTCGCCACGGCCGCAGTGCTCGCCAAGACGGGCTTTCGCGTGGTAGCGACGATGCGCGATCTCGCAAAAGCCGGCGCGCTGCGCGATCGCGCCGCGCGCGATGGCGTCGCGCTCGACGTGCGTTCGCTCGACGTGGAAAGCAGCGAGAGCGTCGCGAGCTGTGTCGCCGGCGTCCTGCGCGACTACGGCGCGCTCGAGCAGACCAGCGAGGCCGAGCTGCGGCGCACGATGGAGGTGAACTTCTTCGGCGTCTGGCGCATGACGCAGGCCGTGCTGCCCGCGATGCGCGAGGCGCGGCGCGGGCGCATCGTCACGATCACCAGCGTTGGCGGCTTGTTCGGGCAGCCGTTCAACGACGCTTACTGCGCCGCGAAGTTCGCGGTCGAGGGCATGATGGAGGCGCTCGCGCCGGTGGCGCAGCGCTTCGGCGTGCAGGTCTCGGTGATCGAGCCGGGGCCGGTCAACACCGAGTTCGTCGCGTCGGTGGTGCGCAACTCACCGGCCGCGACCGCGACGACACGCGACGCCTACAGCGACCTAGTCGCCGCTTACCGCGCCAACACCGCAGGGGTCTTTGCAACGCTGGGACAGACCGGCGACGACATCGCGCGCTTCGTGCTCGAAGCCGCCAACGCGGAGAAGCCGCACTTCCGCTACGCGACGTCCGAGTTCGTGCGCGGGCTCGCCGCGCAGAAGTACGTAGATCCGACGGGCGACTCGCTGCTCGCGATCTTCGGCGCGCGGCTCGGCTAGCCAGCGAAGTCAGCGCGACTTCGGCACGTACGCCTCGATCTCGGGCAACACCTCCTTGCCGAGAATCTCGATCGTGCGCATCACCGAAGCGTGCGAGTGATACCCGAACTGCACATAACAAATCAGCTGATCCACGCCGAGGTCGGCGTAGTGCTTCATTTTCTGGAGACAGCGCTCCGCGTCGCCTACCACGATCATGTCGGCGTCGTGGAAGTGCTGGATCGGGATGTTGCCGTCGAGCAGCGGCTTCATCAGCGGGAAGGTCGCGTCCTGCTCTGTTTTTGTTAGGTGCGGGAGCTCCCACTCCAGCGTGAACTGCGCGAGGTGCTGGTACCACCAGGCAACGCTCTTCCAGATCTCGTTCGCTTCCACCTCCGCCATCGTGTCGGCGCAGTGCACGAGCGTGTAGGCCGCCACCTTGTTGGTGGAGACGTCGGTGAGTGGCTTCGCGCGCAGCTGCGCCTTGCGGTAACCCGCGATCTGCTGCGCCATGCGCTCGAGCGGCTGCATGATCGCGAACGAGAGCATGCCGAGCGCGTTCTCGCCGGCCACTTCGCAGGAGCCGTCGCTGGTCGCCGCCATCCAGCAGCCCGGGTGCGGATCCTGATAAGGCTTCGGCGTGACGACGCGCTCCGGAAACTTGAAGGTGGGCGAATCCCACGAGAAGCGTTCTTCGCGCCACATGCCGCACACGATCTCGATCGCCTCGCGCCACTGATCGCGAGATTTTTCGCGGTCGACGTGGAAGGCGGTCTGCTCCATCGGCGTCGAGCGGCCCGTGCCCCACTCGACGCGGCCGCGCGAAAGGATGTCGAGCGTCGCGACTTTTTCGGCGATGCGCGCCGGGTGCGTGAAGCCGAAGGGCGCGAGCGTCACGCCGAAGCCGAGCCGGATGCGCTCGGTGATCTGCGAGAGCGCGCCGAGAAAGACCTCGGGCGCCGGGCAGTGCGAGCGGCCCTCGCGGAAGTGGTGCTCGACCGCCCAGATCGTGTGGAAGCCGAGCGTGTCCGCGAGCTTGATTTGGTCGATCGCCTCGTAATAAGCCCGGCGCTCGCGTTCGCGCTGGCCCCACGGATGCGGCTTCCCCCACGGTTTCGGGGCGTCGACTTCGTAGAGCAGATCGAGCTTCATCGGGGCAGGCTCCTACTCGAACTTGAAGGGGAAGCGCGTGGTCTGGCCTCCGTCCACGATCAGCGTCTGGCCCGTAACAACACGCGCTAGATCGGAGACAAAGAACGCCGCAGCGTGGGCGATGTCGCTGGGCAGCGCCATGCGCGCCTGGTCTTCGGCAGCGGGCGTGCGGATCGCGCCGCTCGCCCAGGCGGCCTCGATGCGCGGCGTGCGCACGGTGCCGGGCACCACCGCGTTCACGCGGATGCCGTGCGGCCACCACTCCTCAGCAGCGGTCTTCACGAACGCGAGCAGGCCGGCCTTCGCCGCGCCGTAAGCGCCGTGATTCGCGGCGGAGAACATGCCGCTCACGGAGGCCACTACGCACAGCGCGCCGGGTTGCTTCGCGTCGATCCAGCCGCGTGCGGCGGCGCGCGCCACGTACCAGTGCTGCTTCAGGTTCACCGCGAAATCGCGCTCCCAGGTGGCTTCGTCCATCTCGAGCAGCGAGCCCCAAGACGCGGAGCCGACGATGTTCACCACCGCGTCGAGCGCGCCGAGCGCCGCGCGCGCCTCCGCAACCGCGCGCTCCGCAGCCACTGCGTCCGTAACATCTGCGCAGAGCGCGCTCGCGCGCACCCCGAGCGCGCGCGCCTCCTCAGCCACGCTCTCCGCGCGGGCGCGCTCGCTGTCGAGCACCGCGACCTGCGCACCGAGCCGCGCCAGTAACAACACGCTCGCGCGCCCAATGCCCTGCCCGCCGCCGACCACCAGCGCGCTGCGTCCTGCGAGTCCGAACAGCGAGCTCATGCGCGCCTCCGCGGTGCGGCGTGAAGACTCGCGACGCTAGCGCGCGCGGGATTGGGGAGGGGACGTACTTGCGCGTCGAAGAGCACTGCGGCGTCGAGTGCGCGCTCAGTCGCGACGCACCTCGATCCCGTACTGCGCGAGGTGCCGCACGAAACGTTCGAGCCCCGCATCGAGATGGTGCTGCACGGCGTGAATCCCGAGCTGCCGCGCCGCCTCGACGTTCGCCGCCACGTCGTCGACGAACAGCACGGATTCGGGCTTGCACGCGAGATCATCGAGGATGTGCTGGAAGTAGGCGCGGCTGGGCTTCGCGGCGCCGATGCGGCACGAGTAGTACTCGCGCTCGAAGCGGCGCCGATAGCCGAGCGTCTCGCTCATGAACGCCGCGCGGTGCGCTTGTTGGTTATCGGCGTCGCGGGAATGCGAACGCTGGGGCGCATCACACGCGGAGGCCACTGTTCGACTCCGCTCAGCTTCGCCTCGCTGCGCGCGGCGAAGCGCCGCTTGCTGGTTGGTCGCGAGGTGCACCGCGAGCCCCGCGCCGCGCAGCTCGTCGATCACGCGCAGGACATCGTGCTGCACGTCGATCTGCGTCCAGGCGTCGAGGCATTGCTTCGCCGAAGCCGTGCAGCCCCACTTCTCGAGCACGCCGGTGAGCGCCTCGGCGATGTCGCAGGCGCCAGCGAGCGCCGGCTGCTCGGCTGCCCAGATGTCCGTGAAGAAGGCCCGGAGGTCACGGTCGGTTCGCCGAGACTCCGGGAGCAGCGCGCGCCAGGTCGCGTCCCAATGTGCCGCCGGGCGCTGAATCACGCCGTCCGCGTCCAATAACAAGGTGTGGATCGGCACGCCGAGAACATGCGCGCTGCCGGCTGCGCTACGCAAGGCCGTCCCCTGCGCGATTGCGAGGCGCGATGAGCCAGCTCTACGACCGCATCGGCGTCGGCTACCGCGAGTTGCGAGTGCCGGACTCGCGCATCGCGGCGGCGATCGAGCACGCGCTCGGCGATGCGGAGAGCGTCGCGAACATTGGGGCAGGCGCGGGCTCGTACGAGCCGCGTGATCGCCGCGTCGTCGCGATCGAGCCGGCGCTGACGATGATTCGCCAGCGCGCGCCGGACGCGGCGCCTGCGGTATGCGCGAGCGGAACCGCGATTCCCCTGCGCGACGCGAGCGTCGACGCCGCGCTCGCGGTGCTCACGATCCACCACTGGCCCGACCGCGTGGGCGGGCTCGCGGAGATGCGGCGCGTGGCGAGGAAGCGCGTCGTGATCCTCACGCACGAGCACCTCGCCTCGTTCTGGCTCGGCGAGTACTTCCCCGGGATTCGGCGCATCGACCTCGACATCTTCCCGACGTACGCCGACTTCGAGCGCGAACTCGGCGCGCTGACGGTGAGCGCCGTGCCGATCCCGCACGATTGCAGCGACGGGTTCCTCGGCGCGTATTGGCGGCGCCCGCACGCCTACCTCGATGCGAACGTGCGTTTCGCGATCTCGTCGTTCGCCAAGCTCACGGAAGCCGAGACGCACGACGGTCTCGCGCGGCTGCGAGCCGACCTCGAATCCGGCGCGTGGCACCAGCGCAACAGCGAGTTGTTGGGGCGCGACGCGCTCGACCTCGGCTACCGCCTCGTCGTCGCCGAGCTGCGCGGCTAGCTCCGGCTCAGCGCGTCGTAGGCGGACTCGATCGCGCTGGCGCGGGCGCTGAAGGCGGCGCGCGTGTCGGCGTGCGTGACGATGTAGGGCGCGTCTTCGCGGATGCCGCGCAGCACGAGTTCGCCGACGCGCGCGGGGTCGAGGCCGTGCGCGACGGCGGGGCGCAGCGCTTCGAGCAGCGCGCTGGGCGCAGCCGCGCTCGCGCCGCTTGCGAGCTCGGCGGGGCGGTTGCGCGCGGCTTCGAGAATCTTCGTGTTGACCACGCCCGGGCACAGCACCGAGACGCCGATGTGCTCGGGCGCGAGTTCCATGCGCAGGGTCTCGCTGTATGCGACCACCGCGTACTTGCTCGCGGTATAGACGCCGAGGCCCGCTGCGGCGGAGAGGCCCTGCGTCGAGGCGGTGTTCACGATGTGGCCGGCGCCCTGCGCGCGGATGTGCGGCAGGAACGCGGCCACGCCGTTCACCGCGCCCATTAGGTTCACGCCCATCACCCAGCGCCAGTCTTCGGCGCTGGCTTCGGCCAGTGCGCCGAGCACGACCACACCGGCGTTGTTACAGAGAATGTCGATGCGGCCGTAGTTCTCGAGCACGCGCTGCGCGGCGGCGTCGAGCGAGTAGCGGCTCGAGACGTCGGCGGGGATGCCCACCACGTCGCCGCCTACTTCGCGCACTGAGGCCTCGGCCGGCGCGATCGCGCGCTCTTCGAGATCGAGCAGCGCGATGCGCGCGCCCGCCCGCGCGAGTGTCTTCGCGATCGCGAGCCCGATGCCGCTCGCTCCGCCCGTCACGACGGCAACCTTGTCTTTCAGGTCCTGCATCGCGTCCCCCGTTCGGTGCTGACAGCTTGCGGGCGAGAAGGCAGCGCGGTCAAGCGCGCTCTACGGTCGCCCGGCGCGAAATCTGAAAAGCGGGAGGGGCCGAGTGCGCGTTCTGCAAGTCTTGCTGGGCCTAATCTCCATGCTCGCGCTCGGCATCATCGCCGCGTACTTGCTCTCCGCGCCGCTTGGGCCCGCGCGCGGCAGCGCCAGCGATTTGCGCCTGCGGCCCGGGCCGCACGCGGTGCAGAGCCTCGATTTCACGTTCGTGGACAGCTCGCGCGCGACGCAGGCGAACGGCGATGCCGCGGGCGCTGCAAGCCGCACGCTCGAAGCGACGCTCTGGTTCCCTGAGAACGCCGACGGCGCGCACCCGCTGGTCGTCTACAGCCACGGCTTCATGTCGATGCGCAGCGAAGCCGTGCGCTACGCCGAGCATCTCGCGAGCCACGGCTTCGTCGTGATCTCAGCCGACTACCCGCTCACGAACTTTCGCGCGCCGGGCGGCCCTAACATCGCGGATCTCGTGAACCAGCCAGGCGACGTCGCGTTCCTGATCGACAGCGTCACCGGCTGGACCGAAGCCGAGCAGCCGTACCGCGGCACGATCGACGCCCAGCGCATCGGCGTCGCCGGCCTCTCGCTCGGCGGGCTCACCACCACGCTCGCAGCGTTTCATCCGACGCTCCGCGATCCGCGCATCTCGGCCGCGGTCTCGATCGCGGGCCCGAGCGCGATGTTCACCCGCCGCTTCTTCGAGACCGCGAACGTGCCGTTCCTGATGATCGCGGGCGAGGTGGACGCGATCGTCGATTATGCGAGCAACGCCGCGCCAATCCCGGAGAAGCTCGCCCACGGCGGCGCGCTGCTCACGCTCGCGGGCGGCACGCACGCCGGCTTCGGCCCGGTGAGCGACAGCGTGATGCGCATCTTCGGGAACCCGGATCGCCTCGGTTGTTGGGCGCTCACGCGCACCCTCGAGGTCGAGCGCGGCGAGAACCCGTTCGCGGCGCTCGGCGGCGAGGAGCAAGGCATCGCAGCGCTTAGGGAGGTGCCGCCGCCGTGCGCGAAGGGCGTGCCGGTGGAGGCGCTCGCCGCGGGCCGGCAGCTGATGGCGACCACGCTCGCACTGCGCGCGTTCTTCGAGAGTGTCTGGGCGAGCGACGCCGCCGAGCGCGCGCAGCACGCCGCGTACTTGGCGGAAGGCGTCGCGCGCGATTTCGAGGAAGCGCGCTTCTCGTCGATCGCGGCGAGAGAACCGGCGCGCGAGATCGTGCTGCCGGCCGCGCCGTATCACCCGAATGCGCCGCTTTACCCAGAGCCGCCGAAGATCGAGATCAGTATCGGCCTGGACGAGGCAGATCGGGTGGAGGCTTTCGTGCCGACGCTCGACTCGGAACTGGAACTCGCGCCCTAATCGCTCGCGGGCTGCCTCGGCGCCATGCCCGCGGCGTGATAGATCGCGTCGATCACCGCCATGTTCTTCACCGCGTCATCCGCCGTCGTCGGGAACGGCGCCTCCTCCCGCACCGCGCGCACGAACGCCGTCAGCTGGTGCCCATAACTAGTGCCGTCGTCGACGCGCTCGCTGCGTTTGCCGCGCTCGCTCTTCACCGTCACGCGGTGAAAGAACTGCGGCGCGATCGGGTTGATCACGCGCAGCTCGCCGCGCGTGCCCGTCACGCGCGCCGAGACGTTGAACAGGCGCCACGAGAACATCGAGCACACGACGCGGCCCGTGGCGCCGCTCGGGAATGCCAGCTCCGCCTCCATCGCGCGATCGACGCCCGGCGACGAGAGCTTCGCGCGCGCGGAAACGACGCGCGGCTCGGCGCCCGCCAGCGCGCGCACGATCGAGACCACGTAACAACCCATGTCCATCGCGGCGCCGCCCGCGAGATCGCCGCGGTAGCGGATGTCGCCCGGCGCGATCAGCGGCGCACACAGCGAAGCCTGCACGCGCGTTACTTCGCCGAGTTCGCCGCTCGCAACGATCTCGAGCAGACGCGCCGCGAGCGGGTGGTAGCGCCAGTGAAACGCTTCCATAACGACCAGCCCTGAAGCGCGCGCGGCCTCGGCCACGCGCGCCGCTTCCTCGGCGTTCGCGGTGAAGGGCTTCTCGCACAGGACGTGCTTACCGGCCGCGAGCGCGCGCAGCGTCCAGAGCCCGTGGTGCGAGTTCGGCAGCGGGTTGTAGATGGCATCGACTTGCGGATCGGCGAGCAGCGCCTCGTAACTCCGGTGCACGTGCGGGATGCCGTGACGCGCGGCGAAGCGGCGCGCTTTCTCGGCGTCGCGTGCGGCCACGGCGTACGCGAGGGCGCCCGGCTGCGCGCCCGCGGGCGCGATCAACGCCAGCGGCGCGATTCGGGCAGCGCCGAGGATGCCGATGCGAAGCGGAGTCGAGGCGTCGGGCACGCCCCGATCTTACGACGAATGCGGCGCGGGTTGGCGCGGGAATCTTGGCCCGCGAACGAGGTTCCATCGGGAGCCGACCCTGCGCACGCGTTGAGTTTCGCCACGCGCGCGTCACGCGGACGCCGTGCGCTGGTGACGGCTTCTTGCACTGCGCGCCTCGAGATCGCCAGCTGCGACCGAGACCCTTGCGCGCAATCCAAGGAGACGAACGTGGAAGCCCCGCTGTTCCTGGTCGCTGCCGAACGCTCGGGCACGACGCTGCTCCGCCTGATGCTCGATGGTCACCCGCAGATCGCTTGGCCGTGCGAATTCGACTACGCGCTCGAATGGCCCGAGACGAAGCCAGGGGAGTGGCCCGATCGCGTCGATTTCTGGTTGGCGCTCGCCGCAAACCGTCAAGCGCGACAGGCGCGCGTGCAGATCGATGCGAAGCTCGAGTTCCCGGACTTGGTGCGCTCCCTCTACGCGCAGCTTCGAGCCCGAACCCGCAAGCCGATCGTCGGCGTGACCGCGCACCGGCACTACGAACAACTGTTACGGCTGTGGCCCGACGCGCGCTTCATCTACCTCGTGCGCGACGGCCGCGATGTTTCGCGCTCCCACGTCGAGCTGGGCTGGGCTGGCAACGTCTGGGCGGCTGCAAAAGTCTGGCGCGACGCCGAGCGCGCGTGGCGCTCGCTCGCAACGCGGATTCCGGAAGAGCGCCGCATCGAGGTGCGGTACGAGGCGCTCGTGCGCGAGCCCGAGCGCGAACTCACGCGCCTCTGCGCGTTCCTCGGCGTCGACTACGCACCCGAGTTGCTCGAGTACCCGCTGCGCTCGACGTACGCAGCGCCCGACGGGCGGCTTGCCGAGCGCTGGCGCGAACAGCTATCGGCGCGAGATCTCTCGCTGCTCGCGCGGGAGATCGGCCCGGAACTCGCAGCGCGCGGATACGCAGCTAGCGCCGAGCGCCCAGCGTGGATTCCCGCACCACGCCGCGCCGCCCTATGGATGGACGATCGCATTGGCCTCATCCGCTTCCGCATGCGGCGTCATGGCATCGGCCGCGTCCGCTTCCGCATGCGGCGTTACGGCGTCGGCCTCTGGCTCGAACATCAGCTGACGCGGCGCCTCGGGCTTGGAGGCTTCGGGCGGGTGTTCGCGCGCATGCAGACGACTGACAGCGCGCTCCTGAAGTAGGCCGCGTTCGATTACTACGCGCCGCGCGCGATCGCTTCGAGGATCACGCCTTCGCGCAAACCCCAGTCGCAGACCGCGACTTCTTTGAGATCGAGCGCGCGAAAGATCTCGCGGACGATCAGCGCGCCGGTCGGCAATAGATCCGCGCGGCGCAGCGACATGCCACGCATGCGCAACCTGCCGGCGTGGCTCGAACCCGCGAGGCGCTCCGCGAGCGCTTCAATTTCGCTGCGCCGCAGCTGCGCTTCCAACGGGATGCGGTGCGTCACTTCGGCCAGCCCGTTCACGAGGCGATAGAGCGCGCGCACGGTGCCGCCGATCGCGACGGCGCGTTCCGGCGCGAAACGCGCGACGCGATCTCCGGTACGCCCGAGCAAGTGGCGCACGCGCGCAGCGATGCTCTCCTGTTGCTCGCGTGTTAGGGGATCGCCGCGGCCGAGCTCGTGATGGAGGCGCACGCAGCCGAGGGGCAGCGAGCGCTCCCAGCGCACTTCACCGCCCGAGCCGAGCGCGAGCTCGAGGCTGCCGCCGCCGAGATCGAGCCCGAGCGCGGGGCGATCGCCGAGCCCGAGCCGGTGGCTGAGCGCGCGGAAGATCAAGCGCGCTTCGTCTTCGCCCGAGATCACGCGCACGCGCTCACCGAGCGCCTCCGAGAGCCGCTCGACCACCTCGGGGCCGTTCGAGGCGTCGCGCAGCGCGGAGGTCGCGACCGCGAGCACGCGCTCAGCGCCCGCTTCGAGCGCGTCGGCGCGCATCTGCGTCACCGTCTCGACCGCGGCGTCGGCCGCTGCGCGCGAGATCTTGCCGCGGTCCATAATGAGTGCGCCGAGGCGCAGCATCACGCGCTCGCCGCCGACGCGGTGGATCGTGCCGCCGGGCTCGGCGTCGGCCACGAGCAGGTGGAACGACGAGGAACCGAGATCGAGAGCCGCCATGCGGCGCGCGCGCGGGCCGCCGACGCGCGCGCTCGGCGAGCCCGTGCTGTCGCGCGGGCGCCAGTAGGTGGCGCGAGTTCCCGCGCCGCCGTTGCGCTCGATGCGCCAGAACGAGCCCTTCGCACAATCGACCGCGCTCGGCCGCAGGCCTTCGGGGTCGAGCGCGACCACCAGCGGCGGCAGCAGATCGCCGTGGCCGCACAGCACCACCCGCTCGTCGCCGAGCGACGCGAGCAAGAGCGCGGCGCCGTCGAGAGTCGCGCCCTCCGCGAGCCGCTCGTCTTGCTCGATGCGCAGCCCCGTCGCGCGCGCGAGCGGTTCGAGGGTTTGCACGCAGCGCACGTAGGGCGAGGAGATCAGCCGGCGCGGCTGCTCCTCGGCGATCGCCGTCGCGATCGCCTCGGCCTGCAAATCGCCCGCCGGCGTGAGCGGGCGCAGCGCATCGTCTTCGCGCCAGCGAGCGCGGCTGTAGGCCTTGGCGTGGCGAACCAGGAAGAGCTTCATCGGGCGCAGGTTTTCGGCGACTTGTGTGCGTTCGTCAACGCGCGTCGGGCGCAGCCAGCGCCGCTTGAAGCGCGCGCTGCATGCTGAAGCCCGTTCGCGGAAAGGCGCGCGTCCAGCTCCCGTCCTGATCGAGCGACCAGGCGTGATCGTCGTCGCGCCGCGCGGCTTCGAGGATCGCTTCGAGCCGGCGCGTGTGTTCGCGATTCTCGATCGGTACGACCGCCTCGATGCGCTGCGAGAGGTTGCGCGTCATTAGGTCCGCAGAGCCCATGAAGTAACGGAAGCCGCGGCGCTCGGAGCCGAAGCGGTAGATGCGCGAGTGCTCGAGGTAGCGGCCGAGAACCGAACGCACCGTGATGCGCTCGGAGAGCCCGAGCGCGCCGGGCCGCAGGCAGCAAATGCCGCGCACCAGCAGCTCGACGCGCACGCCCGCGCGCGAGGCCTCGCAGAGCGCGTCGATCATGGCCGGATCCTGGATCCCGTTCACTTTCACGACCACGTGGCCGTCGGGCTCGCGCATCTCCTCGGCGAGCATCTCGCACAGGCGCTCCCGCAAGTTGTGCGGCGCGACGAGCAGCTTCCGATAGCTGGGCGCACGCGACAGCCCGGTCAGGTAGTTGAACAGCTCAGCCACATCGCGGCCGATCTCGGGGGACGCCGTGAACAACCCGACATCTTCGTAGATGCGCGCGGTGACGGCGTTGTAGTTGCCCGTACCGATGTGGCAGTAGCGATGAATCTCGTCGGCCTCCTGGCGCACCACCAAGGCCAGCTTCGCGTGCGTCTTCAGGCCGATCACGCCGTAGACGACGTGCGCGCCCGCGCGTTCGAGCAGCTGCGCGCGCTCGATGTTCGCCTGTTCGTCGAAGCGCGCGCGCAGCTCGATTACCACCGCGACCTGCTTGCCCGCGCGCGCTGCGTGACAGAGCGCGAGCACGACAGGATTCTCAGTGCCCGAGGTGCGGTAGAGGGTGTGCTTGATCGCCAGCACGTGCGGATCGCGCGCCGCCTGCCAGACGAACTCCTCGACAGATCCGCGAAACGATTCGTAGGGGTGCTGGACGAGCACGTCGCCGCGCTTCAGCACTTCGAAGAAATCTGCTGCGCGATCGGGCTCTTCGCTGCGCAACGCGTGGGGCAGAACGGGTTGCGCTCGCTCGTACTTCAGATCCGCCCGCGGCAGTTCGTAGAGCTCCCACAGATCGCCAAGATCTGTTAGGGCCTCGAACTCGTAGACGTCGGCCGCGCCGAGTCCGAGGTTTTCGAGCAACAGCGCTCGCATGTTCTCGGGCATCTCGCGCTCGACCTCGAGCCGCACCGGGTGGTTCATGCGCAGCCGGCGCTGGAGACCCGACGCGATGGCTTCGAGTAGATCGTCGGCCTCGCCTTCGTCGAGTTCGAGATCGGCGTCGAGCGTCACGCGGAAGGGGTGTTGCTCCAGAATGCGCATGCCGGGAAACAGCGAATCGAGCTTCGCGCCGATCAGCTCCTCGATCGGCAGCAGCGGCTCGCCCTCGCCGAGCGGGAAGAAGCGCGGCAGGTTGAGCGGGACCTTCACGCGGGCAAAGCTGATCGCCGTGCTCTCGGGATTCTCCAGCCAAACGCCGAGGTTCAACGACAAGTTCGAGATCGCCGGGAACGGGTGCGCACGGTCGACCGAGAGTGGCGTCAGCACGGGCTCGATCTTGGTCGCGAAGAAACTGCTCGCGGCGACGCGAGCGCTCTCGTCGAGATCCTTCCAGGTGGCGATGCGGATGCCGTTCTCGACCAGCTGCGGCGCGAGTTGGGTGGTGAGCAGGCGCCGCTGATGCTCGATCAGCGCCAGCACGCGCGCACGAATCTCAGAACACTGCTGCGCGGCGCTGCGCCCATCGAAGCTCACGCCCGTAACACCCGCACGTAGCTGCTCGTGCAGCGCGCCGACGCGCACCTGGAAGAACTCATCCAGATTCGCGCTGAAGATCGCTACGAACTTCACGCGCTCGAGCAGCGGGATCTCGGCGTCCTCGGCGAGCGCGAGCACCCGCGCGTTCCACTCGAGCCATGAAAGCTCGCGGTTCAAGAAGCGCGACGGGCCGAAGGAGCGGATCGTGGCGGTGTCAGCGGTGGGCATGGCGAGCGCAGGGTACGGCGTCGATCCGGGTGGTGCGATCAAGCTTCGAGGAAGTTCCGCAGCTTCACGCGCAGTGAGCGCTGCTCGGCGCGCTGAATCGCGAACTCGTAGCTGCCGACGAGCGCGCGAGTCTCGGAACTCCAATCGCTGCGCTCCGCCACGGCGCGGCCGCGGCGCGCCAGATCCTGCGCGAGCGGGCGGCTGCCGAGGATGCGCCGGATCGGCTCGAGCGCGCCCTTCGACTCCGCCGGGTCGTACAGGAAGCCAGTCTCTTCGTGCTGCACGACGTCGCGCACGCCGCCGGCATCGGCCGCGACAACCGGCAGGCCCGAGGCCATCGCCTCGAGCGCGACGAAGCCGAGCGTCTCGGTGGTGGAAGGCATCACGAACACGTCGGCGCTCGCGAACGCGGCTGCGAGTTCGTCGCCTTCGAGGAAGCCGGCGAACGTCGCGGGGAGCTTTCGGTACGTGCGCTCGAGCCGCGGGCGCTCGGGCCCGTCACCAATGAAGGCCAGCTGCACGCCGGGCATCTCTTCGAGCACGGGCGCCAGCGAGTGGAGGTTCTTCTCGGCCGCGAGGCGGCCGGCGTACAGGAGGAGCGGGCGGTCTATTAGACCGCCCGCTAGGCGCTTGCGCATCGCCAGGGAGCGCTTCCTCGGATGGAAGCGCTCGGGGTCGACGCCGCCGCGCCAGAGGCCGGAGATGCTGAAGCCCCGCGCGACCAACGCATCGCGCGTGGTTCGCGAGGGGCAGAGATTCAGATCCGCGAGCGCGTGGATCGCGCGCAACAAGCGCCACGCGGGCGCCTCGAGCCGCGGGTAGCCATAACGACTCGCGTAGCTCGGTAGCTCCGTGTGATACGACGCAACGGTCGGGATCGCGAGCGCGCGTGCGGCGAGCAAGCTCCAAAGTCCGACCGCGACGGGGCCGACAGCGTGCAGCACGTGCGGGCGGAACTTCGCGAGCGCGAGCGCGATGCGCGGATCCGGCGCGCCGAGCACGACATCCGGGTAGAGCGGGAAGCGCGCGCCGGGTACGCACAGAAGCTGCTCGCTCGCGCACACGGGCTCCGCGGGCAGCGGCGCGATCGTCAGCACCTCGTGCCCGAGCGCAGTCAGCTCGCGGACGGAGTGCGTGAGCCGGTTCGAGATGCCGTCGATCTTCGGGGCGTGGACCTCGGTGGCGAGGGCGATGCGCATTGGCGTCTCCTCTTCCTGCGAGAAGAGCATCGACCTGGCTCGCGACGGCGCGGTGACTACCCGCCCACGGCTGCGCGAAGCTCGGGCCGCGAACGCGCGGCGCGAGCGTGGCGAGGCTGTGGCGCGGCTCGAAGCGGCGCCGCGCTCGCGGTCAGGGCTTGCTTGCGAAGGCTCGCTGCCAGGCGCTCGTGAGCGCAGGCGGGATCTCGCTCGCGAAGGGGCCCGTCCAGAGCACGCTGCCGTCCGGAGTGAGCAGCGCGAGAGTGGGCTGCGGCATGGCGCCGTCGAGGAGCGTGCGGGTGTAGGCCTCGGAGAGGTGATCGAGCACGAACGCCGTGCGCCAGCTGGCAGCGCGCAGCTTGGCGTGCACCTCGAAGTCGGGATGCTCGCCTTGCGGGAAGAAGACAGTCATTACGCCGTTGCGCCCTTCGAGCGGCGCGAGCGAGGCAGCGAGTGCGGGGAAGCTCGCCGCGTTGGGATCCGCGAACACGCACAAGAAGCCGGCGCGATCTGCGGAAGCTGCGAGCGGCAGGCGGCGCAGCGCATCCCGCGTCGAATCCATCAGGCGCGGGCCGAGCGCGAAGGTGAAGTTGGCGGCGACTTTCGTGACGGCGCCGGTGCGGATCTGATTCGCACGAATGACTAGATCTGTGGCGGAGACGGGCACCGCGAACAGCCCGTCGCGGCCGAAATCGAGGCGCGCGCCCGAAGGCTCTACGCGAATCAAAACGCCGAGCGAGCCCGCGGGCAGCAGCGGCTTGCCCGCCTTGGCTTGCCAGCTTCGCGTCAGCGCGACCTGATAAGGCCAGAAGCGTTCGCTGGTGAGCAGGTTCGCGGCGCTGACGACAGGCGCGGAGGGTTCCGCGGCGCTGTACGACGGCATGCTGTCGCCGGACTGCATTGAGTTCGAGTCAGCGCGGAGCGCCGCGGGCGCCAGCGCGAGAAGAACCAGCGCGGCGAGAATCTTTCTCATGATCGGGGCTCCAACGAAGAGGGAGCCGCCACCTCTCGCGAGGTGGCGGCTCCGGAGATTGCGAGTGCTTAGGGACCTAAGCGCTGCGGCGGCGGCCGAAGCGCACGAGGCCGAGCAGCCCCGCCGCCAGCAGCGAAGCCGTCGCCGGCTCCGGCACCAGATTTGCCGAGAGCGCAACATTGTCGAGGCTCGCGTTCCCTGAGAAGGAGAGCTGCACGATCATCCGATTCGAGAGCACGCCCGGCGCGCCGAGAGCCACGCTGAAGGCGGTGTCGATCGCTGAAAGCGCTCGCGAACCCGCTGACACGAACGTCGTGCCATCGGTGGAGTAAGCGATGTTCACCGTGGCTGCGCCACCGAACGTCTGGGCTGCGAACGTGAGCACCCAGTCGCTTCCCTGCTGCGTGCCCGGATCGGCCTGAAACGCAACCGATACACCGGAGATCGCCTGCATGCGGAACAGCTCAGCCGACTGTTGACCCTGGCTGAGCAACACGGAGAGTGAGTCGAACGGGCTCGCCCCGCCACCGAGTTGCGGCGCCGTCAGGTTCGTCGCCAGGGAGCCGGCGATCGGAACGAACGGTTCGTTTCCGCTTCCGTCGGGCGTGATGTTCGTCGAGCCAAACTGCCCGTCGATGTACATCGTGCCGTAAGGGGCGGAATCGGGGCCTGCACCGAAGCTCGCATCGAGCGCCGAGTAGTTCGCGCCCAGTGTGGTCGTGAAGGTCGCGTTGTCGATGCTCAGTGTGTTCTCGGCGACGTACTGGGAGAAGTCCCAGCCCGCGACCAAGGACGCTGCCTGCGCGGACGTCGCGAGCGCGATCGAGAGACCGAGCCCTGCCATCAAGTTTTTGATCTTCATGTGGTTTTCTCTTTGGTTCTTGTTGGTTGAGTTAGTTCGCGAGCAGGCCGGCTTGGCTCAGCGAGGTCCAGCCAGTCGTCCAGAGCGGTGACGCCGCGGAAGCGGAGAACGCTCCGCGGTAAGTCGCTGCCGAGTCGAGCCCGGTGCCGCGCGGAGCCGCACAGCCCGCGTTCGGGCGGCCGAGGCCGGAGACCGTGCGCGGGTTGGTCGGCGCGGCCTTCAGGCTCGCGACGAGCTTCCCGTTCACATCGCCCGTCGGGTCGAAGGTGATGTCGTCGTTCACCAGGTCGAACGTCGCCGGGTTGACCGAGTTGTTATCGGCCGTGCTCGGCGTCGCGCCGCGCAGGATCTCCGAGAGCAGCTCGCCGTTCGCGACCACACCGAGCTCGCCCACCGGCGGCGAAGACGTGCCGGCGAGCGCGCCGCCGTCGTCGAGCGTCGTGCACACGAGGTTCACGAGGCCGTCGGTGACGTGGTTGGTGATGCTGTGGCCGGTGGCGCAGTTCGCCACCAACGCGGTGTCGACTTCGATGCCAGTCTCAGCGCCGGTATCGACGACGATGCTGTTGAAGACATCGCCCGCGAAGCAGTGGCGGAACTGGATGCCGCGGTTGGTGCTAGCGGCCGAGACGGGCGTGAAGTCCCTGGTGCCGTCGGGCGTCGAGCCGATCACGGTCAGGTTGTAGAAGGCCGGGGCCGAGAGCGGCCACGGGGTCGTGTCGACCACGGTCTGCGCCTGATTGATGCGCAGGTTCACGCGATCGATCGTGCCGGCATCGCTGTCGTCGCCGTCGAACTCGCCGGCTTTGTCGCCCGAGGCGGTGCCGAACAGGCCTGCGTCGTTCTCATTGAAGAACGACATGAAGGTGACGGCGAACTGGTTGACGCCCGAGTAGCCCTGATCGACGTCGAAGGCGTCATCGCCAGCGAAGAACACCGCGAGGTGATCGCCGTTCACGGTGCCGCCGAACCACTCGATGCCGTCGTCGTGGTTCGCGTAGACCTCGACGTTCGAGATGAGCGTGCCGTCGCCGACGCCACCGAGCGTGATGCCGTTCAGCTCGTTACTGCTGCCGATCTCGTCGCCCGCGTGGCGGATCGAGACGAAGCGCAGCACGCCGGAGTTGTCGTGCGGCAGGTTGCCGCCATACGCCGCGTCCGCGATCGGGAAGCCCGGAGCGGGCAAGCCTTCGATCACGGTCTGGCCATACGGGAGCAGCAGGGCGCTACTGACGTTGGCGAGGTTCGTGGGCGCGTTGCCGAGCAGCACGATACCGCCCCAGAGCTGCACGTTGCCGTTGCCGGCCTTGTCGAGCGGGGCGAGCGGCGCAGTGCCGCAGGTGTCATCGAGGAAGGTGTCGCTAGCGTCCCAGAGGTCGTCGAAGCCCACGTTGCCGTCGGCGTCGTCAGCGATGCCGTTGGCGTCGTTGTCGGTAGCCGCGGTCGTCATGATGATCGGGTTGCCGGCGTTGGCGTCGGCATTGACGCGCCCGTTCTGCGTAACGATTAGGGCGCCGGGGCTGCCCGCGGTCTGACCCGCGACGAACAGGGATTGCCGGGGCTGACCGCGCACGATCGTGCCGGGCAGGATCGTGAGCGTGGCGCCGTTCTTCACGAACACCGGGCTCTGCAGAACGACAGTTCCACTCCAGGTCGTGTTGGCGGTGATGTCGCCGGCCGGCCATGTCGGCCACAGTTGCGGCGTGTCGGTCGAGCCGCAGTTGGCTGCCGACGCATTCGCCGCACTGGCGCCGCCGACGAGCGCGACTGCCATGAGAGCGAGGATTTGCTTTCGCATCGTGAGCTTCTCTCTTTTGGTGTTTGTTATTGGGGAATCGCCCGCGTGCTGCTGGCGACGCGGCGGAACTTGACCTGGGTGGATGGCGCGCACCGAACGGCGCGATGACGTTTGCGTGGGCTTGCGACTACGCGACTGGGAAGTGGCTAGTCCCGCCTCGAAGTGACGGGCTCCACAAATTCGTCACACAAGCTTCAAACGCGAACGGGGCGGCTCCGTCGGAGCCGCCCCGTTGCTGCCGCGCCGAAGCGCGAGATCAGAAGGCGCGCGAGTAGTTGACCGAGAGCGACAGATCGCGGCCGATCTGGAACGCGCGCTCTACCACCTTGTGCGAGGTCTGGCTCGGATCCCAGATCAGGCGCCGCTCGCTGTCAGTGAGGTTCTTGACGCTGCCCTTCAGCACGAACGATCCAGGAATGCGCTCGAAGCTCCACTCCTGGCTGACGATCAGGTCGAGCTGGTGGTAGGAGTCGAGGTAGCGATCGAGCGTGAGCGATTCGACGCGGCCACTCGTGCCGAGGTTTGCGCTGCCGGCGGCGTCGAGCACGTCGCTGAGCGCGAAGAAGGCGAGCGTCGCCTTCGTGCCCCATTCCGGGTGATCGAAACTGATGTCCGCGTTCGCGATCCAATTCGGTTGGCTGAAGAGGCGCCGGCTCTTCGCCAGCCCTGCGAACTCCTCGGTGTCGCCGGGCGCCGTTCCGAAGAAGCCCGCGGCGCGCTGGATCTCGACGTCGGTGCGATCCACCGTGGCATCGATGTACGTGAAGTTCGCTGCCAACGAGAGGAACTCGAGGCCGTCGATGCCCAAGAAGTCGAGCGCTTTGCGGCCCTCGAGTTCGAGTCCCCACAGGTCGGCTTGGTTCGGGTTGTTGAAGTAGGTGCGATACAGCGCGCTCGAAGTGCTCGCGTCGGTCGGGTTTCGGAGCACGATGCTCTCGATCGGGTCGTCGATGCGCTTCGTGAAGGCGCTGATCGCGACAAGATCACCGAGATCGCCCCACGTGTACTCGCCGCGCAGATCCCAGCTCTCGACATCAGAGAGCCCGAGCTGAGGGTTGCCAATCACCAGATCGTCCGAGCCCGATTCCACGGCGACGTAATAACCGATCTCGCGGAACGCCGGCCGCGCCACGGTTTGCGAGTAGGCCGCCCGCAGCGAGAGGCCCTCGAGCGGGCGATACGCGATGCCTGCCGAAGGCAGGATGCGCTTCTCGTTGATCTCGGTGTTCACGAGCGCGCGTATCGCGGCTTCGTCGAGGAGGTCCACGTAGCCCGTGAGCGGATCTACCGGCACATCGATGCCGAGGACCTGATCGTTGAAGATCGTGCCCGGAAGCGCCCCGCCTTCCTGCGTACGGCTCGGGTTGTCCCGACGATCGAAGAACAAGTACGCCGAAGGGAAGATGCGCGGCGTGAGGTCGGGATTGACCTCGCCGATGAACGGGTCGTTCGTCGTCCCGATCCGGATTTGCTCACGCCGGAAGCCCGCGAGGAGATCGAGGTCCTCCCACAGCGTCGCCTTCGCCTCGAAGCTCACCGCGAAGATCTCGCGCTTCGACTGATTCGTAGTGGCGCGCGAACCGGCAAAGCTGCCATCGGCATTGGTGAGCAAACCGGGCGTTACGGCTTGGCCGAGTGCGAGCGGCGTACTCCCCTGAAGCGAGAAAGTCGCCGAGCCGCCGAGACCTCCCGGCGATTCGAGGAAGTTCGCGGCGACATCGCGATCCGAGCGCTCGAACCAGACGCCGCCGGTCAGCTTCGCGACGAGCCACTCATTCACGTCGCGCTCGTACTCGGCGTCCAGTCGCGCGAAATTCTGCGACTCCTGAACATCGTTCAGGTTCGCGAAAATGCGGCGGCCGTTCACGGTGAACTGGCCAGGTGTTAGGGCTGCTGACGTAGCCGGAAACTGCGTCGGGATCGCGTTCGGGTCGTTCGGCTCGAAGAAGAAACGCGAGGCGAGGTAGCTCTCGTCCTGCTTGGTGGTGGCGTGGTTGCCAGCCCAGGTGATCTGCAGGCCGGGGAGGCTCTCGATCTCGTGCGTGCCGTTCAGCTGGTACAGGATCAAGTCACGGCGGCGCTCGAAGGCGCGGCTGTCCGTGAAGTTCGCGAACCAAAGCGGGCCGTTGTTGAAGCCGAAGCTCGGCTCGGGCCGAACCGAGGTGAGCCACGAACTCAGCGTCGCGAAACCGCTGTAGTCGCCCGCACTCGAACCGCTGCTGCCCGAAATCGAGCCGCCGCTCTGCTGTCTCGCCGCGAGCGTGCTGTAGTCGAAGCCCGGCAGGTAGCCGTTCTCGCGCACCTGCACCGCGTCCTCTTCCTTCAGCGTGTAGAAGGTCGAGAAGTCGACGTGATGGTTGCCATCGGTATCGAGGTCGAATCCGACGGCGAGGAACGCCGTCGTCTGCCGGACTTTTTCACTGTCCGTGTAGCCGAAGCGGCCACCGCTCAGGTTGAGTTCGCCGAGCGACAGATCGCCGGAACTCACCACGACGCCCGGTGCGGGAAAGAGCCGGATCTGCGCGGGCCGCGGCTCGCGATTCTCCTGGAAGCCGCTCTTGGTCTGATAGTCGAGCTCCCAATTGAAGAGAGCCCGCACGGTCAGCTCGCGCTCCGCGAAATCTGTGCGCCAGCCGATCGACGCGCCAGCCTCGCCTTCGGTCGTGTCCGCGCCGCCGGACTCGGCGCCGATCGGGGAATCGTTCACGCGCTGCACGAAACGGTTCGCCGCGTTCTCGTTGAAGCCCGTGCCGAAGCTGAGCTTGAACTCGAGGTCTTCGGGATACGCCTGCGTGAGAACGTTGATCGAGCCGCCCGATGAGTTGCTGGGCAGCCCCGGCGCGAACGTCTTGGCGACCACGAGATTCGAGGTGATCTCCGAGGGAAACAGATCGAGCTGCACCGACTGGCTCTCGGGATCCGGGCTCGGCACTGGCGCCGAGTTGTAGAGCGTCGAGCTGTAGCGATCCTCGAGGCCGCGGATGACGGCGAATTGGCCGTCGACGACGTTCACGCCCGGAACGAACTTGAGCGCGTCGGCCACGTCGGATGCGGCGAACTTGGAGAACTCTGCCGCGTTCAGCGTATTGATCAGGTCGTCGGACTCGAGCCGCGAGGCGGCCAGGATCTCCTCCATCGGCGACGCTTCGACCACGAACTCCTCGAAGCCGGGCATCTCCTCGCTCGCCTGGGGCGGCAAGGGAGGCAGCGGGAAATCCGCGCGGTTCACCTGATCGGGTCTGACCGCGAAGCTCGTCATCGTGGACGCGCGATATCCCGACCTCGTGAACTTTACGGTGTAGCGACCGGCCGGCACCGAAGGGAACTCGAACTCCCCCTTCTCATCCGTAGAGTGCGTCTCTGCCCGGGCGTCGCCTTCCGAATCACGCACGGAAAGGATCAGGGAGACCGTGACATCCGAGATCGGCGCTGCGGACTCGCTGTCGATCACCCGCCCTCGGACGCTACCGGTTCCGGTAAACGGCTCCTGCGCCCACGCCGGCGGAGCGTGCGCACAGATCAGCCATACGAGGCCGATGATGGAGGCGAGGACCAAGGATTTCATCGCTGGTGCGCGGATCAAAGCGCAGGGGTGAGAGGGACCCTCGACATCCTTGTGAGAGATCAGAGGCGATTCCGCGACGAGCCGGAGAGGCCGACCGCCCGCTCGAAGCGTGACGATCCGGTGACGACGCGGGGCGCGGCCCTCCGCGAATCCCTCGCGAGATCCACATCATTGCTTCACCTGCTCGCAACACGGCACTGCTAAGCATGACGTCGTGGTGCGAGTTCTGGTCGTCGACTCAGATTCGAAAGGCCGGCAGGAGATCTGCCGGGCGCTGGAGCGCAGCGGATTCGAGCTGTTGGAGACGAATTCCGCACAGCAGGCGAGCGAGGTGCTGCGCGGTGAACCGCCGGGTGCGGTCGTGATCGACACTCTGCTCTGCGATCAGTCCGGATTCGCCGTCTGCCGGACGATTCGCGAGTCGCCCGAGACGAAGGACGTGCCCGTCCTGATGCTCTCGCGCTCGAGCTCCGACATGGACCGAATCCTCGCGCTCGAAGCTGGCGCGGACGATGTGCTCGCGCGTCCGTTCTTTCCACGCGAGCTCGCGCTTCGGGTTCGCTCCGTGCTGCGCCGCAGCGGCCCCTCACCGGGAAGCACGCGCGAGGCTGCGCCGCTCGAGTACGGACCTCTTCGGCTCGATTCGCTGCG
>JANNRF010000404.1:0-6742 GCA_031401135.1 Deltaproteobacteria bacterium | reverse complement strand
CCGACGCAAACCACGCCGGCGCAAACCCAAACGGGGACGTTCCGAAAGAAAGTTAAGAAACTCCCGGGCGGGACAACGAAACTTTCTTACGGAACGCCCCCGCTCCTCTCGATCCTCTCGCGCAGGGCGCGGGCCATGTTGTCGAGTTGGTCTTGCATTGGGCCCTTGATCGCGAACTCGGGCAGGAAGCCCTTGGTGCTGCCGTCCATTTCGAGGCGGACGCGCGTCTTCCCGGCGCGCTCCTCGAACGTGACTTTGCCCGTCAGCTGCTTCCAGACGTTGCCGTCGCAGACTTTCTCGAAGCGCACGTTGCCGTCGGGCGCGAACGTGAAGTGGAAGGTGGCGTCGCTGTCGCGGCCCAGCGCCTTGAAGCGCGAGTGCGTGGTGAGCTTGTTGCCTCCGCGCTTCACGATCTCGGTCTTCGCCTCGGCGAACAGGCTGAGGATCGTCGCGTCGCTTGCGAGCACCGCCGCCGCTGCGGCGCGCGGGCGCGCGACGTCGAACTCTTTGGTGAGCCGCATGGGAGACCTCCGCTGCGCATTGTTCCACGCAGAGCGGGGCTCGGTCGAGGTCGGGCGCGGCGAAGCGCCGCGGCTACCGCATTGACTTCGCTCGGCCCCGGGTCGCTGCGCGCGGCGAAGCGCCGCTTGCTGGGGAGTGGCGTTTTGCGACTGCGAGCAGAGCAGCGCAGCCAACTCGGTAGCCCCTGTTCGATCTCCGCTCGCCTGCGGCTCGCTGCGCGCGGCGAAGCGCCGCTTGCTTAGTGCATCACCACGAGCGACGGCGGTAGCAAGAGCGGCGCGCCGACGGGGAGCTGCGTCGCGAGCGTGTGCAGCATTTGCAGCTCGCGCGGCAGCGCGTGCTGAAGCGGGCTCTGCGCCTGCGCGCCGCGCAGCAGCTGCGTCACCTGTTCGGCGAGCGTCTTCTGCGCGGGGAACGGCTTCAGCGCAACCAGCGCGTCCGCCGCAATGCCAAGCGCGGCTTTCGCCGCGAGGCCGGCTTCGTAGAGGCCGCCGAGTTCGTCGACGAGCCCGATCTCCAGGGCCTGTGCGCCCGTCCAGACGCGTCCGCCACCGATCTTCTTGACTGCGTCGGGCTCCATGCCGCGGCCCTCGGCGACGCGCGCGACGAACTGCTCGTACACGCCCTCGACGTCTCGCTTCAGCAGCTCGCGCGCGCCCGCGGAAAGCGGCTCGCTCGCGAACAACAAATCCGCGCGCGCGCCGCGCTGCGTCGTCTCGACCGTGATGCCGAGCTTCTCGAGCAAGCCGCCGAGCGAGGGCCGCAGCACGAACACGCCGATCGAGCCGGTCAGCGTGGTCGGCTGGCTGATGATCTTGTCCGCGGCGCAGGCGACGTAATAACCGCCCGAGGCCGCGACGTCCGACATCGACACGATCACGGGCTTGCCGGCGGCACGCGCGTCGCGCAGCGCGCGCCACATCAGATCCGAGGCCAGCGGCGAGCCGCCGGGGCTGTCGATGCGCACGAGCAGTGCTTTCACCGAGTCGTCTTCGACGGCCTCGTGCACGGCATCGACGAAGCTGTCTGCCGCCATCACGCGGCTCCCGGTCGGCGAGATGTCGCCTTGCCCCGTAACAACCATGCCCACGCCGTGGATCAACGCAAACGTGGCAGCCGGCTCGACGCCGAGCGAGTCCAGCTCGACGCCAGCGTAGTCCTGCTCTTTGACGAGCGTCTCGTCCTTCACGACCTCTTCGTAGTAGGAGATCTCGTCGATCAGCTTCGCCGCGAGCAACTCCTCCGCGGAACCGGGCGCCTCGTCGATCAGCTCGCGCACGCGCGCTTCGGGTAGCTCGCGGCTCGCCGCGACATCGGCCAAGAACGAGGCCTGGGTGGAATCGAGCAGCGCGTCCGTCATCTCGCGCGACGGATCCGACATCTTGTCTGCGGTGAAGGGCTCGATCGCGCTCTTGTAATCGCCCACGCGCTCGTACTCGACCATCACGCCGAGTTTCTCGAACAGGCCCGCGAAGAACAGCTGCTCGGCGGCGAGGCCGAGCAGCGGGCTGCGCGCCGCGGGTGTCGCGACCACGCGCTTCGTCGCGCTCGCGACATAATAACCGCCCGCGCCGAAGCCCTCGGTCTCGATCACCGCGACGGTCTCTTTGCCGGCCGCGTTCAGGCGCAGGATCGCGCCGCGCATTTCCTGGGCCTTCCCCCAGCCGATGCCGAGACCGCGCACGCGCACGACGACGCGCTCGATGCGCGCGTCGAGTTCGGCTTTGCGCAGACCCGAATAGAGCGCGAGCAGCGAGCGTTCGCCGCCGCCGATGAACCGCGCGAAGAACGGCGCTTCTGGGCCGTCCGCGTAGGCGCCCTCGAGCGTGAGCACGAGCGTGCTGCCGGGCGCGATGTCCGGCCCGCCGCCGCAGCTCGCGAGCGCAAAGGACGCGAGCAATGCGAGAACGAGCGAGACCGCGGAACGTCGAATGCGAAGCATGTTTCCCCCAAGACGCGCCCGGGCGAGGCGCGTTCGCGCGTCATCGACCGGCCGCAGCCAGACCCCGAGTGCAATGACCGCGCGCTGCAATTAGAGCAGCGATGCAAGCGCGAGCCCGCCGGTGAGCGCGAGCCCGCCCGCCAGCGCGAAGCTCATCGTCTGCGCGAACGCGCCCATCATTTCGCGCGGGCTCGCGGCGTGCGCGAGCGCGGTGCGCGCGGCGCGCCACGCCAGCGGCGCCGTCGCGAGGAACAGCAGCACCGCAGGCGAGAGCGCGCCCGCGCCGACGGATGCGATCACCAGCACGAACGGCAGCGCCAGCAGCCACGGCACCAGGCGAGCCGCGCCCTCCGCGCCGAGCCGCACGATCGGCGTCCGCTTGCCGTGCTTCGCGTCGGCCTCGCGCTGCGGGAAGTGGTGCAAGAACAGGATCGCGGTGTCGAGCAGGCCGACGACGCACGACAGCAAGAGCGCTGCCGTCCCGAAGTGGCCGGTCTGCACGTAATAAGTGCCGAGCCCGGCGAGCGGCCCGAACAGCAGGAAGATCACCGGCTCGCCGACGCCGTGATACGCGAGCTTCAGCGGCGGCGCGGTGTAGAAGAAGCCGAACAGGAAACCGGCCGTGCCGATCGCCAGCACCACGTGCCCCGGGTGGATGCGATCGAGCGCGAGGCCGCACGCGAGCCCCGTGCCGAAACACGCCGCCGCGAGCACCCACATGCCGCGGCGCGAGAGCACGCCCGACTGGATCACGCGGCTACCGAGCGGGAATGCGTTCTTCGCGTAGGCCGGGTCGGCGTCGAGGCCCGACGCGTCGTCGAACAAATCGTTGACGACGTTGACGCCAGCTTGCAGCGCGACGAGACCGAGGAACGTGAGCGCGAAGCGCGCCCAGTGCACCGGCGCGCCCTCGGCCGCCACGAGCGCCGTTAGCACCAGCGCCGGCAGCGCGCCAGCGAACAAGCTCGGCGCACGCGTGGCGCGCACGAACGTCGCGAGTGCGCTCATTAGGGCTGCTCCACGATCGCGCGAATGTTGCGCCACTTCCCGACCGCGCCTTGGCCGTGGCACGACTGGCTGCCCTTGCCCGGCACGATGTCCTTCTCGGTCATCAGGCCGAGCGCGAGCGTGAACGGCCCGAGCTCTCCGACGCCCTCCACGCGCTTTACCACGTTTCCCTGATGACTCCACGCCAGCGAGCCAGCCGCGCGGTCATAACAGATCGAGTACTTGTGGAACGCGCCGGGCTCGAGGCCGAGCTTTTCTTCGAACCAGCAGAAGAACTTCGGCCCCTTGGCTCGCTGCGGCGCGGTGGTGCCGGGAAACGGCAGGTGCGCATAGACCGTCGCGAACTGGTCGTTGCCGACGAAGAAGTTGACCGCAACGCCGCGCGCCAGATCGAGCAGGTGGAAACTGACGAAGCCGTCATAGAGATCGCCGGGCTTCGCGCCCACGATGCGCGCGGCTTGCTCCCACTCCAGCGTCAACTTGCCGCCCTCGGGCGCGCCGAACGGGCGCACGCCGAAGTACATGTGCTTGGCGTTGTCGAAGAACTGCACGTGGTCGTTGCTGCGCGTGAACGGCACAGCGCTCACGATCAAGCCGCCGTTCTGGATCACCACCGTCGCGTTCGGTTCCTGATAGACCCAGCTGCCGCCGTCGGGCATCGGGAACGACCCCGGCGCCCAGCTCGTCGCCTCGCCCGCCACGATCGAACCGAACTCGCCAACCTCGATCACTTCCTGCGCCACGTCGCCCTCCGCGAAAGAGGCGCAGCTTAGCCGCGCGCGCGCGGGTAACTTGCGCGCGATGAACGACGCGCGCGCGCTGCAGCGAGAAGCATTTCAGCACTTCGTGGCGGGGCGGCTCGACGAGGCCGCAGCCGGCTATCGCCGCGCGCTCGAGGTAGACGCCCAACTCGCGATCGCATGGAACGGGCTCGCGATGGTGCTCGAGCGCAGCGGCGATCTCGACGGCGCGATCACCGCGGCGGAGCGGCTGATTGCGCTCGAGCCCGAGGAAGCGCTCGGCCACACCAGCCTCTCGCGCTTCTACCAGCGAAAGGGCTGGATCCAGCGCGCCGAGGACGAGAAGGCGCTTGCGACCAAGTTCGCGATGAAGGCCGCGGGGAAGAAGAGCTAGGCGCGGCGCCGGCCCGCGAACGCGAGGCCGACGAGGCCGGCAACGAGCAGCGCGCTGGCCGCCGGCTCCGGCAGCGGCGTGTTCACGAACGATTCGCTGCCGCCGCTCGCGTAGCCCTGCACGTGAACGCCGATGCGCAGGCTGCCGTCCGCGAGTTCAGCCAGCACGTCTGCCAGCGTGCCGCCGGCCATCAGGTCGAAGATGATCGTGACCGTTTCACCCGGGTTCACGCCCATCGGCTGGGTCGGAGGGTTCGAATCGGCGGTGAAGCCCGCCGTCGCGACGAAGGGCGGCGAGGCATTGTTGCCCGCTGGCAGATTCCCGGGGCTCGCGCCCTGCGAGAAACTCACTCCGGCGCCGCCATTGATGATGCTTGCGATCCCGAGCAGCGTGCCGTCGTCGAAGTAGATGTCAGTGAGCGACGACGCGCTGGGGCCGGTGTTCGTGAAGGTAAAGCTGGCTTGGCTTGCGCCCGGGCCAGCGACGACCGTGACAGCGAGCTGTGCCGAGCCGATTGCGCAATCGGCGGCGCTGTTGTTGCTGACGCAGGTGCCGAAGCTGAGTGTCGTCGCGGAAGCGCCCGCGACCCCGAGCAGAGCCAACGCAGCGACCGCCGCAAGCGAGATCCAACGACTCATAGAAAAACTCTCCTGGTCAATCCGCGAATCATGAGCAATCGCTGTGCCATCTCCGCGTAACTGCGGCGAACTTCCCAAGTACCTGATTTCGCTGGGCCCAGGTTTTCTCCACTTGCCCGCAACGCGGAAAGCTCGTTCCGTCATGGGAAGGCGCGTTCCTCGCGGCGCAGGATCCAGCGCCTTGGCGCGTGCTCGAGGGCGAGTTCTGATTCGCTGGTCGGCCACCAAGCCGCGAATGTCAGTTCGTCGGGCACGCGCCCCGAGGCGGGCGCGGTGCCAGCCATCTCCAGCGCAACCCCCAGCGGCGCGCCCTCACCGCTCGTGCCGAGCAGCAGCGCAACCGCGTGGGTCGGCGCAATCGCATCCGCGTGCGGCGTGAGCGGCGCGAGCGGGTACTCGTCGCCGCATACGAGCAGGACATCGCGCGCGGGTTCGCGCGCCAGCAGGCAGAGCGCTTCGACGAGACCGCACGCGAAGCTCTCGCGCCCGGCTGCGATCGAGCTGCATGCGCCCCGGTTCTTCGCCCAGACCGAGAACACGCCAGCCGGCGCGTTGTGCACGGAGTGGCTGAAGGTGTTAGGCGAGAGCGGCTTCCCTGCCGCCAGCGCCTCGAGCAGCTCGACCAGCGCGGAGAGCGACGCGTGGCGGCTCGCGAACACGCAGGCACATGCGGCGAGCTGCTCGGCGCTCGCGCACTCGTGCGCGACGTGCAGCATCGCGCGCGTCAGGTCATCGCAGCGGCGCCGCACGAGCGGCGGCAGGAAGCGCGCATCGGGCGCACCCGCAAGCGCTCCGTCCGCGGGCGTCCAGGCCACGACTCTGCGCACGAGCGCGCGCCTCATCGCGCGTCGCCGAGGATCAGCGCGCAGTTGCTGCCGCCGAAGCCGAACGAGCTCGACAGCACGGCCGTCGGGCGCGGCGCGGCGCAGCTCTCGCCGCGGGCGACGAGCGGGAGCGCGGGCAGCGCTGGGTCGCGCGCGCCATCCCAAAGATGTGGCGGGAGCTGCATGCGCTCGCCTTCGCGCCGCGCGAGCGCGAGCCAGCAGAACGCGGCTTCGAGCGCGCCCGCCGCGGCGAGCGTGTGCCCAACAAGTGGCTTCGTGGAACTGCACGGCGGCAGCGCCGCGCCGAACACGCGCGCAAGCGCGAGGCTCTCCATCGCGTCGTTGTGTGGTGTGCCGGTGCCGTGCAGGTTCACGTAAGCAATCTGCGCGGGCGCGAGGCGCGCGTCGGCGAGCGCGGCGCGCATGGCGGCCTCGGCGCCGAGCCCTTCGGGCTGCGGCGCCGAAATGTGGTGCGCGTCCATCGCCTCGCCCGCGCCTAACAGCTGGAGCGCACTCGCCTCGCGCGTCACCAGGAACAGCGCGGCGCCCTCGCCGAGCGTGAGGCCGTCGCGGTTGGCGCTCAGCGGGTTCGTGCGATCCGCGGCCAGCGCCTGCAGCGAGCGAAAACCGTTCGCGGTCATGCCGCAGAGCGCGTCGGCGCCGCCCGCGATCAC
>JANNRF010000403.1:0-4960 GCA_031401135.1 Deltaproteobacteria bacterium | reverse complement strand
CCGCTGCGAAACCCATCCGCGCCGAAGCCGCGCGCGTTGAAGCCGGTGACCACGTAGGCGCGGTATTCGAGCGTCTCGCCGAGATTCCCGAATGCGCCGATGCCGAGTTCGCGCCAGGTCGCGGGCAAGAGGCGCGTCTCGGTCTCGGGCCGGAACACTCCATAGAAGTAAGGCGGCTCGTGCACTTCATTCACGAAGCCCACCGGCATCAGCACGAGGCCAGTCCGGAAGTTCAGCGCCGGTTTCCAGTTGAAGTCGATGCTCGCGAACTCCACCGCGACCTCGCCCGATCCGCTGCTCGCGGTGCTCGTGCCGGTCAGCGCGTGCTCGAACTCGATCTCGGAGTTGAACACGATCTTGTCGCTGAACTTGTATCCGAGGTACGTCACGAGCCGGAGCGCGTCGGCCTGCGCGAGTGCGCCGCCGCTGTCCGCGATCGGGTTCGCGTAGATCAGTTCGCCGTAGCCGCCGATCGAGACGCCGCGGCCGGCGCCGTAGATCTTCGAGGCCGCCGGCCCGAGGCCGTGCTCGCTCGCGAGCGGCTGCTCGGCGGGCACCGCGGCTTCGGTGCGCAGCTTGCCGAGCTCCTCGGTGAGGGTTTGCACTTGGCGCTCGAGCGCGGCGATCCGGTTGTCACGGGCCAAGGCCTCGTCGGGGTGCTCAGCGAGGGCTGCGAACGGCGCCAGCGCGGCAACGGCGACGAAGAGAAGAGAGATGGGGCGCGACAAGGCGGAAACCTCCGGTGGTGAGTCTCAATTGAAAATGGATTTCAATTTCGACAGCACGCTACCGAGGCTTTCGAGCCCTCGTCAACCCATCCGAGCGCTCGCTTTCAGGCTTCCGGCGTGAACCGCACCGGCATGCGCTTGATGCCCGCAATGAAATTGCTGCGCTGGAACGCGGGCTTGGCGGTGAGGGCGATGTCGGGCAGGCGGGTGACGACTTCGCGCAGGATCGAGCGCAGCTGCATGCGGGCGAGGTTGGCGCCGAGGCAGAAGTGCTCGCCGATCCCGAACGTGAGGTGCGGGTTCTCGGTGCGCCGGATGTCGAAGCGCATCGAGTCCGCCCCGAAGATCTCTTCGTCGCGGTTCGCGGAGGGGTACGAGAGGTAGAGCTTGTCGCCCTTCGCGATGGGCACGCCGCGGAGCTCGGTGTCCGCCAGCGCGGTGCGGCGGAAGTTCACGACGGGCGGCGCACAGCGCAGCGCCTCCTCGATCGCGCCCGGCAGGTAGCGATCGACGTCGCTCTTCAGCAGCTCCCACTGCTCGGGGTGCTCGCTCATTAGGCGCATGAAGTGCGAGGTCGCGTTGCGCGTGGTCTCGTTGCCCGCGACCGCGAGCAGCACGAAGAAGTTGTTGAGCTCGAGATCCGTGATCGCCTCGCCCTGGACCGCGCCGTTCACGAACGCGCTCACCAGCGTGTCGTCGGGCTTTGCCTTCTTCTCCGCGGCGAGCGTGTTCGAGTACATCCACACCTTCATCGCTGTAGCCATCGGATCGCTGGCCGCGCCCTTCATGTCGGCGTCGTCCCCCCCAATCAGGGCGTTCGTCCACTCGAAGATCTGTTTGCGCATCTCCGGCGGAATGCCCATCAGTTCGCAAATCAGCGTGAGCGGCAGTTCGCTGGCGAGATCTTCGACGAACTCGCACTCGCCCTTCTTGGCGACGCGGTCGACGATGTCGCGCGCGTGCTGGCGAATCGTCGGCTCGAGCTTTGCGACCATGCTCGGCGTGAAACCGCGCTGCACGAGGCGGCGGTATTTCACGTGCTGCGGCGGATCCATCACGAGCATCGTGAGCCGCTGGCCCGCGAGCGCCTGTTCATCCATGTCCCAGAGGTACGGGCCGCCCTCGGCAGAAGAAAAGACCTTCGGGTTGCGCGAGACGTCCATTACGTCCTGATATTTCGAGAGCACCCAGAAGCCGCGATTGACGGTGGTCAGCGTCTTCTGCACGGCCGGCGCCGGGTTCCAGTGCACGGGCGCTTCGCGCCGCAGCACGCGCAGGTACTCGTGGGGCGGGCCTCCGTGGGCGACGAACATGTCCGGATCGGAAAGATCAAGATCGCCAGGGCGAAGGCTCATCGAATTCTCCTAGGATTGGGCTGTCCCGCCGGCGCTATCGGAGCGCCTGAGCGCCGGGTTGAGCCGGGGGGACAGCGTGTTCAGGATATCAGACACTATGTCCGATCCGAAAGTTCCCAAGCAACCGGCAGCCAATTCGCCGAAGTCGAAGGCGGATGTGCTCCGGGACTTCAGGACGGACCAGATCCTCGACGCGGCGACCGCCGTGTTCGGCAAGCTCGGCTACGCCGAGGCCTCGATCGAGCGCATCGCCGAAGAAGCCGGCGTCGCGCGCAGCACGGTCTACGTCTACTTCCCGAACAAAGAGCTGCTGCTGAACCACTGCCTCGCGCGCCATCGCGTGGTGCTCGGCGGGCGTGTGCGCGCGGCAGTCGAGAGCGCAGTCGGCCTCGAAGCGCGCCTCGCCGCGTTCTTCAGCGCGGTCCTGCTCTATGTCGGCGAGGTGAGCGAGTTCTTCCGCGCGCTGATGGGGGTGCGCGGCATCGACCCGTTCTTCGGCGCGAGCAGCAGCGAAGTGCCGACGCCCGAGCTCGAGACATTGCGCGAAGAAGTGCAGCTCGTCGTCGACAGCATTTTTGCGAGCGCAATCGCGGCTGGTGAACTCGCGCCCGAGGCGGAGCCGCTCGCGCGCGATGCGCTGCCGCTCATGCTCTACGGCGCGCTCATGCGCCGCACGATCGCGCCGGGGCCTGCGGATCCCTCGCCCGAATCGAAGCGGCTCGTGCAGATGCTGCTGCACGGCGTCGCTCCGCGCGCCTGAAGCGCGCTCCGCCCCCTAACACCGAGGCCCAGCATGCTCTTTGATCGCTATCGCGTCATCGACATCGACACCCACATCACCGAGCCTGCCGATGTCTGGACGGCGCGCGTTTCCAACAAGTGGGGCGATCGCGTTCCGCACATTCGCACCGTGAATGGCGTCGATCTGTGGTTCATCGGCGACGAGACCTGCGGGATGCCGGGCGCCTATTCCGCCGCCGGTCACAGCGGCACCTTCCCCGACATGCGCAAGGGCTACCACGAGATCCCGCCGGCGATGTTCGATGCGAAGGCGCGGATCGCCCTAATGGATGAAGAGAAGATCTGGGGCAACGTGCTCTACCCGAACGTCGGCGGCTTCGGCGCCGGCGGTTTCCTGCGCCTCGCCGACGCCGAGCTTCGACTCGAATGTGTGCGCGCCTACAACGATTTCCTGCTCGAATGGTCGAGTGCGGATCTGCGCCGGCTCGTGCCTGTGATGGCGACTCCGTTCTGGGACCTCGAGGCCTCTGTGCGCGAGATCGAGCGCTGCGCCGCGAAGGGCTACAAGGCGCTGCTTTTCTGCAACCAGCCGCAGGATCACGGCGAGCCGCTGCTGCGCGATCGCCATTGGGATCCGATCTGGGCGGCGGCGCAGGATGCGCGCATGTCGATCAGCTTCCACATCGGCGGCGGCGTGCTCGGCCCGGAGTTCCGAGACGTCGCGAAGATCGGCGTGAAGGCGAACTTCGCGCGCGTCTCGACGATGGCGGTGCTCGAGAACGCGAAGTGCATGACGGACCTGATTCTCTCGGGCATCCCGCACCGCTTCCCGAACTTGCCGCTGGTCTCGGTCGAGAGTGGCGTCGGCTGGATCCCGTTCCTGATGGAGTCGCTCGATTGGCAGTGGAAGAACAACGGCGTGCGCGAGGAGCACCCCGAGTACGACCTGTTGCCGAGCGAATATTTCCGCCGCCAGATCTACGCGAGCTTCTGGTTCGAGGAAGCCGGCGTCGCGAAGGCGCTCGAACTCTTCCCTGACAACATCCTGTTCGAGACGGACTACCCGCACCCCACTTGTCAGGCGCCTGGGCCCGCGAGCGCGGGCACGCATCCGCGCCTGTATGCGGAGAAGGCGCTCGCCGGGATTTCGGAACCGGTGCTCGCGAAAGTGCTGCAGACGACGGCGCAGAAGCTGTACCGGCTGAACTGAGGCGCTCTTATGCACGGGCTGCGCGATCTGCGCGTCATCGATTTCACGAGCGGCATCGCGGGCCCGTACTGCACGAAGCTGTTCGCAGATGCGGGCTCCGAGGTGGTGCTCGTCGAAGCGCCTGGCACAGCAGTGCCCCGCGCGCCGCTCTTTCGCTTCCTGCACGCGAGTAAGCGCGCCGTAACAGGCGCGCTGGGTGATGCGCAGATCGAGGCGCTGATCGCGAGCGCCGATCTCGTGGTCGAAGACTTCGGCGCGAGCGCGGCCTTCGATCGCGCCGCGCTGCTCGCGCGCCAGCCGCAGCTCGTGTTGTGCTCGATCTCCGCTTACGGGCTCTCCGGGCCGTACGCGAATCGCCCGGCTACCGAGTTCACCATTCAAGCCGAGTGCGGTTCGATCGCAGTGCGCGGGCGCCCCGGGCACGAGCCTTATCAGGCTGGTGGGCGCGTCACGTACTGGTTTGGCGGCGTGATGGCGGCGGTTGCGGCTGCCGCCGCCGTGCGGCGCGCGCGCAGCAGCGGTCACGGCGAGCACGTCGACGTCTCGCTGCAAGAAGCCATGGCGCTCGCGACGACGACGTTCGCGGATCTCTCGTGGTCGCTGATGGGCCGTGCAAAGCCGCCGTTCGCGGGCCAGAGCGTCGAGACGCCCTCGATCGAACCCACCGCCGACGGCTTCGTTGGCTTCAACACCAACACCGCGCAGCAGTTCAGCGATTTCCTGTTGATGATCGAGCGGCCCGATCTGCGCGAGAGCGGCGAGTGGAGCGGCGTCGCGCAGCGGCTCGCGCGCCTCCCGGAGTGGGAAGCGATCGTTCACGCCTGGACGCGCGAGCGCACGACTGCGGAAGTGATCGAGCAGGCCGCATTGTTACGGATTCCGGTCTCGCCGGTGTGCAACGGTGAGACCGTGCTCGATCACGAACA
>JANNRF010000402.1:0-6817 GCA_031401135.1 Deltaproteobacteria bacterium | reverse complement strand
TTAGACGGAACGCCAGAGCAAAGGGAAGATCAATGACCGCTGCAGCTGCCCTCATCGACGTTGCACTAGAGCATCGCGCCGCGGTTGACGGAAGGCTCGACCGCGTCGGCATGACCGAGATCGAACTGCCGGTGCGCATCGCGACGCCCGACGGGCTCGCCTCGCGGTTGCCGGCTCGCGTCGACGCCTTCGTCAGCCTCGACGACCCCGCGGCCAAAGGCATCCACATGTCCCGGCTGTTCCTGCTGGCGCAGGAGACGCTCGAGAAGAATCTCCTCTCCTGCGCGACTCTCGAAACGATGCTGCGTGGCTTCGTCGCCTCCCACGCCGAGATCAGCCGCTCCGCCCAGGTCGACATTCGTTTCGAGTACCTGCTGAAGCGCCCGGCGCTGCTGAGCGGCTTCAGCGGCTGGCGTAGCTACCCGATCGAGCTCTCGGCGACGCTCGAGCATGGACGCATACGCGTGGAGCTCGGACTTCGCGTGACCTATTCCAGCACCTGTCCGTGCTCGGCGGCGCTCGCGCGCCAACACGTCCGCGACCGCTTTCTCGAGCGCTTCGGCGAGTCGACGCGCGTGCGCCCGAATGAGGTGGCCGCTTGGCTCGCGAGCCCCGAAGGCATTACAGCGACGCCGCACAGCCAGCGCAGTCACGCGGACGTGCGCATCCTGCTCGATCCGGACCGCGATCTCGAGATCGCCGACTGGATCGACCGGCTCGAAGAGTGTCTCCAGACGCCGGTGCAGGCGGCTGTGAAACGTGTCGATGAGCAGGAGTTCGCACGCCGAAACGGAGTGAACCCGATGTTTTGCGAAGACGCCGCCCGCCGCCTGCATGCGCTGCTCGCGAGCGATCCGCGGGCACTTGGTCACGACGTCCGCATCGAGCATCAGGAGAGCCTGCATGCGCACAACGCGGTGAGCCGCGTCGCCTCCGGAACTTTTCGCACCAACTGTTGAACTCCTCGCGCGCCCATCGTGAGGAACTCGTGGCAAAGCCAACTCGTCAGCGCATTCGAGGCCGTCCAGCGAGCCGAAGCGGGGCCGCGCTCCCGCCACGCGGCGCGCTGAACGAGCCGCTCGAGTATTTCCTGCGCGACATCCACGGCACGCCGGTACTCACGGCGGCGCAGGAGGTGGCTCTGGCGCGTGCAATGCGCGCGGGACGAGAGGGCCTGCGGGCAGCGCTGGCGCACGTGCCCGGAGCGGCGAAGCGCCTCGTCTGCGCGTGGCGCGCGCGCGAGGCGAAGGGGCGAGTGCCCGAGTTGCTGTCCGAGCGCTACGAGCAAGGCACCCCGATTCCGGCTGAGTTGGCACGCCTTGCGAAAGAGTGCGACGAACTGCTGCCGCGCGCGTTGCGCTGCGCGAGGACGCGTGAGCGCACCAAGGCCCGCGGTCAGCTCGCCACGCACTTCGAGCGCTTCGATCCGCGCACGGCATTGCTGATCGAATGGTCGCGCGCGCTCGAGGCGGCGGTCGGCGAGGATGGCGGCTCCGCGCGACGCTGGGGTCTCAGCCTCTCCGAAGCCGACGCGTGGGCTCGCGAGGCGGCGCTTCATCGCGACGCCTATCTCGCTGCGCGCAGCACCTTCGCGAAGCACAATCTGCGGCTCGTCGTGCACATCGCGAAGGACTTCCAGGGCAAGGGCGCAGCGCTCGCGGATCTCATCCAGGAGGGCAACGTGGCACTGCTGCGCGCCGTCGAGAAGTTCGACGACAAGCGCGGCTTCCGGTTCTCGACCTATGCCGGTTGGTGGATCGTGCAGGCCCTGCAGCGCGGCACGCGGCGCGAGCTGAACCTGATCGCGCTGCCAGATGTGGTGCTGAACGATCGACGCAAGCTTCGCGAGCAGGAGGCGAAACTCGCCTGCCATCTGGGACGCTCGCCGAGTGCGGCGGAGCTCGCGGGCGCGGCGGGCGTCTCGCTCGCGCGGCTCGATCAGGCCGTAACGAGCCCGCAGCGCGCAGTGGCCTTCGATGCGCCGGTCGCCGGGCGGGACGAACGCAGCTATGCGGACACACTCGCGGACGCGGCAGTGCGCTTACCCGACGAGCAGCTCGATTCCCGCTGGCGGGCCGATTGCGCGCAGCGACTCCTCGACAGCGTGGAGCCGCGCGAGCGGCACATCCTCGAAGCGCGCTTCGGCCTCGGAGGCTCGGAAGAGCGCACGCTCCAGGAGCTGGCCGACGAGCTGGGCCTGTCTCGCGAGCGCGTCCGTCAAATCGAGAAGCAAGCACTCGAGCGGCTCGAGGAGCGCGCCGGGGAGCTGGGCCTGGCCTAACAAGCAAGCGGTGTTTCGCCGCGCGCAGCGAGGCGAAGCCGAGCGAAGTCGAACAGAGGCTTCCGCGTTTCGCTGCGCCCACCCGTTCGCGTTCCCGCGACGCCGGTAGCAAGCAAGCTCACACGTGATTGCGCAGCATCAGCTCCTTCGGGTGCGGATCGAGATAGGTTTGCTGCGCGAGGTAGTCGATGCCGAGCTGCGCGACGTAGTGGCGCAGCATGGTCACTGGAACGATCAGCGGCGTGAAGCCCGCGCGATAGTCGTCAATCTGCCGCGCGAGCGAATCGCGCACGGCTGCTTCGACGCGATCGCGCAGGTAGCCGATGCAGTGCTGCAGCACGTTCACGTGGCGCCCGCGAGTCGCCTTTGCCGCGAGCCCCTCGATGAAGCCGCGCTCGTAGGCCTCGCGCAGCTCCGCGCGGTCGCGCGACTTCGCGTCCGCCACGAGCGGCCCGAGCGCGCGGTACGCCTCCGGCGAATGCGCGAGCAGCTGCAGCTTGTGCGCGGCGTGAAACGCGACGAGCTGGCCAAGCGTCCAGCGCTCCACGAACAGCGAGCGCAGACGTCGATACGCAAACACGCGCTCGATCCAGTTCTCGCGCAGCCCGGCGTCGTTCAGGCGGCCCTCGTCTTCAACGGGTAGCGCGGGAAAGCGCTGCATGAGTTCGCTGGCGAACATGCCGCGGCCGTCGCGGCGCGACTGCCCCTCGCCGAGCCGCACCTTCACGCGCTGCACGCCGCAGGTTGGCGAGTCCTTCTTCAGCACGTAGCCACACAACTCGAGAGCCTCGAGCTCGCTGGCGCGCCGCGCCGAGAACGCCTCCATGCGCTGCGTCCAGTCCTCTGCACTTCGAGTCCCAATCATCCGCAGCTCGCCCGATGCCCGCGTCAGGTGCACCGGCTCGCGCGGCACGCCCATGCCCAACTCGAGCTCAGGGCATACCGGCACCCACTCTACGAATGGACCGAACATGTCTGTGAGAAAACGGTCGCGCTTGTGGCCGCCGTCCCAGCGCACTTCGCTGCCCAGTAAACAGCTGGAGATCCCCACACGCACTGGGGCGTCGTCCCGCCAGGCGGGAGATTTCGCGGATGTCACGCCGCTTCCTTTCTGGGTCGATTGAACCCGTAGCCGGCCAGCCTCGGGCTTCGGCCGGCGATTGAACGTGGCTGCGCCATCTGGGAGATTCAAGCGCGTGTCGGCTTCGAGCGCAGCCGTCCCGAGCGCCGGATCAATAATGGGTCCGCGCCAGGCATCGCGTCGGAGTCGCTTGCGCCGCGGCTAGCCTGGCCTGATGCATTCCCGATTCGCGAGTCTCGCCTTCATCCTGCTGGTGGGCGCTGCCGCTGTTTTCGGCGCGCAGTTCGAGCCCGGCGTGTGGTACGAGGGGCTTCGGAAGCCGCCGCTCACGCCGGCCAACTGGGTCTTCGCGCCAGCCTGGTCCCTGCTCTATCTCGGAATCGCGCTAGCGGGGTGGCTGGTTTGGCGCGCCGGGAAGAATCGCGTCTGGCCGCTCGCGTTGTGGGGAACTCAGCTCGCGCTGAATGCAGCGTGGTCGTTCCTCTTCTTCGGTCTGCAGCGCGCCGATCTCGCCATGCTCGAGATCGGCGTCCTGCTCGCATTTATCGTTGCCACCGGCGTCTCGTTCTTCCGCGTGCGCCCGGCGGCCGGCGCGCTGTTCGCGCCTTATGCCGCCTGGGTCGCTTTCGCGGCCTATCTCAACACCGGCGTCTGGTTCCTGAACCGATAGGCGAACTGGGCCTCGCCCTGACTCCAAGCGCTTGCGCCTCGATGCCCGTGGGTGAACTGCTGAACCGGCTCGCGCGGTCGGGACCCGAAGCAGGTAGCCATTAGGGCTGCGATGCCGCAGGTCAGACGGAATTGGTACTCCGCGCGGTCGGCTCTGCGCCGACTGGTTCCGCCTCGCGGCGAGTGCCGTCCAGATAGCGGCTCCGAGTGAACGTGTAGGCCCCCGCGAATGCGAAGAAAATGGCGCCGCAGCCGAAGGCGAAGAGGTCGATGTCAGTCATGCCGAGCCCCTCCGATCAGCAGGCTGCCCGCGGAAAGAATCGACGGCACCCAGATCCCGACAAAGATGCCTCGCTCATGGTCACCTGTGAAATAGAAATAGATCGATAAGACGAACGAGATCACAGCTGCGCTGAAAAAGTACGCCTTCGTCCTCACGATCTCGTTGTCCACTTTCAGGCTCGCCTCACGCCCGCGAACTCTTGCGTTCTCCATCTCTGCTCTCCCCGCTTTGGGCTCGAGCCGCCCCGTGCAGCTCATCCTCCAAGCGGCCGCATTGTTCCCGCAAGCCGATTGAGTGTCAATATTTTATCTAGACAATCACCGCGGCGCGGTGCCGCCAACGATCGCGCGCCTCCTCGAAGCGCTTCACCGCCAGGATCCTGCGCTGCGCATGCTCGACAATCGGCGCCGGGTACTCGGGCGCGAATGCCGGCGCCTCCCAGGGCCGATGCACGAGCTTGTCGGGCAGGTCGCGCAGCTCGGGGATCCAGCGTCGTACGTAGGCGCCGCGCGGATCGAAGCGCTCGCCTTGAGAAATTGGCGAGAAGATCCGGAAGTACGGCTGCGCGTCGGTGCCCGTGGAGGCGCACCATTGCCAGCCACCGTTGTTACTGGCCGGATCGCCGTCGACGAGCTTCTCGAGGAACCAGCGCTCCCCCCGGCGCCAATCGATCAGGAGATCCTTCACGAGGAAGCTGGCCGCGATCATGCGCGCGCGGTTGTGCATCCAACCCGTCTCGGCAAGTTGGCGCATGCCCGCATCCACGATCGGGTAGCCCGTGCGTCCGGCGCACCAGGCGGCGAATCCAGGCGCGTCGTCGTTCCAGCGCACGGCGTCGCACTCCGATCGAAACGCGCGCTTCAGCACGTGCGGATTCTCCTCGAGCACGGCGGCATAGAACTCTCGCCAGATCAGCTCGTCCAGCCACTTGAGTGCGCCCACGCGCAGCTTCGCGTTCTCACGCGCAGCCTCCTCCGCAGCGCGCACGCACGCGCGCGGAGAGAGCGTGCCGAAGCGCAGGTGGTGCGAGAGACGCGAGGTGCCATCGACGCTCGGGACGTCGCGGGCCTCGACATAATCTCCGATCGCGCTCTCGCAGAAGCGTGCGAGGCGGCGCCGCGCGGCGCGCTCACCGGCGGGCGGCAGAGCCGCGCCGTCTTCGAAGCGCGGCAGCGCGTCGAGCAAGTGCGCATCCGGGCGCGCGGGAAGCGCTGGCGGCAGGCGCAGTGCGCGCGTCTCGTCGGGCGGGCCCTCGCGCAGGCGCCTCAGCCAAGCGTTCCGGAACGGCGTGAAGACCTGATAACCGCGCCCTGCCCCGGTGCGCAGCACGGCGCCCTCGAAGACGACGCGATCGGTGAACGCGCTCACCGCGATGCCATCCTTCGAGAGCACGCTCGCGACCGCCGCGTCGCGCTGGCGTGCGAACGGCGTGGTGTCGCGATTCCAGCTGACGCATTCCGCGTCCACTTCGCGAGCGAACGCGGGAACTTCGCGGCGCGGATCGCCTCGCCGGATCGCCAGGCGATGCCCGCGTTTCGCGAGGTCGTTGCCCAGCGACTCGAGGCAACCGCGCAGGAAGCGAAGGCGCGGCGGCCCGACGCGGTGGCTCCCGAGCAGCCGGTCGTCGAGCACGAACAGAAACGCGATGCGCTCGGCGCGCTCGGCCGCTCGCGTAAGCGCGGTGTTGTCGGCGAGACGCAGATCGCCCCGGAACCAGTGGACGACGTTCACGCGCACAGTGTGAGAGCGAGCCCGGCGCGCTGCCAGTAGAAAGTCGCAGCCACCGACCTCCCAAAAATCTTCGCCAGCGGGTAGGCGCCGAGATTTCCCGGGGCATACTCGCAAGATGAATCGCGAGCGCACCATTTTCCTCGGACTGCAGGTCGTGCTCGGCCCGCTGGTACTCGGCTCCTACGTCTACGGCGCCACGAACTGGCCCGATGCGGTGGCTGCGATGTGGGGCGGCGTGCCGGACGCAATGCGCGGCGTGTACACGGCCTGGATGTTCGTTGCGGCGACGGGCTACCTCGTCTTCACGCCGGCGCTTTTCCTGCACGCCGCGGGAGCACCTCGCCTTCACGCGCTGTACGCCGCCGTGCTCGTGGGTTCGGTGCTCTGGCTGCCGCTCACGAAGCTGCAGCTCGACGGTGCGGTCCCCTTCGCGCTCGTGGTGCTGGATCTTTGGCTCGTCGCTGCGGGCTCGCTCGCGCTGCTCGCGACGACGCTGCGCGCGCGCCTCCCAGGCGCATGGCGCTTCGCCGCACCGCTCGGTGCCTTCGCGTTTTGCCTGCAGACGGTGCTGCTCGACGCGATCGTGTGGCCGCTGCTTTGGTGACGGCGCAAGGCGCGACGGCGCGTTCCATGGCGCCGGTGGCGATCGCGGGTGCAGGCGTCGCAGGCCTTGCATGCGCGCTCCATCTGCATGAGGCCGGAGTGCCGGTGCAGATCTTCGAGGCTTCCAATCGCGTCGGCGGACGCGTTCTCACGGATCTGGTCGACGGCT
>JANNRF010000401.1:0-5278 GCA_031401135.1 Deltaproteobacteria bacterium | reverse complement strand
CCGCCGAGAAGCTCCAGCTCGCGCAGATGCTGCTCGACGAGGTCGGCGTCGACCGCATCGAGATCGCCGGCACGCGCGTTTCCGAGGGCGAGCGCGAGGCGGCGCGCCAGATCTGCGCCTGGGCGCGCAAGAAGGATCTGCTCTCGCGCATCGAGATGCTCGGCTACGTCGACGGCACGCTCTCGATCGACTGGCTCGTCGAGACCGGCGGCAAGGCGCTGAACTTGCTCACCAAAGGCTCCGAACGGCACTGCCTCGGCCAGCTGCGCATGCCGCCCGAGCAGCACCGGAAGCGCATCGCCGACGTGCTCGCCTACGCACGCAAGCGCAAGGTCAAAGTGAACGTCTATCTCGAAGACTGGTCGCAGGGCGTGAAGGATTCGCCCGACTACGTGTTCGCGATGATGCGCACGCTGACCGAGAACCCGGTCGAGCGCGTCTACCTCGCCGACACGCTGGGCATCCAGGCACCGAAGGACACCGCGCGCTTCGTCGATCTGATGGTCGCGAGCTGGCCGAACACGCACTTCGAGTTTCACTGCCATAACGATTACGGCCTCGCGACCGCGAACTGCTTGGCCGCGGTCGAAGCTGGCGCGCGCGGCGTGCACACCAGCGTGAACGGGCTCGGCGAGCGCGCGGGCAACACGCGGCTCGCGGAGGTGGTGGCGGCGCTGCACGACCACGGGCCTTGGAAAACAAGCGTGAACGAAAAGAAGCTGGTGGCTGTCTCACGCCTCGTGGAAATCGCGACGGGCAAGGAAGTCTCGGCCAACTCGCCGATCGTGGGCGCGGACGTGTTCACGCAAACCGCTGGCATTCATGCCGACGGCGACGCCAAGGGCGAACTCTACGAATCGCGCCTCGCACCCGCGCGCTTCGCGCGCTCGCGCCGCTACGCGCTCGGCAAGATGTCCGGCAAGGCCTCGCTCGACCAGAACCTCGCGAGACTCGGCATCGAGCTTGCGCCCGAGGCGCGCGACGCGGTGCTCGCGCGCGTCGTCGATCTTGGCGACAAGAAGCACACCGTGATGCCCGAGGATCTGCGCTTCCTGATCGCCGACGTGCTGAAGACGCCGCGCGAGCAGCTGATGCGCGTCGAATCCTACGAGGTGACGGTCGGCAGCGGACTCGCGCCGGCGGCGCACCTAACAGTTGTCTACGGAAAACAGAAATCGAGCGCGAGCGCGACCGGCGACGGCGGTTACGACGCGTTCATGAAGGCGCTCGCGAAGGCGGTCAAGAAGTTCGAGCTCTCGCTGCCGCAGCTGAACGACTTTCGCGTGCGCATTCCTCCCGGCGGCCGCACCAGCGCGCTGGTCGAGACGATTATCTCGTGGCGCGGCGAAGACGGCGCCGAGAATTGGTCGACGATGGGCGTCGCGCCGGACCAGCTGGCGGCGGCCGTGACAGCGACCGAGAAAATGCTGAACGAACTCGTTGCGAGGCAGCGAGGTCGTTCGTGACTTGGCGCGGGGATCGAGAGGGTGCGGGCAGGAACCCGGTCGTGTCGTGGCTGCGTGCACAGCGGCTGCAGCCGACGGCGCTGCGCGCCACGGCTGAGCCGCTTTAACGCGGCGCGCTGCGTGAGCTGGTTACGCGTTAGGGCACTCCTCGCTGCGTTCTGCGTGCTGCTCGCGCTCGCGAGCGCTGCGCACGCGAAAAAAGACGAGCCCGACCCGCGTTATCAGCCCACGCAGTCGCTGCTCGAGATCAACGCCGTGCTGCGGCGCCACATCCCCGACGACACCTACCGCTTCGCGCCGGCGCGCGATTTCACCGGCCGCAACGTGTATCGCTCCTCGTTGTTACGGCTCGAGAACCTCGAGCACGCGCACGAGGCGGCGCTGCGCGCGGGCGCCTGGGCGGAGGTCCTCCCGTTCGCCAAGGCCCGCGCGCTCGAGCGGCTGCGCGCCTACGAGATCGCCGCCGTGACGTACCGAAAAGCCGCGGCGGCGCAGGGCGAGCTCGCCGAGGAGGCGCTGCGCAGCGCGGCGCTCTGCGATGCGCTCGTGCGCGCGACGACACGCGTGGCTGCACCCACCGAGGCCAGCGACGCGCTGCCCGCGGCAGAAGATGCGCTGCTCGCAGCGCGCGAGGGGCGCAGCGAAGAGCTCGGCGCGCGCCGCTCGCAGCTCGAGGAGCTGCTCGAACGCGCGAGCGGGACTCATTATGCCGCGCTGATCCGCGAGGAGATCGAGCGCAACGACCGCGAGCGCGCGCGGCTGCTCGTCTCGACGCGCAGGCTTTACGCCGACGGCAGCGTGCGCGCGCTGGCGGCGCTGCAGCGCATCGCGGTCGAGCATCGCGAGAGCAAGCACGCGAACGCGCATGTGCTCGAACTCGCGGATCTGTACGCGACGCTCGCGCGCGAATACGTGGAAGAGCAGCCGCCGGAATCGTTGACGTTCGAACCGGAGCGCTTCGAGGAACTCGTGAGTTCCGCGGCGCGGCTCTACGAAACCGTCTCGAACCAGGACGGCGCCACGGAGAAGCTCGAGGCCGCGCGGCGGCTCGAGGCGTTCCTCGCCTTCACACTCAGGGTGGATCGTGATCGCTTCACGCCCTAACACCGTGATCTTCGCTCGCCTGCGGTTCGCTACGCGCGGCGCCGAGGGACCGTCGCGGCGTGCGGGCGGCGTGTTCCTCGGCGCACTTGTTATCGCGATTGTCGGCTGCGCCTCGACCGCGCCGCTGCCGGTCGGGCGCCCGCTCGAAGCGCTGCCGCACCTTTCTGCGCCGCTGCCCGACGAAGCCGATCGCGCTGCGCGCGACATCGCCGCCGCGCTCTGGCGGAGCGACGCGGACGCGGCGGCACGCGCGGCAGAGATCCTCGAGCGGATCGACGCCGCGCGCGCGCAAACGCAAACACCGCGCACCGGCCTGGCTGCCTACGCACGCGATGCGGAGACCGCGCTGCTTCCCGCGGGCCCGCCGCGCCGCGCTGCGCAGGCGCGTTTGCTCGAACGCGAAGACTTGCCCGCCGATCTCGCGACGCGCCTCGAACAAGATGTTGCGGACGACCCGCTGAAACTTGCGAAGAAGCGCCTGCGCGAGGACCGCCTGACGCGCTGGGGCGGCGCTGCGAACGAAGTTTCCGAAGGCGTCGGCGGCTCGCTGGCAACGCCGGTGCTGCTGCCGGTGCGGCTGGCGCAAACCATGATGCGCGTCGCGCTGCATCTGCACGAAGAGGAGGAACTCAGCGCGCGCGGGCGGCAGGCGCTGCGGCACTGGCAGGATTTCGTCGAGCAGAATCCCGACGCGCCTCAGGCCGCCGAGTTATTGGAGAAAATCGAGCACGCGCAATTGCGCTGGCAGGAGATGCAAGTCGAGCGCGCGCGGGAGCAAGCCAAAGCCGCGCTCGCTGAGGGTGAGCCTATCCTCGCGGCGTTTCTTGCGGAACGTGCGCTGCGCTACCGCAGCGAGGATGCGGACGCGCTCGCGCTGCTGCAGGAAGCCAGCACAGCGGGCCGCACCTGGAACGAGAACCGCGCGCGCACGCTCACGGTCGCCGATGCGATCGCGCCGCTTACAGACGCCGAGTGGGTGCTCGCGCGCGCGCTGCTCACCCCGGGCTCGGACCTAATTGCTTCGGCGCAGCCGCTGCTGGGCGCCGCGAGTGGAGGCGCCGCAGAGGGGCAGACGCCGCCGCGCGCGGCCGAAGCCGCGCAGTTCGCGCTCGCGCTCGCGGCGCGTGAGGCCGGGCGCGAGACCGAGAGCTGGGAGCAGCTGGAGGAGATCGCGCGCGGCGAGGGCTCGCTCGCGCGCCACGCCGCCGCGATGCTGCGCGATTTCGACGCGAACCCCTACCGCGCGTTCCGGTTCGCACGCTCGGAGAAAACCAAGCAGAGCGCGCGAGAGGTTCTGTTCGGGCCGCTCGCCTACGGCGCGCGCGAACACGATCTGCCACGCCCGATCGAGTGGCTCGTGGAAGTGCCGACGCTCACGAGCGTGGTGTTAGGTCTCCCGTCGCGCCTGCTCGCGTTCCCGTATGGGCGCTCCGAGAAACGCGGCGCCGCCGCGCTCGCGCGCCGTTACCTCGAGCGCACGCCCGAGGGCGCGCATGCCGAGGAAGTGCGCGAGTGGCTGCGCGAATACGAGGATGCGCGCGACAACGCGGTGGCGGCGCTGGCGCTCGCCGAGGGCTCCCGCGACGTAGACGACGAGGAGCGCGCGGAGTTGCGCGAGCGCGCGGCGGAGCAGATCGTCGCTGCCGCGGGGCGCGAGCGAACGCGCGCTGGACGCGTGCAGCTGCTCGCGCGCGCCGCAGAGCTCTACCCCGATTCGGAGGCCGCAAAGGCGGCACGCGAAAGCGTTCGGCGCGAGATCCAGCGCGCGTCGCCGCAGCGGATTCGCGTCAGCAGGCAGTACCTGACGGAGAACCCCGCGCTCGCAGGGCCGCAGGGGTTCGCGCTTCAGCCCGGGTTGTTGGACGAGAAGTTCTCGAACGGCGAGCTGCACAAGGACGGGCTCAACCTAATTGGCGGACGCTGGATCGAGCTCGCTTATGTGGGCGAAGCCGGGAAGGACGGCGAGCCGGAGCGCCGCGCGATCGAGGTGAGCAGCGAACACCTCGCGCGCATTGTCGCGATGCTGGAGGAGAGCGCGATGCGCCGCACGCGCGTCGATCGCGACGCGACGTTCGCGCAGGATGCCAGCCGCGAGACGTTCTTCGAGCGGGCGCGGCTCGGGCTCGCGGATGAAGATCCGCGCGGCGGGGGCAGCTCTGAGTACGCCTTCGAGGGGATGCGCGAGATGTACGGGCTGGTGCGCGGGCGGGAATCGATTCTGCCGGTGGAGTTGGTGTTGCAGAGTGGGCTCGAAGACTTTGGGTTCGGGGCGTTTCCGCGGATTCGGTTGCCGCGGGAGACGGCGGATCAGATTTTGTATCGGTAGTTGTTGGGGAGAAGAGCGCCGCGCTTGGAGCGCGAGCGCGGAAGAAGAAGTGCTTGATGCGTGGCTACCGCGCCGCGGCGGGGGCGGGGGCCGCTGCTCCTCGTGGCTCGTCGCGGCCTTTGGCTGGATGAGGCGTTTGTGGGGGCGCGTCTTCGGGTGAGAAGACGTGGCATTGCGTTGGGCCGCGCCTGCGCTTTTACCTCGGCGCAGCGGCCCCCGCCCCCGCCGCGGCGCTCTTGCTGGCCTGCGTTCTGAGGGGCGGGTGCTCTGGACTTATTGGGAGGGTCGAGGGAACGGCGCCGTTGAGGCGCCGTTACCTCGACTGTTAGTGTGTGGCGGCGCGCGCGGGGTGGTTGAGTCGCGGGAGTTGTGCGCTTTAGCG
>JANNRF010000400.1:0-1668 GCA_031401135.1 Deltaproteobacteria bacterium | reverse complement strand
ACCGGCGTAGAGCCGCACGCGGCCGTTGCCTTGCGGGAACGCGAGGAACGAGACGTCGCGCTCGGTGCCGATCGCCTGCATCTCCGCCGGCCACGCGTGCGCGCCCTCGACGAGCAGGCCCGCGAACAGGTGATGCGCGGGAGCTTCGTGAAGCGCGATGCCGAGCTGGCGGCGCACGCTCGATGCGCGGCCGTCCGCCCCAACAACTAGCTGCGCGTGCGCTTCGTGGGGCTCGCCGCCGTGCGCAAAATGCACCGCCGGCGCAGCGCCGGCCGTGACGCGCACATCCTCCACCCCGCGCACCACGCGCGCGCCTTGCTTCGCTGCGTGGTCGAGCAGCGTCTGGCACAAGTGGGGATGCCCGATGCAGAGCGGGCCCGGCACACCGGGGCGGAACACGTCCATTGCGAGCGGCGCCGCATAGACCTCAGCCGGCGTCAGGGTCTCGTCGAAGCCGAGGTGACGCGAGAGGTGGTGACCGCCCGCGCCAAGCATTAGGTCGTAAAGCCCGAGCGCCTGCGCCTCGGCCACGCCCCACGGCGAGATCCACTCGCCGCGCACTACGTCCTCGAAACGCTCGCTGCGCTCGCGGATCAGGCCGCTTTTTCCGGCGCGCGCGCGCGCGCCGCCGAGGGCGCTGCCTGCAATGCCACCGCCCACGATCACCGCGTCGAAATTGTAGGAAGACATGGCGCGCGAGTATGCGCGATCCTGCGCGGCCATGAGCACGGCATTTTCATCAGGCAGCAGCGACCGCACGCCAGTTCTCGTGGGCGTCGGCGCAATCACCCAGCGCGAGCAAGACCCCGTCGCCGCACTCGAGCCGCTCGCGTTGATGCGCGAGGCGCTCGCTCGCGCGGGTGAAGATTGCGGCAGCCGCGCACTGCTCGCGCGTGCCGACTGGGTGCGCGTGCCACGCGGCTTCTGGGATTATGCGGATCCCGGACGCGCGCTGGCGGAAGCCGTAGGCGCCGCGAGCGCGAAGACGGAGCTCGCCGAGATCGGCGTGCTGCAGACCACGCTGTTAGGGGATTCGGCGCGCGCGATCGCGGCTGGCGAAGCGGACGTGGTGGTTATCGCGGGAGGCGAAGCGCGAGCGCGAGCAATGCGCGCCGCACAGCGCGGCGTTGCTGCGGCGCTCACGCAGCAAGGCGCGATCGCGCCCACGCGCGTGCTGCGCCCGAAGCAAGAAGTCGTGCACCCCGCCGAGGTGAAGCTCGGCATGGTTCTGCCGGTGAACCAGTACGCGATGCTGGAGAACGCGCTGCGCTTCGCGGAGGGCGTCGCGATCGCGCAGCACCGCGACGACGTGGCGCGCATGTGGGCGCGCATGAGCGAAGTCGCCGCGAATAATCCTGATGCGTGGAATCGCGAACCTGTGAGCGCCGCGGCGGTGCGCGATGCAAGCGCGAAGAACCGCATGCTCGCGTTTCCGTACACGAAGCTGCACAACTCGCAGTGGAACGTGGACCAGGCCGCGGCGCTCATAATGACTTCGACCGAGACAGCGCGCGCGCACGGCATCCCGGAGTCGCGCTGGATCTTCCCGCTCGCGGCAGCCGAATCGAACCACATGGTCTCGCTCTCGCAGCGCCGCCCGTTCCACCGCTCGCCGGGCTTCGCGCACGCCGGACGCGCCGCGTTCTCCCGCGCCGGCATCGCGATCGA
>JANNRF010000399.1:0-17135 GCA_031401135.1 Deltaproteobacteria bacterium | reverse complement strand
AAAGACGCCGCCGCCGCGCAGGAAACCGTTGCCGCGATCGAAAAGCTCGGCCGCCGCGCGCGCGCCTACGCCGCCTCGGTCGACAGCTACGACGACGACCAACGCATGGTCGAAGCTGCGATCAAAGACTTCGGCTTCGTCGACATTCTCATTAACAACGCCGGCATCGCGAGCCGCGGCAACACGGTCGAGAAGACCGACCCCGCCGAGATGGAGCGAGTCGTGCGCACGCACGCCTTCGGCGCGCACCACCTCTGCCAGCTCGTGCTGCCCAGCATGAAGACGCGCCCGCGCGGCGACATCGTGATGATCTCGAGCGCGGCGACGCTTGGTTACGCCGCGGGCGGCGCCCCGTACAACATGGGGAAGGCCGCGCTCGAAGCGCTCGCATTCACGCTCGCGAAAGAGGTTCGCAACAAGAACATCCACGTGAACGTTGTGGCGCCGGGGCTCGTGGAGACGGAGATGGGCAAGCGGCTCGCGAAGGCGGCGGCTGGTGTCGAGGACATTCACGAGCTCGACAAGACGATGCCGTTTGGGCGGGTTTGTCAGCCGGAGGATGTGGCGAATGCAGTGCGGTTCTTCGTGTCGGAGCGCGCGTCGTATGTCACGGGCGAGAAGCTTTATGTGTATGGCGGTGGGCAGGAGATGAGAAGGAGCTGAAGACCGCGGAGAGCGGGAATCGAGGACTCTCCCGCTCGTGAGGGCGCTCGGGGCGGGAGGGGGCTCCGTTCCGCTGCGGTCGCTTGCACGGTGCACCTGAGCGGCAGGCGGGCGTCCCGCTGCGTCGGGGCGAACACGAGTGCAGCGGGGCGTTGCGCAGGTTTACGCGAGTGTTGGGGCCGCAGGGATGTTGGGGCTTGGGTGCGAGGTCTCGCGCGCCTCCGCTCCAGGACCCCCTCCCGCCCCTCGCTCCTCGGTGTGCGAAGAACACACCAGGTCTAATTAGGTAGGGCAGGTGTCGCAGCCGCGGCGTCGAACCGCCGCTGCGACACGCTGCGCGCTCGGCGGGCGCTGCGGTTTGCGCGCGGCCAGCCATCAACGAGATCGAGCCGCTTGCTCTGCGAAGCGCCCGGGTGCAGGAAGAATCTCGCTGCCACATCACGCCGGCTTCCGCGGCACAACCCCGCGGAAGCCGGCGCCATCCCCAATAAGTAAATGACGCCACCTCCGACACCGAGGAGCGGCGGGCGGCGGGCCGGGGCTGCGGCGGGGAGGTAAAGCGCAGCGAGGCCCCGACGCAATACGCGCACGAAGCGCCGCGCATCGAACCTCACCTCAGCAGCCGCAAAACCAAAGGGCCGAGCGAGCCACGAGCCGCCGCAGCCCCGGCCCGCCGCCCGCCGCGGCGCCAAGAACGAGAAGAAGCGCCTCGTCCCGAGGCTCTACGCCGCGCTCGACTTCGAGACCGCCGTAAACCGAACGGGCATCTCCTCGATCCCCAACACAAAAGTCCCCATCCGCCGAGGCAACACCTTCTCCGGTTCGAGCAACTCAATCTCCGGCATCCGCGCGAGCAATTCCTCAAACAGCACGCGCAGTTCGAGCCGAGCCAGTTGCGCCCCCAAACAGTGATGCCGCCCAAATCCTCCAAACGCCACATGATCATTCGGCGCCCGCTCGATCTCGAACTCGAACGGCCGCTCGAACACGCTCTCGTCCCGATTCGCCGACGGGTACAGCAATAACATTCGCTCGCCCGCGCGGATCTTCTGCCCGCCAAGCTCGGTGTCGCGCGTCGCCGTGCGGTTCATGTTCTGGATCGGCGTCGTCCAGCGCAACATTTCTTCCACGGCGCTCGGCACGAGCGCCGGGTTCGCACGCAGCTTCGACATCTGCTCGGGGCGGCGCAGCAGCGCTTCGAGTCCGCCCGAGATCACGTGGCGCGTTGTCTCGTCGCCGCCCACCAGCACGAGCATCGTCTCGAAGATCAGGTCCTCTTCCGTCAGCCGTTCGCCGTCGACTTCAGCGTTCACCGCGAGGCTCACGAGATCTTCGGCGCTGCCGCCGCGGCGCTTGGCGACGATGCCGACGATGTAGTGCGAGTACTCGAAGATCGCGGCGCGCACCTGATCGGCGAGCGCTGCGTTGCCCGTCGCGAACAAATCCGACCAGTGGAGCAGCTTCTCGTAGTCGGCTTCGGGCAGGCCCATCAGCTCGGCGATCATGTGCATCGGCAGCGGCGTCGCGATCTCTCGCACGAAGTCGCATTCGCCACGCGCGGCGACGGCGTCGATCAGGTCGTTCACTTTTCGCCGCAGGTAAGGCTCGTGGTCCTGCACGCGCCGCTGCGTGAAGCCCGCGGAGATGATGCGCCGCCGAAACACGTGCTGCGGCGGATCCATGTTGATCATGCTCGGCACGGAGCTATCCGGGCGCGAGCCTTCGCCTGAGCAGAACGTCTCCCACTCTTTGGCGACGTGCATTAGGTCTTGGTGTCGGGCGATGCCCCAGATGCCGGTGGCGTCGTCCCAATAAACCGGGGCGTTGGCGCGCATCCAGGTGAAGCGCTCGTGCGGGTCGGCGTAGAACACGGGCGAGAGCAGGCGGATGTCGTCGCGCGTGGCATGCGACGCGCTGCGCGTGCCCGGGCGCAGCGTTCTCGCGAAGCGGTCATCAACAACTTGCGCGGGCTCAGTCGACATGGGGGCCTCCTCGGCTTGCGGTACCCGTAGCCCAGTCGCTCGGCGCGGCGTAGCGATACGGTTCGCGGATGCGAGAAGAAGCCGTGTTCGTGCCCTACCTCGACCGCTACGAGCCCGCCGAGGGAGCCGAGCGCTCCGCCGCTGCGTTCTACGACGTGATGCGCCGGCGCCGCAGCGTGCGCGAGTTCAGCGACCGCGCCGTCTCACACGCGACGATCGAGGCACTTGTGCGAACGGCCGCGAGCGCACCGTCCGGCGCGAACAAACAGCCGTGGCGTTTCGTATGCGTGCAGGATCCTGAGACGAAGCGACGTATCCGGCTCGGCGCCGAAGAAGAGGAGCGCGAGTTCTACGCGAAGCGCGCGCCTCGAGAATGGCTCGACGCGCTGGCGCCGCTCGGCACCGACCCTGATAAGCAGTTCCTCGAGATTGCGCCGTGGCTGATCGTGGTGTTCCGCCTCGTACACGACGACGACGGAAGCCAGCTCTATTACACGCACGAGTCGGTCGGCATCGCGTGCGGTCTGCTGCTCGCCGCTGCACAGCACGCGGGCCTCGCGACGCTCACGCACACGCCGAGCCCGATGCGCTTCCTCTCTGAGATCCTCGGGCGCCCGCGGCACGAGCGTCCCTATCTATTAGTTCCGCTCGGCTACCCAGCGGATGGCTGCCGCGTGCCAGCAGCGGCACTCCGCAAGAAGCCGCTCGCGCAGGTGATGACGGTCGTTTAGCGCCAGCGGCTCACGCGCCGGCAAGGGCCGAGCGCGACTTCGCGCGCTTGCTCGGGAATTCGCGTCGCCCGCAGGCGGCGAACGCAGCACGCGGGCTCCGCGCGCTGCGCAGGCGCGAAGCACGCCCTGCGCAATTTCCTGTGCAACGGCTCCGTCGTTCTGACGAAACCGCCTAGGTGAAAACACGTAGCTCGTGCCCGAAGGGCTCGGGCGTCCGCAGGCGTGCGGTTTACGACCGGCCCCAACAACTCGTCCTCGAGGCGGGCAGGGCAGTCGTGCGCGCTTCGTGCGACCGCGCCGGAACAAGAAGCAAAAGGAGATCTGGATGAAGCAAACAGCATTCGCGCGGAGCAGCGCGCTCACTCTTGTGATCGCAGCGACGCTGATCGCGGCGGGCGACGCGCACGCGCTCGGTACCGCAGCCGGAACCGACATCACCAACACCGCGAGTGTTACGGCCGACGTCGGCGGTTCGCCTGTCACGGCGACCAGCAACCCGCACGTCGTCACCGTCGCCGAGTTGATCGACGTCGACGTCACGCTGCTCTCGATCGGTAACGTGCTCGTGAACACGCCCGCGACGGCGCAGGTGCTCACGTACCGCGTCACGAACACGGGCAACGGCATCGACGCGTTCGCGCTGACGGTGAACGACCTAATCGTCGGCGACGACTTCGACCCGTTGCCGAACAACGTCTACTTCGACGCCAATGCTACGGGCCTCTACGAGGCGGGCCTCGACACGCTCTACGTGCCCGGCACCAACGATCCCGTGCTCGACGCGAATCTGCCGGCGAGCGACGACATCGTGGTGTTCGTGCTGAGCGACATCCCGGCCGCGCTCGCGAGTGGGAATCTCGGCGACAGCGAGCTGCTCGCGGCATCGAGCACGGGCATCGGCCTACCCGGCACGGTGATCGCAGGCGCTGGCGAAGCCGGCACGGATGCGATCGTCGGAACCACGGGCGGCGACGACCAGGATCAAGGCACTTATCAGGTTTCGTCGGTCGCGCTGGCAATCGCGAAGAGCTCGGTGGTTGCGGACCCGTTCGGTGGCGCGCAGCCGATTCCCGGCGCAACGATCACTTACACGCTCGTGGTTACTGCGACCGGCGTCGGCAACGCCGACGCGACCACGCTGACCGACGCGATCCCGGCAAACACGACTTACGTCGCTGGCTCGATGACGCGCAACGCAGCGCCGCTCACGGACGCGAGCGATGCGCCCGTCGACGACGCGGATTTCGCAGTGACTACGCCCGCCGCGATCAGCGTCGGGCTCGGAAGTCTGCCGGCCGGGGGGCCGGCGGAAACGATCACGTTCCAAGTGACGATCAATTAGGAGGAAGAGCATGCACAAGAACTGGATGCGCGGTGCGGCGATGTTCGCCGCACTGCTCTGCGCAGCGAGTGCTTCAGCCGAAGCGGGGAGCGTCGAGCTCCGCGCGAAGGCCGAGAAACGGCTGCAAATGCTGCGCCCGGACGGCACGCTCGGCGAGCTGTTCGTGCCTGCGGGCAAGGTCGTGCCCGGCGATGTCGTCGCCTACACGATCGAAGCGCGCAACATCTCTCAGGACAACGCGGATCGCGTCGTAATCACCGACCCGATTCCCGAGCAGATGCAATACCTCGACGGCACCGCGGAATCTGCGGGCGCCGAGTTGTTGTTCTCGGTCGACCGAGGCTTTCGCTTCGATCGCCCTGAGAACTTGACCGTCGCGAACGAGGACGGCACGCGCCGGCCTGCGGTCGCCGGCGATTACACCCACGTGCGCTGGGTGTTCGCCGCTCCCTTGGCTCCGGCCGAACTCCGGTCGGTCCGCTTCCTGGCGAAGCTCGAGTAGCGACGCGGGATTTTTGTGAACCCCATCAAGGAGACAACCATGCAACGGGATTGGAAGAAAAGCGTGCGCGCCGGGATTGTCCTGGCCTCGCTCGCTCTCAGCGTTGGCGAGAATGCCTCGGCCATCGGTACGGCCTCGGGCACTCAAGTCAATAATCGCGCCACGGTGGAGTACGCCGTTGGTGCAACCACGCAGCCGGTGATCGAGTCGTCGCCGACTGGCAACAGCGTGCCTGGCGCGACTTTCGGCACCGACACGAGCTTCCTCGTTGACAACCGCATCGACTTGACCGTGGCCGAGCTCTCAGGGAGCTACACGGTGGTCGCTTCGGGCGGCCTCAGCGAAGTGCTCGTGTACACGGTCGCGAACACCGGCAACACCGTGCAGGACTTCTCGCTTTCCGCGACGGATCTCGCGGGCGGCGCGGATCCGTTCGGTGGCACCGACAACTTCGACGCGGCGCCGGTCGGCATCTTCGTCGATGCCAATAACGACAGCCTGTACGACGCGGGCGACGTCGCAACGTACGTCGACGACCTCGCGGCGGACGGCACCGTCGAGGTGTTCATCGTGCGCAACATCGGCGTGCAGGCGAACGGCGACATCTCCGCTGTGATCCTGACTGCGCAAGTCGCGCAAGGCGGGCTCGTGGGAACACAGGGCGCGGACATCCTCACGGATGACGCGGCTGCAGCCGACCTCGCGGGCACGGTGCAGATCGTGTTCGGCGACGGCGCCAGCGATGCCGACGTGGCCAACAACGGTCGCTTCGCTGACACCGACGCGTACCGCGTTGGCGCGGCGCAGATCACGGTGGCGAAGAGCTCCGCCGTAATCAGCGATCCGATCAACCTCGGCGTGAATCCGAAGGCGATTCCCGGTGCGGTGGTCGAGTACACCGTGACGATCTCCAACGACGCGCTCGCTTCGGCAGCTGCGACGAACGTGCAGGTGACCGACAGCCTGAACGCGGAGATCGTGGCAGGCACGGTCGTGTTCGACGCGAACGGCTACGCGGCGGGCGCGGGCATGGAGGTCACTTCGCCCAACATCGCGGGCGGTGTGGCGACTGCGCTCACCAACGTGACGCTGGACGACCAAGGCGACTTCACAGCCAACGTCGTGACGGTGGGCGGCATTGCCCTGAATGCCGGTGAATCCGCCACGGTGCGCTTCCGAGTCGTGATTCAGTAACAACTCGTGAGCGTTCTGCTTTCGATCCCGATGCACGGTCTCCGGCGGGCCCGCGCGGAGTACACACGCCGCCGCGCGGCGCCCGTTCGGGGCGTCTTGCGTCCGGCCCGCGCGGGCCGGCGGATCGCGAGCATTCTCTGTGCGTGGCTGGTGGCGCTTTTCGCGCTTGCCAGCCACGCGCAGACGCCCCCGGGCACGGTTATTACGAACACAGCGCAGGGCGTCTTCACTCCGCCGGGCGGCGTGCCCGCGACCGTGTTCTCGAACGCGGACGCCATCACCACTGGCGTCGTGCGCACGCCCTCCACCACGCAGATCCTGCACTACGCGCCCGGCGCAGGCGGATCCTTCCCCGCGAACGTTGGCGCTGCGATGTGCAGCACGAGCGGCACGGCCGCCGGCCCGTTCGCGCCTTCTCCCAACCCTACGAATCTCGGAGGCGCACCGATCAACCTCGGTGCGCCTGTCGATCTCCTCGCCGGCGGCGCCTACCACCAAGGCGAAGCGCTCTTCCTGCGCGTCGTCGACCTCGACCAGAATCTCGATCCGCTGCTCGCAGAGACGGCGCTGATTACGGTGATCTCGCAGACCACGGGCGATGTCGAGGTGCTGCGCGCCGCCGAGACGGGCCCGAGCACCGGCGAGTTCGTCGCGTACCTGATGAGTGGCCCGCCGCCGCCCGTTTCCGGCGACTGCCGGCTCTCGGTCGTGGCCGGCGAGACGTTCCGTGCCAGCTACAGCGACCCTGCCGACCTGGCCGACAGCTCCAGCAACGGCGGGCTCGTCGACCCGCTCGGCATCGTCTTCGACAGCCAGACCGGCGCGCCGGTAGATGGCGCGCAAGTCACCCTAATCGATTCCGCCAGCGGCCTGGCGGCCAGCGTGTTCGGCGACGACGGCGTCTCGATTTTCCCCGCCACGATTAACTCCGGCGGAAATGCCAGCGACTCCGGCGGCACGAACTACGCATTCGCGCCCGGCCGCTTCCGCTTCCCGTTCGTTGCGCCCGGTACGTATCGCCTTCAAGTCGTGCCGCCCGCTAGCTATGGCTTTCCGTCGCTCGTGGCCGATGCGGCGTTGCAGCTTCTGCCCGGTGCACCGTTCGTGCTCGGCCCCGGCTCGCGCGGCAATGATTTCGTGGTGCCGCTTGGCCCGATCTTCGAAGTCGATGTGCCTCTCGATCCCTCCGGAAGCGGCGGCAACCTCACACTCACGAAGCGCGCGAGCCGCGCAGCCGCCGGCGTCGGCGAGTTCGTGCAGTACGTGCTGATTGCCTCGGCCCCCGCCGGCAGCGGCGGCATTCCGCTGAACCTCGAAGACCGCCTGCCCGCGGGCTTTCGCTACGAGCCGGGATCGCTGCGCATCGCGAACGCGTCCGCGCCGGATCCGGCGATCGGCCCGAACGGGCGCACGCTCACGATCCCACTTGGGGCGTTCGCGGCAGGCACCCAGCTCGAAGTGCGTTACGTGACGCGCGTCGGCTCCGGCGCAGGCGGCGGCCGCGCAGTGAACGAGGCGATTTTGCGCGGCGGCGCGCTCGCATCGAACATCGCCCGCGCGACCGTGCTTGTTAGTGGGGACTTGCTGAACGAGCGCGCCACGCTGCTCGGCCGCGTGATGGAGGGCAGCTGCAGCGCGAACCTCAGCGAGAAGCACGCGGGAGTTGCGGGCGTGCGCGTGTTCCTCGAGGACGGCACGCACGTCGTGACCGACGACGAAGGCCGCTTCCACTTCCCGGTGGCGCGCGCGAACACGCACATCGTCCAGCTCGATACGCAAACGGTGCCCGAAGGCCTAATGCCCGCAGCCTGCGCGACGAATCGCTTCGCAGGCCGCGCCTACTCGCAGTTCGTCGAGCCGCAGCGCGGCTCGCTCTGGCGCACGGATTTCTTCCTCGAACGGGTGGCGAGCGGGCGCGGGCTCCATCAACGGCTCACGGTCACGCCAGCCGGCGATCGCCAGAACATCGAGCTGCGCGTCAACGTGGACGGCGCAACGCTCGCGGGCGTCGCCGCGCTGGTGATGTTGCCGGACGGCGTAACACCGCTGCCGGGCTCGCTCGAGGTCGCTGGCGCAGGCGTGAGGCTCGACCGCGAGAGCGCTGTGCCGACCGCGCGCGCTACCAGGCTCGCGCCCGGCGACGTCTTGACGCTGCGCTTCTCCGTCGCGGCCGATCCAAGGGCGCAAGTGAATGCCGTCGCGCGCGCCAAGCGAGACACCGGCGCGCAGGTGCAGACTCCGGTCGTGAGGGTCGCGCTCGATGCGCCGCGCTCGTACACGCAGAGCGCGACCTGGGAGGAAGCGCCGCCAGTCCCTGATAAGCCGGCCGAGGAGTTGCCGCCGGATGCGGCCTTCGGCGACGCCTGGCTCGCGCAGGCAGCCCCCGCGAACCAGTGGCTCTACCCCGACGCCGGTCACATCCCGAAGATTCCGTCGATCAAGCTCGGCATCCAGCACGATCCCGCGCTGCGCGTGCGGCTGTTCCGGAACGGCGTGCTGGTCGAGCCGCTCAACTTCGACGGCAGCCAGCGCAACGCGGCGAAGACGGTTGCGCTGAGCCGATGGCGCGGCGTCGACCTCTCCGAGGGTCCGAACGTATTCGTGGCGGAGTTGTTGGGAGCGAACGGCGAAGTCGTGGCGCGCGTTCGCAAGGATCTTCACTCCTCGGGCCCGCCGGTGCGCGGCGAGTTGATGCCCACGCTCTCGCGGCTGGTTGCGGACGGACGTGAGCCGCCCGTAATTGCCGTGCGCATGTTCGATCGCTGGGGGCAGCCGGTGCGCGAGGGCATGAGCGGCCCGCTCCAGGTGCAGGCGCCGCACCGCGCGCGCGAAGCCGTCGAGCGTTCGCGCGAGCGGCAACTCGCGGTGCCGAATCTCGGCACGACGAACTTTGTGGTCGGCCGCGGCGGCGTTGCACGCATCGAACTCGAGCCCACCACGACGGTCGGGCGTTTCTCGCTCACACTGCAACTCGCGGGCGATCACCGCGAGCAGATCGAGGGTTGGCTCTCGCCGGGCAAGCGCGAGTTCATGCTGGCTGCACTCGGCACGGGCACGCGCGGGTTCGGGAGCGCCTCGGGAAACGCCACGGAACGGCGTGCGGCGGGTGTTACGGGCGTGGACGGGCAGCAAGGCCGCGTCGCGTTGTTTGGCAGCGGCACCGTGCGCGGCGACTGGCAGCTCACCGCTGCCTACGACTCCGCTGCAAAGAACAGCGAGCCTGGCGAGCGCCTGAAGCGCAGCCTCGATACCGAGGAGCACTTCGCGCTCTACGGCGACGACACGCAGGAGGGCTACGCGGCCCCCACCTCGGATGGGCTTTACCTAAAGGTCGAGCGCGAGCGCTTCTACGCGCTCTATGGCGATTACGACAGCGCGCTCGGCGAGACCGAGCTCGCGAGCTACCAGCGCGTGCTCACCGGCCTGAAGAGCGAGTATTACGGCGAAGGCCTGCGCTGGAACGGCTTCGCCACCGATTCGGGCCAGCAGTTCGGGCGCGACGAGATTCAAGGCAACGGCAGCTCGGGCCTGTATCGCCTCTCGCAGTCGCCCGTAATCATCGGCAGCGAACGCGTGCGCATCGAAGTGCGCGATCGCTTCCGTCCGAGCCGCGTGCTCGAAGCGCGACCGCTGATCACGCAGATCGATTACGACATCGACCCGCTCGGCGGCACGCTGCACTTCCGCGAGGCTGTGCCGGGACGCGACGAGCACTTCAACCCGGTCTTCATCGTGGTGGAGTACGAAGTCGACGGGCCAGGCAGCGCTATTTCCGGCGGCGGGCGCGTCGCCGGGCGCTGGCTGAGCGGCGCGCTCGAAGTGGGCGCAAGCGGCATTCATGAAGGACGGGGCGCGTTCGCGAGCGACCTCGTCGGCCTCGACGCCACTTATCAATGGAACGAGGCGACCAAGCTGCACGCAGAGTGGGCGGGCAGCGATGGCGAGAACGCCACCGGCTCGCAGCGCGGGCTCGCTTGGCTGCTCTCGGCGGAGCACCGCAGCGAGAAAACCGAGCTGCTCGCTTATGCACGCGAGCAGGAAGCCGGCTTCGGGCTCGGCCAGCTCTCGAGCATCGATCAAGGTGCGCGGCGTATCGGCCTCGACGGCAAGTACCGCTTCCGCGAAAACTGGAGCCTCGTCGGCAGCGCGTTCCGCGACGAGAACCTGCTCACCAGCGATTCGCGCGTGATCGCCGAGAGCTTGGTCGAGTACGAGACGAGCGGCCGCGGCGTCCACGCAGGCGCGCGCTACGTACGCGACGCCGCACCGCTCGCCGCCGCAAACACCGGGCAGCTGCTGCTCGGCGGGCATTACGGGCTGTTCGAGCAAAAGCTGAATCTGCGCGTGGGAACCGAAGTGGGCTTTGGCTCGGAAGGACCGCACGGTGATTATTCGGATCGCGCGGGAGTTGGCGCAGACTGGAAGGCCACCAACTGGCTCACGCTGTTCGCGGACCACGAGATCACCTTCGGTGAAGTGCATCGCGGCCAGGACACACGGCTCGGGATGACGGTGCAGCCCTGGGAAGGCGGCCAGATCGCGACGAGCCTCGGCCAGCAAGAGCTGGCGCAGCCGGGTGTGGCGACGCCCGCCCTAACTACAGAGCCGACGGGCCGCGAACACGGGCCGCGCACCTACGCGAACCTCGGCCTCTCGCAGCACTGGAATCTGGCCGAGCACTGGGGCTTCGACTTCGCCGTGGATCGCTCGCAGACCCTCGCGGGCAGTGGCGTCGCGCCTTTCAACGCCAACGTTGCGCCGCTCTCGGGCACGCCCGGCGACGACTACACCGCGATCTCGCTTGGTGCGGCCTTCACGCGCAAGGAAACCGCACTCACCAGCCGCGTTGAAACTCGGATCGGCGAACTCGGCGACCAGTGGAACTTCCTGCTGGGCGCGCTGCGCGAGCACGACCGGACTTCTTACGCCGGCCACCTCGAGCTCTGGAAGAGCGAGCGCGGGGGCCTCGCGCCTGTGCAGGAAGACCTCGCTTCCGCGCGCTTCTCGCTGGCTTATCGCCCGCTCGACACGCGCTGGATCGTGCTCGATCAGCTCGAGTTCGAGTACGGGCTCACGAACGGCGGCGGTTTCGACACACGCGGCGAGCGCGTGCTCAACCACGCGAAGCTCAACTACCAGCGCGACGAGCGCACGCAGATCTCGCTGCAGTACTCCGCCAAGTGGGTGAGCGAGATGATCGACGGCGCGCGTTACCAGTCGGTCGGGCATCTGTTAGGGATCGAGGCCCGCTACGAGATCGCGCCGCGCTGGGATGTCGCAATGCACGCGCGCGCGCGCCAGCTCGCTTCCGGCGATGCGACCGATGGCAACTTCTCGGCGGGCGCGAGCGTTGGCCGGCTGCTCTACAAGAATGTCTGGGCGAGCCTCGGATACAACGTCACCGGCTTCAGCGACGACGAGTTCTCGCAGAGCGAATACACCGCGCAGGGCCCGTACGTGCGCATGCGCATGAAGGTCGATCAAGACTCGGTGCGCGAGTGGCTGGATTGGTCGCCGCGGCTCGCGAGCCGCGTGCGCGGCGCGTTCGCGGCGAACCCGGGCCAGCGCTGAGCAAGTTCGCGGGAATCGAGCGGCCGCAGCGAGCTCGCGTCACAACCAGGCAGCGGGCGCGGGCAGGCCGGCGATGCGGGGGCCCGGCGCCCGCTCGCGGAAGGCGCGCAACGCGTGGCCGAGATCGTCGGGGGCGCTCGGGTATCGCAGCAGGTGGCGGGTCGCGAAGCCCTGCTCGATCTCGGGCGTGGCATGGCTGAACAGCACACGCCTCGGCGACATGCGCGCGACGATTGCCGCGCTGTCGAGCGGGTCGGGCAGGATCGTACCTGCGTCCCCTAATACCCAACTCGGCAGGCGGAAGGGTCGCAGCAGCGTGGTGTGCACGCCGAGGCACAGGGTATCGACGAGCCGCCCGTGCGAATCGGCCGCGAACTCGCCGCTGAATGCAGCGTGCGCGTGCTTCGCGAGCCAGCGCGCGTTCACGCCGTGCTGCGCGATGCAGAGGCGCTCGCCGCTGGCGCTCTCGCGCAGCACGAACGGGGTGTTACGGCCGTAGCCCGCCAGCGCGAGCAGGGAAGCGCCGCCATCGAACAAGCGCGCACGCTCTCCCGGTGCGAGCGCCGTGACGCGCGCGAATCCGAGCCGCCCAGCGAGCCGCGCTGCTTCGGGGCGCGCGTACACCGGAATGCGTCGATCCAGCTTCGCGAGCGTTTGCGGGTGCGCGTGGTCTTGCTCCGCGCTCGAAAGCACGAGGGCGTCGATTCTCGGCAGGCTGCTCGCCGAGAACAGCGGGGGTTCGCGCCGATGCGCCGAGAAAAAACCCGCGGGCCCTGAGAAGTAGGGGTCGTCGAGCCACGCATCGAACAGCAGCGTGCGCCCCGCGAGCTCAATCAGCCACACGGAGGCGCCGTGATCGCAGGCCATCAGGCGAATCGAGAACGGCTGCGGAGAGCTCATCGTGCGCTCGCCTCTCGCGGGCGACACGCCTCGCGCTGAGGGCCTGTCAACGCCGAGTTCGCGCGCAGCGCTCACCAAGGCGGCTGTCGTCGCCTGCGCGCTCCAGCCTTGTTCGTGGATCCGGATCGCGAACTCGTGGGTGCGATTCAAGCCGAGGGCACGACGGGGCCGGTAGCCGAGCTGCTCTGCTGCGCGAAAGAGCCAGCTGTTCACGAGCCGGAACGGAAGGCCCGCAGCGAACTCGGACAGATATCCGAGCGCGAGCGGAAGGCAGAGCCGCCAGCCGGCGTTCGCATCTGCTCGGCGGACGAAGCCGCGGTTTCCGACGACACCTGGCGGTAGCGGTTCCACCCAGTGGCCGGTGAAACGCCAGAAACCGAAGCTGACGAGGCCGAGCTGCGCGATCTCGAAAACTCCTTCCCCCAGCATTGCGAGAGCGACACCAGCGCTCGCCGCAAAACCGATCCAGAGCGTGCTCACACCGAGAGCGAAGCGGCGTTCGCCGAAGCTGAAGGCCTGCGCGCAGAGCACGGAGCACAGCGCCGCGAGGCCGAGCGCGCCGCCCCAGTGTGCGGCGACGACGAACCAGAGCCACGCCTCGAGCGGGAACGCCGCGTGAGTTGCGTGGTTGTACCAGTGCGTGTGATACGCGGCGTAAGTGACGTTCTGAAGCTCGAAGCCGCGCGCTCCAAAGTTGTTGCGGAGCTGGTACGTGTAGGGCATCGACTGCACGCGAAAGATCACGTCGGGAATCGCGTGAGCCAGCACGTAGAAGACTGCCGTGCAAACGACCGTCGCGCGCCAGATCGCGGGCGCCGCTCCTGTTAGGGTGAAAGCGCTGATGACGAGCGCGAGCGATCCGGCGACCAGCGTCGCGCGCGGGAGCAGGGTGTTCAATCCGGGCGCAACCATCCTGCGAACTCCCGACGCGAGGGAAGCGAGACCGTGCCGCGCTCGCAGCGACCGCGCAGCGCAGCGCCGCTTGCCCCGCAGTCTCGCTTGCGCCAGTCGCTAGCGCGTCGACTTCGCTCGGCGAAGCGCCGCTGCGGATTAGCGGCGTCGCGGGAATGCGACCGTGGAGGTGTCTTCGAACGCGGAGGCCGCTATTCGACTTCGCTCGGCTTCGCCTCACTGCGCGCGGCGAGGCGCCGCTGCGGATTAGCGGCGTCGCGGGAATGCGACGGTGGAGGTTTCTGCGAGCGCAGAGGCCACTGTTCGACTTTGCTCGGCTTCGCCTCGCTGCGCGCGGCGAGGCGCCGCTTGCACGATGTTCACGCTCTCGGTCTCCGGGTCGAACTCGATGCGCGCTTCGCCGCGTTCGAGCTGGCGGCGCACGGCGGCCACCTTCTCGGCGAGGCTGCGTTCGCGGGCGCCATAATCAGTGCCCTCGCGGTTCACGAAGCTCTCGATCAGCGCGCTGAGCGCTGCTTCGCTGAGCGAGTCCGCCGGGATCACGACGCCGCTCGCGGTATCGGGCACGTCCTCGGGCTCGCTGCTCATGCGAAACACTGTACGCCGCATGCCGGAGTTCACCTTCACTAGGCGCTCAATGCGGTGAGGGCACCTCCTGGAGCGCAGGCTCGCTGCCGGCCTCCACGCGTGCTGCCGGCTCGATTGCATGGGCCTCGGTCGCGGGCAGCGCGCCCGCCTCCGCCGGCTCGGCCGTCGCTTCCGGGTTCGCCGCCGCGGGTGTAGTGGCCGGCGCCGTGCGCGGCTTCGCGAGCCCACCGTCCTTCACGATCTCTGCCCGCGCAGATTTGTTCAGCACGACGATCGCAATGCGTCGATTGATCGGGTCGGTCGGCACGCTCGGCCGCAGCGGCACCGCCGAGCCGAGCCCGACGATCCGTAACACCTGGTTCTCGCGCAAGCCGCCGGCTTCGAGCGAGCGGCGCGCGGCGTTGGCCCGATCGCCGGACAACTCCCAGTTGCCGTAATTGCGGTTGACGCTGGCGTAGGGCGCCGAGTCGGTGTGGCCGGAGATGCTCACCTGATGCTTGCTCGAACTCAGGCTGCCCCCGATCGCGCGCAGCAGTTGCTCGGCGTGCGGCAGAGGCTGGCGCCCACCCGAGACGAACATCGGGCGGTTCTGCGCGTCGACGATCTGAATGCGCAGGCCCTCGCTCGTCAGGTCGAGCAGGATCTGGTTGCGCAGCTCCTTCAGGATCTCGTCGGACTCGATCGCTTCCTCGATATCGCGCATCAGGCTCTCGAGCGAGGCGGCTTCGCGCCGTTCGAGCTCGGTCCGCCCCTCCGCTTGAGCGCGCGATTCGCCGCGGTCAGCGTCCCCTTCGACAACGATTAGGTCCATGCCCGCCGCTGGCATCACCGAGGGCGTCGCATCCCCTCCGCTGGCCGTCCCCGCCGTGCCGAGGATCGATTCGATCAGCGGCTGGTTGAAGTACCTGGCGATCTCCTCGCGCTCTTCCTCGGGCTTGGACGAGAGCAGCCACATCAACAAGAAGAAGGCCATCATCGCGGTCACGAAATCGGCATAGGCGATCTTCCAGGCGCCGCCGTGATGTCCACCCGCGACCTTCTTGATGCGCTTGATGACGATCGTGCGCTCTTCGTTGGCCATTTGCGCGCGCTACTTGTCCTTGCGCTTCACGTGCTTCTCGAGTTCCGAGAAGCTCGGGCGCTCGGTCGAGTAGAGCACCTTGCGCCCGAACTCGATCGCGAGCACCGGGGCGTAGCCCTGCAGGCTCGCGAGCAGCGTGACCTTGATGCATTGCAGCACTTTGGTGCCGTCGGCTGCGTTGGTTTCGAGCAGGCCCACGATCGGGGCCACGAAGCCATACGAGAGGAGAATCCCGAGGAAGGTGCCCACCAGCGCGTGGGCGATCAGCATGCCGAGCTCTTCCGGGGGCAGGCCGACCGAGGCCATCGTGTGCACGACACCCATTACGGCCGCCACGATGCCGAAGGCCGGCAGACCGTCCGCGACCTTCTGGACGGCGTGGCCGGGAATCTCTGCCTCGTGATGGTGGGTCTCGATCTCGCTGTCCATGAGCGCCTCGAGCTCGAGCGCGTTCAGGTTCCCGCTCGCCATCAGCCGCAGGTAGTCGGTCACGAAGTGCATGGCGTGATGGTCCGCCTTCACGGCGGGGAACTTCGCGAAGAGCGCGCTGGAATCGGGCTGCTCGACGTCGCGCTCGATCGAGAGAAAGCCCTCCTTGCGCACACGGATCAGGACTTCGTAGAGCAGGCCGAGCAGCTCCATGAACAGCGACTTCGTGTAGGGCGAACTCTTGAGCAGCTTCGGCAGCGAGGCGGCCGTCGATTTCAACACCTTGAGCGGGTTGCCGACCACGAACGCGCCGACCGCGGCGCCGCCGATCATCAACAACTCCAGCGGCTGGAAGAGCGATGCGACGTGGCCGCCCGCGAGCGCGAATCCGCCGAATACGGACCCCATCACCACGAGGTACCCGATCACGATGAACATGGACGACGCGCTCCAGCCGGCGGTTTGGCGGAGAGGGGATTAAGCGAGTGCGGAGCCGCTTTGCGAGGCGACTGGGGCTTCGGGGCCTGGCGCTGAAAATGCGCGCATGGGCAACGGAAAGATGTCGCGGTAGCGGCTGCGCGAAACCCCGAGTGCTCGCAAGATCGCGCGCTTCGTCTCGACCCGGCACTCGTGGCCGGCCTCGACGCTCCAGACCGTGCGCAGCGAGACGCCCGCGCGACGGGCGAGATCGTCGCGCGTCAGGAGCAACTCCTCGCGAGTCTCTCGGACGCGGTTCCGAGTCAGCCTCGGCGCACTCGAACTCGTCTCCATGGCCCTTCCCCCTCTTTGAACTTGCGGCGCTCTTGCGAGCGCGTTGCCGGGTTCTCATCGGAAGGTGCACTCACAAGGCTCGATCCGTGAGACTACGCAGAAACGCCGCGGAGACGCCTGATAGCGAGCGCACGAGAAGCGCAGCCGGGCGCAATCACAGAGCGGAACTGGCTTCGCGGCGCCCGCGCAGCCCACAAACTGCGGCGCGGCGCAGCGGCGCCCGTGCTCGCTGGCCCCCTCGCGTTGGTCCTACGAGTGGGTGATTCCCGGGTTCGAAGATCCGTAATTTTTCGTATTTCTCGCGCGCAGCCATTGCCTAGGTTGAAATGCTGAGACACACAGCATGAAGTGCATGTGACAGTGTCATTTTTCTTCTGGGGGGAAGAAGCATGATTACGCGAGTCGCCGTGGTGGAAGACCACACCATTCTTCGAGACGGCCTTCGGCGCGTGCTCGAGGCCAGTGGCGA
>JANNRF010000398.1:0-5084 GCA_031401135.1 Deltaproteobacteria bacterium | reverse complement strand
TGATCGAGCTGGAGGCGTATCCGCGCTTTCGCGTCGGCACGTACGCGTACGTCGGCTTCGGGGCCGCCACGCAATCCCAGCTCTATCCGGACTGGCGGCTCGGGCTCGAGCTCTATCAGAGCCTGCCTTTCTCGTTCGAGGTGTCGGCCGGCTATCGGCGCCTCGAGTTCTCGAATCCGGTGGACATCGCCGTGACGTCGCTGAGCAAGTACCTCGGCAACTGGATGCTGACGGCACGCGTTTATCACGTGCCCGCCGCCGGCGGCGCGGACTCGACTTCCTACTTCACGAGCGTGCGTCGCTACTTCGGCGAGGCGGGCACGAGCTATGTCGGCATGCGGTACGGCCACGGGTTCGCGCGCGAGGAGCTGCGCGACAGCGCCGATCTCGTGAACGTCGGCTCCGATTCGTTCGCGCTGGAGCTCGACACCGAGCTCGGGCGCCGTCTGCGGCTCGGCCTCACGACGGGCTTCAGCCGCCAGGACCGCGCCGCTCAGCCGGGCATCTGGCAGGCGACGCTCAGCAGCTCGCTCGGCGTCCGTTTCTGATGCGCGCTCCGTTCCTGCGCGTGCTCGGTGCGATCGCGCTGCTGTTGTTATTTCGCAGCGTGCTGCTCGTGAATCCGGCGACTGGAATGGAGGCCTCGGGGATCGATCGCGAGCTCGCCGCGAGCCGCGAGGCGTTCGCTGCGGGGCGCTTCGACGCGGCGCTCGCGCCGACGCTCGCCCTGGTCGAGGCGCTCCCGGGCCAGCCGATGTACCTCGAGCGCCTCGCGCTCACGTACCGCGCACTCGGTCGGCGCGCGGATGAGGCGCGCGCGTGGGCGGAGTTCGTCGAGGCTTCCGCCGTACCGGTCGAAGCGTGCCCGATGTTCCCTGAGGCCTTGCGGGCGACCGGCGACGAAGCTGCGGCGCTCGCGAGCTACGAGCTGTGCCTCTCGTTCGACCCGAAGAACGTCGACACGCTGCTGCAGCTCGGGCAGGCCTACCTGCGCGCGGGCCGCAGCCCCGACGCGCGCCGCGTCCTCGAGCAAGGCGCGGCGGCCGCGCCGCAGTACGCCGACTACCAGCTCGTGCTCGGCGTGCTCGCCTTCGCCGACGATCGCCGCGACGACGCGCGCGCCCGCTTCGAGCGCTTCCTCGCGCTCGCGCCCGAGCGGCGCGGCGAGGTCGCGGCCTGGCTCGAGCGGACGCGGAGCCAGTGATGCGCTGGCTCGACGGCCCCGCCTATGCGCTCGCCATCGGCTTCTGGCTGCTGACGTCGCTCTACGCGCTGCTCTCTTCCCAGCCCTTCGCCTACGAGCAATTCCTCCAGCCGCAGCTGCTGCCGCCGCTCGCGGCGTTCGCGCGCTGGCACGCCTTCATCGATGTCGCCGTGCTCGCGCTGAGCGCGATCGTGCGCTGGCCGGCGCTGCGCACGCCGGCGCGCGGGCCGCTGCTCGTCTTGTTAGGCACGTGGGGCTTTGCCGCGCTCGTGCTGCTTGCGCTGCCGCCGCTCTTCGCGCTGCCGCCCGGCCCGCGCGCGCTCGGCGTCGCCGCCGGCGCCCTCGCGCCGGTGGCACTGCTCTGCTGGGTCGAGTGGAGCAGTGCGCCGGCCAGCGCCCGCGCGCAAGCGCGCGCGGAGCCGCCGCCTCAGCGCACCGCCGACGATTTCCACGCATGCTTGGCGGCGGGCTTCGTCACCACGCTGCTGTACGCCGGGATCGCGCGGCTCACCGGCTCGGGTCCGGCCGCCGAAAGCGTGGGCGGCTTCGCACAGTCGTTATTGCTCCACGAGCTGCTCTTCCTCGCAGTGTTCTGCGCGCTCACGCTGATCCGCGGGATCGCGGAGTTCGTGATCGCGGCTCCGCACTTTGCGGAGCTCGCGCTCGCCAGCGCGGGCCTCGCCGCGCTGCTGGTGTTCGCCGTGTGCGGGATTCTGTTGCCGGGCCTCGCCCTCGAAGGCGCTGCGGCGACCGGCGTCGGCGCCGCGCTCGGCAGCGCGCTCGCGCTGGCGCTCGCCGTGCGCGGCATCGCGCGCTCGGATCACGCGAGCGACGGCGTCGCGCGCGTGCTGCGGCCTCTAACACCGCTGGCGGTCGAGCGCTCGCGCTGGGGCGCGGCGCTTTGGCTGCTCGCGGTCGGCGCGGGCGCCGCTGGGATTGCCGCGCTGAGCCGCCAGCTCGACTTCAACGACATCGTCTCGCGGCTCGGCGTCGGCCTGTCGTGGCTGCTCGTGCTCGCTACCTGCTTGCGCGCGATTCGTCCTGGCCGCGACCGGAGCCCAGCTGTGCTTTACGTCGCCGCGAGCGCCGTGCTGGCGGCGCACGTCGCGCTCGGCAGCGAGGCCGCGTCGGCACGGCTCGCACGCGCGGGAATCGACCTCGCGCAGGCGCGCAGCGCCGAACTCGCGCGCGATCCTTCGCTCCGCCTCGTGCACCGCTTGTTAGAGCCGCCCGCGCGCGCGGACGGCGAGCTGTTCGCGTACTTGCGCGCCCACACGAACATTCCGCGCAGCGCCCTGGTGGCGCCCGTCGATCTCAGCCTGGCGCGGCTCGACGGCGCGCCCAGCGCCGATCGCCCGCACGTGTTCCTGTTCGTCGTGGACAGCCTGCGCCGCGACTATCTCTCGCCCTACAACCCGGGCGTCAGCTTCACGCCCGCGATCGCGCGCTTCGCCGAGACGAGCAGCGTCTTCCGCAACGCCTTCACGCGCTACGGCGCGACCGGCCTCTCGGTCCCCGCGCTCTGGTCCGGCGCGCCGCTGCTGCACAAGCAGTACGTGACGCCGTTCGCGCCGATGAACACGCTCGCGAAGCTGCTTGCGCACGAGCGCTACGCGCAGTGGATCAGCATGGACAACATCGTCGACGTGATCCTGCCGCCGAGCGAGGCGCGCGTGCCGCTCGACGCCGACGTGATGGTGAAGGACTTCCGTTTCTGCCGAACGCTCGGCGAGGTCGAGCGGCGGCTCAGCGCGCGCGCTACCGGCAAAGCGCCGGTGTTCGTCTACTCGTTGCCGCAAGACATCCACGTCTCGGTGATCGCGCGCGAAGGGGGAGGCAGCGTCGACGACGCGGGGACTCCGGGCTTCTCCGCTCCCGTCGCCTCGCGCATCCGCCGCTTCGATGCGTGCTTCGGCCATTTCGTCGGGGAGCTGCGCCGGCTCGGGCTCTACGACGACAGCGTGATCATCCTGACCTCGGATCACGGCGATTCGCTCGGGGAGGAGGGCCGCGTCGGCCACGCGTATGGGCTCTTCCCCGAGGTGATCCGCATCCCGTTGATCGTCTCGCTGCCCGCTCGTCTGCGGGATCGGCTACAGGCCGACACCGCCGCGCCAGTCTTCAACACGGACATCACGCCGACGCTGGTTCGCCTGCTTGGCCACGAGCTCACGCCGTCCACGCCGCTCTTCGGCCGCGCGCTGTTCGCGCCCCCGGGCGAGCGCACGGCGCCGCGCGAAGACACGATGGTCGCCTCCAGCTACGGCGCCGTATACGGCGCGCTGCTCGACGACGCAGCGCGCCTCTACATCGTCGACAGCGTGAACGTCCGCGAGTACGGCTACGCGCTCGCGGCCGAGTCGTTAGGGCGGCCGATCGAGGTAGACGACGAGCTGCGCCGCCGCGGCCTGCGCACGATCCGCGCGACGATCCAGGCGCTCGCGGATCTGCACGGCTACGCGCCGTCGCCTTAGCCGCTCGCCGCCGCCCGCCGCGGCGCGCGCCGCTTCTCAGCCCGCCCGCTCGATCACGAACTCGCTGATCTGCTCGAGCTGCTCGACGAAGTCGGTCGATCCCGCGGCGTCGAAGCGAACGCCGTAGGCGATGCCGCCGCTCGCTTCGGCGATGCGGTGGCGGATCGAGACGCGCAGCGCGAACTGGCTGTCGCGGCCGGGAATCGCAAAGCGAATCTCGACCGCATCGAGACGGTGAAGGATGCGGTCGGCGTCGGCTTTGAGCCGCAGCCGCGCGCCGCCAATCGACAGATCCAGAAGCCGCCCGAGCAGCTCCTGCGAGTCGCCGTCGGCGCCCGCGCGCACGCTGACCGGGATCTCCTCGTCCGCCGGGAACTCGGCGCGAAAGGCCGTGCGCCGGCCGATCAGGTTGAGATAGCTGCGCGCCATCTCGCGCTCGTGCTCGTTGCGGCGCAGCAGCTCGAATCCGTACGTGCGGTAAGGGTCGCCTTCGCCGCGCGAAACCACCCGGGCCGCGAGCGCGATGGCGCTCGGCAGCGAAGGGGAGCTCAGGGAAAGCCGCGCGGCATCATCGATCGCAAAGCGCGGCGCGCCTTCGCGATGGAAACGCACCGAGGTGCTGCGCACGCTCGCGTCGAGGACCTCGCCCACCGCAACCGGACCGGCCTCCGCTTGAACCGCGATGCGCAGCGGCTCGGGGCCTTGCGACAGCACGCGCTCGACGCGCGCCACCAACTCGCGCAGGCTGACGGGCTTGGTCAGGTAGTCGTCGGCGCCGGCGGCGAGCGCGGCGAGAATGTCGTCCTCGTGAGCCCGCGCGGAGATGACCACGACGGGGATCGAGCTCAGCACGGCGTCCTGCTTCATCTGCCGCAGCAGCTGCATGCCGTCGAGCTCGGGCACCATCGTCTCGACCAGTAACAAGTCGGGACGCGTGGCGCGCAGCCGCTCGAGCGCTTCGCGCCCGTTCGCGACGTGCACGATTTCGTGGCCGGCGTGCGTGAGACGCACGCGCAGCATCTCGGCAGTTACGCGGTTGTCTTCGACGAGCAGGATGCGCGACATCGCGTCACGCGCCTCGCTCGTCGGCGCCGGGACGCGGCGCCGCGGCCGCGGCCGCGCTGCCGGTTCGTTCCATGTTATTTTATGGAACGTTTCTTTCTGTGGGTTTAAGTTTTACTCGTGAGTATCTCTACATAAAACTGCATTTATTTTCACTTCCTCCATCATCAATCAGTCGCCTGTCACGATTCGGATTGGACTGTTTATTCCACACTCTTTTAAAAGAGCCTTTGGCTGCTATTCGTAAACCAAATGCTGTTGAATTGCAATCAATCGATGCGACAATTCGAGCGATTGATCCGGAACTTTGCGGATCAATCGGAGCAATTGATGGCAGTCTCCAC
>JANNRF010000397.1:0-16891 GCA_031401135.1 Deltaproteobacteria bacterium | reverse complement strand
GGCGAACTCACCCACCCGGGGCCGGCGGCCGTTGTGGCGCTCGTGTTACGCACGCGCAGTTATGTGGGATGACGCCGCGCGCCGCCACCGGGTGTGCGCGCGCGGCGGGGCAGCCGCCCGCCGCGCTGGCCACACCGGAGCAGGCGCAAGCGCTCACGCGAGCCGCGATCGCGGCGCAGACACGCTGGCTCGCGCACACCCTGCATTGGTTCGAGGAGATCGATTCGACGAACCGGCACGCGCTTGCGCTCGCGGCCGACGGCGCAGCGCACGGTACGACCGTAATTGCTGAGATGCAGAGTGCGGGCCGCGGGCGGCTCGGCCGCAGTTTCTTCTCGCCGCCGCGCAGCAACCTTTACGTGAGCTTTGTGCTGCGACCGCGCGGCAGCGCAGCGGCGCTCGGCACGCTGCCGCTGGCGGCGGGCGTCGCGCTCGCGGAAACGGTGGCGCACGAACTCGGCGCTGCAGAGCGCGTCGAACTCAAGTGGCCCAACGATGTGCTGGTCGATGCCAAGAAAGTCTCGGGCATTCTGCTCGAGCGAGCGGGCGCGACCTCCGACGCACCCGTAATCCTCGGCATCGGCGTCAACCTGAACGTCGATCCGGCCACATTCCCTGATGAGTTCCGCGCGCGCGCGTCGAGCCTCAGCGCCGCGGCCGGGCGCGCGATCGCGCGCGCGCAGTTCGCCGCTGCGCTTTTCGAGCGCCTCGAAGCCGCGCTCGATGCGCACGCCGCTGGCGGCTTCGCCGCGCTGCGCCCGCGCTTCGACGCACTGTTCCGCATGACGGGCCGCCGCGTGCGCGTGGCCGACGCCGCTGAGCGCGTGCGCGAAGGCATTGTGCTCGGCGTTGGCGCCGATGGATCGTTGCGTCTCGGGACGTACGCGGGCGAGGAACGCCTCCTCGCCGGCGACGTCACCCTCTTGAAGGAGCCTCTCGCGTGAACGCCCTGCTGGCCGTGGATATCGGCAACACCAACGTCACCCTCGGCGTCTTCGATCTGAGCGACCCCGCGAAGCCCGTGCTCGCGCACCACTGGCGCATGGCCACCCACCGCGAGCAGACCAGCGACGAGGTGCTCGTCACCCTGCACGGCCTCACGAATCTCGCGGGCTGCAAGCTGGATTCGATTCGCGACGCGATCGTTTCGAGCGTGGTGCCGCCGCTGCTGCCGATCTGGGAGCGCGTCTGCGAGAAGTTGTTGGGCAAACAACCGCTGGTAGTCGGGCCTGGCATCAAGACCGGCATGCCGGTGCGCTACGAGAACCCGCGCGAAGTCGGCGCGGACCGGATCGTGAACTCGGTCGCGGCCTTCGAACTGATGGGCGGCCCCGTGATCGCCGTCGATTTCGGCACCGCCACCACCTGGGACTGCGTCAGCGACAAAGGTGAGTACCTCGGCGGCGCGATCTTCCCCGGCATCGTGATTTCGATGGAAGCGCTGTTCCAGCGCACCTCGATGCTCCACCGCGTCGAGATCGCGCGGCCCCGTTCGGTGATCGGACGCACCACCACCCAGTCGATCCAGTCTGGCTTGTTATTCGGTTACGCCGGTCTGGTGGATTCGATGGTGCGCCGCATTCGCGGCGAACTCGGCGAGAGCGCGCGCGTGATCGCCACAGGCGGCCTCGCGCAGCGCATCGCCGCCGAGACCGAGACGATCGAGCGCGTCGAGCCCTACTTGACGCTCGAAGGCCTGCGCATGCTGTTCGATAAGAATCGGATCCCCCAGGAGCGCACTCACCCCTAACAGGAGAACCCCATGCAGAACGTGGACGCTGCGCACACCCGCAACTTCGCCCTGATCGGACACGCGGGAGACGGCAAGACTTCGCTCGGAGAAGCGCTGCTCCACAGCACGGGCGCCACCAAAGAACTGGGGTCGGTGGACACCGGCACTTCGCACCTCGATTCGTCGCCGGAGGAGAAGGAGCGCCACCACACGCTCGGCGCGCACGTCTACGGCTTCGACTGGAACGGGCTGCACCTGACGCTCGTCGACACACCCGGCGATCCGAACTTTCAGGGCGACGCGAAGATTGCGCTCTCGGCGCTCGATGGCGCGATCCTGGTGGTCTCCGCGGTGGGCGGCGCGAAGGTGGGCACCGAGAGCATGCTCAACGCCGCCGAGGCGACAGGCGTGCCGCTGCTGGCGTTCGTGAGTTGCATCGACAAGGAGCGCGCTGATTTCGGCGCCGCCGTCGAATCGCTACGCAAACTCGGCGCGAACCCGCTGCCGCTGGCGCTGCCGTTCGGCGCCGTGCCGGGGCTACGCGGCGTGATCGACCTAATCAGCATGCGAGCCACGCGCGATGGCCGAGCGAGCGCGATTCCGGCCGCGATGAAGGGCGCTGCCGAGGCCGCGCGCGCGCAGCTGGTCGAGGCCGTCGCCGAATCCGACGACGCGCTCACCGAGAGGTATCTCGAGAAAGGCGGGCTCTCGAATGCCGATCTCGAGGCGGGCCTCGTGGCCGCGACGCGCGCGAAGAAGCTGCTGCCAGTGCTGTGCGGCGCTTCCACCAGCGAGCTCGGCCTGCCGGCGTTGTTATGGGCGGCGACGCACCTGTTGCCCTCCGCCGCCGAGCGCGGCGCCTGGCATGCCGCGAGTCTCGACAGCAACGAGGCGCTCGACGTCGAACCGAGCCCGAGCGCGCCGTTCTCGGCGTTCGTCTTCAAGACGGTGATCGACCGCTACGCAGGCACGCTCTCGGTGCTGCGCGTCGTCTCCGGCACGATCCACCACGACGAAACGATCCTGAACGCGACGCGCGGCGCGAAGGAGCGGCTCGGCAAACTGCTGCTGCTCCACGGCAGCGAGCTGATCGAGGTGGCCGAGGCCGGGCCCGGCGACGTGATCGCGCTGGCGAGGCTGAAGGACGTGCACACCGGCAACACCCTCACCTCCGAGAAGAACGGCCTGCACCTCCCCGAGATCCCGATTCCGCAGGGCGTGATTTCGTATGCGGTCTCCGCCAAGTCCAAGGCCGACGAGGACAAGCTGTTCCTCGCGCTCGCGCGGCTGGTGGAGGAGGACCCGACCCTGCACGTCTCGCGCGACCCGGGCACCGGGGAGTTCCTGCTGACCGGCATGGGCGAGCTGCACATCCGGGTCGCGATCCAGAAGCTGCGCCGCGTCTACGACGTCGACGTCGAGTTGCACACGCCCAAGGTGCCGTACCGCGAAACCATCAAGGGCCGCGCCGAGAACGTCGAGGGCAAGCTCAAGAAGCAGACCGGCGGCAAGGGCATGTACGGGGTCGCCTACTTAACGGTCGAGCCCCTGCCCCGCGGCTCGGGCGTGCGCTTCTCGGACGAGATCGTGGGCGGCTCGATCCCGCGCAACCTGATCCCGGCCGTGGAGAAAGGCATCCTCGAGGCCGCGCAGCACGGCCCGCTGGCGGGATTCCCGGTGGTCGACGTGGTGGTCCGCTGCATCGACGGGAAGTTCCACGCGGTCGATTCCAACGAGATGGCCTTCAAACTTGCCGGCTCCTACGGCTTCAAGGCCGCGCTCGAACTCGCGCAGCCGACCCTGCTCGAGCCGATCATGCGGGTCGAAGTCACGGCCCCGGCCGAGCAGCTCGGCGACGTGATGGGCGACATCGCCTACAGGCGGGGGCGGGTGCAGGGCACCGAAAACGGAAGCCACGGCTTGGTCGTCAAGGCCGAGGTGCCTATGGCCGAAATGCTGGAGTACGCGAGCGCCCTCACCAGCCTGACCGGTGGCAAGGGCGCGTTTCACATGGAGTTCGCGCATTACGACGAGATGCCCGCGCATCAGCGGGACAAGGTGATTGCCGAAGCCCGCGCGAGAGCTGCCGCGAAGACGTGAGTCGCGGTCCCCTCGCCGAGGCGCCGGCCGAGGGGTGTTTGAGCCAACCGAACCAAAAGATTTCGCTGACGCTTTCGCCGCAAGCGGAGCGTTATGTCCGCAAGGACGCGCCGGCTGAGGTGCGCCGGCTGGCTGCGCGCGGCGCGCTGCCGCTCGAGCCGATCGAGCTGGCGACCGTGCTGTTCGTGCTCTCCCACGACGACGAAGCCGAGGTCAAAGAGACCGCGCGTAACAGCCTCGAATCGCTGCCGGACTCGATCGCGAAGATCGTGCTCGGCGGCGCCACGCACCCCGCCGTGCTGAGCTTCCTCGCGCACGTTTACAAGGACGACGCGGGCCGCATGGAAGTGCTCGCGCTGAACGCCGCCGCCGATGACAACACCTTCGCGTTTCTCGCTGCGCTGCCGCATCGACGCGTGATCGACATCGTCGCGAATAATCAGACGCGCTTGTTGCGCGCGCCTGGCATCGTCGACGCGCTCGGCGAGAACCCGCTCACGGGCCGCGCCACGGTTGACCGCATCCTCGGATTCCTCGGCCTCGAGCGGCCGGCCGCGGAGGAACGGCCTGAGGGCGAAGCGCGCGACGAGAGCGCACCGGAAGAAATCACCGACGAGAGCGCGCTGGCTGCGCTGCGCTCGCTGCTGGGGGACGACGCCTCGGAGTTTGCGGAGGAGTTGCTGAAGGACTCGCCCGACGACATCGACCTCGACGAAATCGCCAAGGGCAACTTGATGGCGCTGATCGCGAAGATGACGGTGATGCAGAAGGTCAAGCTCGCGCGACTCGGCAACAAGGAAGCGCGCGGCCTGATGATTCGCGATCGCAACAAGATCGTCTCGACCGCGGCGATCCGCAGCCCGCGTATGACCGACAACGAGGTGGCGGGCTTCGCGAAGTCCCGCAACCTCTCCGACGAAGTCATGCGCATCATCGCCAGCAACCGCGAGTGGACGAAGAACTACGCAGTCAAGCTGGCGCTCGTGATGAATCCGAAATGCCCGATCTCGATGTCGATCCGCTTCATGAATTTTCTGCAGGAGAAAGACCTGCGCATCTGCGTGAAGAGCAAGGACGTGCCGGCCGTGATCTCGACCCACGCACGCCGCAACCTGACGGCGAAGGGAAAGATGTAATGAGCGACGCTCCGGACCCGAGCGCAGTCAACGCGCGCATCGTCTATTGGGGCGCCGAAGGCGCCGGCAAGCGCACGAACTTGCGCGTGATCCACGCCAAGCTGCGCGCCGACCACCGCGGCGATTTGCGCTTCCTGCCGACGCGCCTCGACCCGACCGTGATGTACGGCGTGCTGCCGATCGAGCTTGGCGAAGTCGGCGGCGTGCGCACGCGCATCCAGATCGTGTCGGTGCCCGGCGACGCGGACCAGATCGCTACTCGCAAACAACTGCTCGACCGCGCCGATGGCGTCGTGCTGGTGATGGACTCGCGCCGCGAGCGGCTCGCCGAGAACGTCGCGAGCTTCGAGGAACTCCGCAGCGCGCTTGCAGCCTATGGCCGCCGCATGGACGAGATGCCGATCGTGATCCAGTACAACAAGCGCGATCTCGCGGACTCCTTCGCGATGGAAGAGCTTCACCGCAAGCTCTCGATGCGCGGCGTCGCCGCGTTCGAGGCCAGCGCAAAAGACGGCACCGGCGTGTTGCAGACGCTCACCACGATCTCGAAGCGCGTGATCCGCTCGCTGCGCGAGCGCGCGCACGAAGCCGAGCTGGCGCTGCCTGCGTCAGCGCCAAAGGGCGCTGCCAGCGCGAACGCCGCCACGCAGCTGCGCATCGGCGCCGCCCCGGCCACAGCCCCTGCCCGGCTCGCGCCACCGCCAGGTGTTACGCAGCTGATCGATCGCGCCGCGTTCGAAGCAACGCTGACGAAGCCCCCGGCGCCGCCGTTCGGTACGACCCAGCTGCTCGAACGCGTCGTCTCGCCCGAGGATTCGCTGCCGGGCTACGAGGTGCAGCCGGCCACGTTCGCGGATCCGGTTTCGGAAACGGAGTCGCTCTTCGAGGCCGACTTCGAGACTGCAAAGCGCGCCGCCGCGCCGGCGGCTCCCGGGGCGCCGAACGCGGCGAAGAAGCTCGCTTCCCAGCCGCGGCCGGTCGTCGAGATCAGCGCGGACGATTCCGAGCTCGCGCTCTCGATCGAGCCCGCCGGTCCTGCGCAGCCTGCGCCCGACGGCCTGCGTATTCCGCTTTGGGTGCGCGACGCGAGCGGCAAGCGCCGCAAGCTCGTGCTCTCACTGCGCCTCGAAGGCGAGGACAGCTAGCCGAATGCGCAAAGCGGTCGCCCTCTACGGCGTTACCGACGAGATGCTCGCGCTCGTGCCGGCGCTCCTCGAGAACCCCGAGATCGAGATCGCGGGCGCCTTCGCCGACGACGTCGCGGCGGCTCGCACGCGCGCGAGTGCTGCGCGCGCCTCGCTCGTGATCGACTCCGACCCGGCATTGTTCACGCGCGCGCTCCACGCCGTGATCGACGCCGGCGCCGGGCGCCCGTTCACCGAGCGCTTCCCCGACGCCGCCGGCGCGTTGCAAGTGGTCTCGCCGCTGACCGCCCGCTTGTTATGGGGCTACGGGCTCTCGAGTTCCGATCGCAAGAGCGAGCTGCTGCAAGCGCTCCACGAAGTCGTTGAATCCGTGAACCTGACGGTCGACCCGGACGAGCTGTTCGGGCGCATGCTCGAGATCGCGAAAAGCGTAACCGGCGCCGACGGCGGCTCGCTGATGCTGCTCGACGCGCAAAAGGGCGAGCTCTCGATCCGCGTGGCCAGCGGCGTCGAGCCCGAGCTGTGGCCGAAGATTCGCGTGAAGCTCGGCGAAGGCGTTGCGGGCCGCGCCGCGGCGGAAGCGCGCCCGATCAAGGTGCGCGGCCGCGCCGACCGCGAAGAGTTCCGCCTGCTGCGCGAGCGCGGCGATGTGGAGAGCGCGCTGTGCGTCCCGCTCGTGCACGACGGCCGCGTGCTCGGCGTGCTGAACCTGCACCACACCACGCGCGCCGACGCCTTCGACGACGACGATCTCGCGTTCGCGGAGCAGCTCGGGCGCCTCGACGCCGAGATCATTGCGCGCTCCGAAGAACACGAGTGCCTGCGGCGCCAGGCCTCGCGTTACACCGCGGTGCGCGCCGTGCGCGAGGCGCTCGGCGGCAGCACGGCGTTCGAACTGCGCCTCGAAGCGCTCTGCCAGCGCGTCGCGACGCTCGCGCCCGGCGGCATCGCGACGGTCTACTTATCAGGTGACGACGAGCTGCGGCTCGCTGCCACCTCGCTCGCGGGCGGCGGGCTCGGCGGCGAATACCGCATCGCGCTCGGCGCCGGCATCGACGGCCGCGCGGCGCGCGATCGCACGCCGGTCTTCCTCGAATCCGAGCCGGGCAGCCTCGCCTACGCCGCGCTGCCGTTGATCGCCGGCGACGCGTGTCTCGGCGTTTTGTCCGTGCAGACCAGCGGCGTGAAGGGCCGCCCCGCGCGCGCGCTGCGCGAAACGCTCAACGAAATTGCGGCCGCCGCCGCGGAAGAAATCGCCCACGCCGAGCGCGAAGCGCGCAGTTCCGCGCGCGCCACCAAGGTGAGCGCGATCAACGAAACCGGCATCCGGTTGCTCAGCGCGCGCGACCCCGCCGAGGTCGCGCGCATGACGACCTCCTCTGGCGCGCTGATCCTCGAAGCCGACCACGCCGTGCTGCGGCTGCAAGACCCCGACAGCAAGCGCTTCGTGATCAAGAGCTATTACGGCTCCGCGGACGCGCGCGGCCAGGAGCAGCTATTCAAGCTCGACAAGCAGGTGTGCGTCGAGACGCTGAAGGCGCGCCAGCCGCGGCTGCTGCGCAACCTCGCGAAGGATGCGGGGCTCGCAGCGCTGGCGGGCGGCCTGCGCTCCGCGGTCGCGGCGCCGCTGAAGCGCGACGGCCGGCCGATCGGCACGCTCGCCTTCTACGACAAGGTCGCGGCAGATCAGTTCTTCCCGGGCTATTTCAGCGACGACGACCTGCAAGTCTTCGCGCGTTACGTCAGCTACGTCGAGCGCGCGCTCGAGAACGCCGCCTTCCACGTCGCCACGGCGAAGCACCGCAACTTCGACGAAGAGACCGGCCTGCCCAACGCCGATTATTGGGGACGCCGCCTCGACCAGGAACTCGCGCGCGCCGCGGGCCGCGAGAACGCGCTCGCGATCGTCACCTGCCACATCGAGAACCTCGCCGAGGTGCGACGCGCCGACACACGCCGCGCAGATCGCCTGCTGCAGCGCACGGCAGACGCGCTGCGCAACCACGCTCGCGAGTTCGACGTCGTCGCGCGCGGCGGCGACGCCGAGTTCCTGGTGTTATTGCCCGACCCCGGAGCGCGCCCCGAAGAGCGCGTCGCCGCGCTCGCGCGCCAGGTCGCCGAAGAAGTCGCTCGCGACGAGGCAGTCGCTTCGCCCGTGCGCCCCGCTCTGGCGTTCGGCTACGCCGCCTACCCGAGCGAAGGCGCCGACCGCGCCGCGCTGCTGAACCGCACGAAGACGCCGCGCATTCGGATGGTGTGAGGCAAGCCCTCTAAAGCACCGTCTCCACCGGCACGTACGGCATCCCTAGCGACTCCGCGACGCCTTGGCAGACGATCTTGCCTTCCCACACGTTCGCGCCTTGGCGCAGCGAAAGGTCGCGGCGCGTGGCTTCGGCGGCGCCGAGGTTCGCGAGCGCTTCGATGTAGTGGAACGTGGTGTTGGTGAGCGCAAACGTGGACGTGCGCGGCACGGCGCCGGGCATGTTGGCGACGCCGTAATGGATCACGTCGTGCACGATGTAAGTCGGGTTCGAGTGCGTGGTCGCGTGGATCGTTTCGATGCAGCCGCCTTGGTCGACGGCGACGTCGACGATCACCGAGCCCGGCTCCATCGATTTCACCATCGCGTCGCTGACGAGCATCGGCGCGCGGCGGCCGTGCAGGTAGACGGCGCCAACCACCAGGTCGCTGGTGCGCACCGAGCGCTCGATCGTCGAGCGGTTCGAGTAGAGCGTGTTCAGCTCGCCGTGGAAGATGTCGTACAAGTACGAGAGGCGTTTCAGGTCGATGTCGATCACGTCGACTTCGGCGCCGAGTGCGTGGGCCAGCCGCACGGCGTTGATGCCGACGATGCCCGCGCCGATCACGGTTACCTTGCCGCGCATTACGCCGGGCACGCCGCCCAGTAACAAGCCCTTCCCGCCGCGGTCCTTCTGCAACAAGTTGGCGCCGATCTGCGTGGCGAGCCGGCCCGCCACCTCGCTCATCGGCGCGAGCACGGGGAACGAGCCGTCGGGGTTGCGGATCGTCTCGTAGGCGATGCCGATCACGCCGCTCGCGCAGAGCTGCTGCGTGAGCTCGCCAGCGGCGGCGAGGTGCAAGTACGTGAACAGCGTCTGGCCCTTGTGCAGCCGCTTTACCTCGCTCGGATTCGGCTCCTTCACCTTCACGACGAGGTCTGGCGTGCCCCAGGCTTCCTCAGTCGTCGCGATCTTCGCGCCGACGGCCTGATAAGCCGCGTCCGCGAAGCCGCTGCCGACGCCAGCGTTCTTCTCGATCAGGATCTGATGCCCGTCCTCGACCAGAATCTTCGCGCCGTCCGGCGTCATGCCGACGCGGAACTCCATGTCCTTCGTTTCGCGCGGCACACCGATCTTCATGGCTTTCTCCTGTCGAGTTGAGAGCGCGAGCCGAGCCTACGCCTCTTGATACGCCGAGATCAGGATGTCCGAGATCTCCGGGCGGATGATGCGCGAATCCGGCCGCTCGCCCGAGCGCAGCTGCTCGCGCAGCTTGGTGCCGCTGATCGAGTACGGCTTCTCGTTCGGGTGGTTCTCGTTGAGGTCGACGCGCCCGATCGAATCGTAATAAGCCGCGAAGCCGATCTTCACGGGCTTCGCGTGCAGCTCGCCGGGCAGCTTCTCGAAGATCTCCTGGGCATCGAAATCGCCCCAGATCGCCATGCCGTCGTCGTAGGGCGCGTCGGCGTGCTTGCGGCCGATCACGAGATCGCTGAAGCCATAGTTCTGGCGGTAGATCGCGTGCATCACCGCCTCGCTCGGGCCGCCGTAGAACATCTTGATGTCGAGGCCGATCAGCTCGAAGACTTCGCTCAGGTCGTAGCCGGCGCGCTGCCAGACCGCCTCGTCCTTGTCGCCCTGCCCTAACAGCCGCTTGCCGTGCAGCTCGCGGTAGCAGCGCATGCGCATCACCGCGGGCACGTCGTCGCCCTTGAGCTCGCCCACGAGCGGGTTCAGCACGACGCCGGTGAAGTGGCCCGCCGCCGTGAGGCGCTCGGCGCCGCACACCAGCGCGTACTCGTGCGCGCGGTGCAGCGGGTTGCGCGTCTGGAACGCCAGCGCGCGCTGCCACTTCTTATGGCGAATGAAGGCGCGCGTGAGCGACGGCGAGAGCATGAACTCCGCGTACTCGGGGTGCGCGACTTGGGGAAGCACGCGCAGATCGCCGCCGAGCAACTGCGTGCGCGCGTCGTCGGTTGCGATGCGCGCGCCGGGGTGGTCGATGCGCGTCGTGCCGTAGACGCGCTCGACGTACTGCGCCTTGTCCCAGGCGAACACCTCGGGCGCGCTCAGGATGCCCACGAGACCGCCGGCCTCGTTGCGCGCGGCCACGGCCTTGGCGCCGCGCGCGGCGCTCGCCTCGGAGTCCGTAACAGGCAGCGCGAGCGGGATCGTCCACGCATAACGCTTGCCCTTCGAGATCACGACCTTCTCGTCGAGCACGCGCTGGTAGATGTCGCGGCGCATCGGGCCTTCCAGCGGCGAGAGCGCGCCGTCGCCCACTCGGTAGAGCGTCGCGAGATCCGCGCGCGCGACCGTCACCGAGGGCATGCCCGCGGCTTCCTTCACGAGTTCCTTGCGCTCTGAGAGCGGCACGGTTCGATCGACGGGCGCATCGAGCCCGCCGTGCACCGGCACCAGATCGTTCTGCGTCGTCATGATCGTCGTTCCTTCGTTGTCTGATTCGGAGCCATTTACCAAGTCGTTCGGTGCGGCTTGTCGTCGAAATCGAGCTTGCGGTCTTTGCCGCCCTCGAACGGTCGAATCATCAGGTCGGTCTCGTGGGGCTTGAGTTCGTAATAACCCGTGAACAGCAGCCACTGGCCGTCGCGCGAGATGGACGGCTCCACCTCCTGCATCGTGCCCTTTCCGACCGGCTGCTTGCCGTTGCCGTCGGGCCTCACTTTGAACAGCTTCCAGCCCTTGGTGGTGCGCGAGCTGTAGACGACCCACTTGCCGTCCGGCGTAAACACCGGCGTGCGGCCGTTCGCGAGATAGCGCGGTGCGCCGGGCTCGAGCGGGTTCACAGCCACGATCTCGTCGTTGCCGGAGCGCCCGCGCGCCTGATAAACGAGCAGCGGCTCGCTCGGCGACCAGGTGGGCGACGAATCGATCGGCCCGGGCGTCACCACGTACGGCGCGCCGCCCGGGACGCGCACGAAGATGCGCAGGCCGCCCGCCACGCCCTGTGGCGTCTCCGACATCGCAGTGCCCACCGCGTAGGCGATCGCGCCGCCCGGCCCGTAACAACCATCGAGCACGGGGTCATCGCCCGTCGTCAGCTGCGGCGCCGCGTCGGTCTGGCGGCTCCACTCGAACAGCTGCGTCGTGCCCGTGCGCTCGGACAGGAACATCAGGCGCTGGTGATCCGCCGACCACGCGATCGGCTTGTCGCCCTTCGCCGCAAACTCCGCGTCGACGGTGCGCTCATCGGGAATCGTGTAGATCGCCATGCGCGCGCTGAGGTCGATACCGGCCGCTTCCTCCGCGCGTGTGCTGAGCGCTTCGCGCAGCGCCGCGATCGAGCCCAGGGCCGGCCGCGCGCGCAGGATCTCTTTGCGTTTCTCCGTGAGCTCGTGCTGCTTCCGCGCTTCGAGCTGCTTCTCGACCTTCTCGATCTCGTCGGTCTTGCGGTACGTGAGCGCCACCGGATCGGCCGGCAGCGTCTCGACGCGGAACGAGCCGCCGATACCGCTGCCAGTGCCGCCCGCACCGTCAGCGCCGCTGGCGTCTCCGCCAGCACAGCCAGCGATCCACACGCTCACCAGGCCGATTGCAATCCGCTTCATTCAGGAGTCTCCGCTTCGAGGAGCCGGCCGCTGAAGCCCGCATCCGATGAATCGCGCGCGAACGCTGCCGCCTCGGTCACGCGGCCTTCGAGCACCGAAACGACGAGATGCAGCGCATCCGGAAACGGGAAGCCGGGCTGCGCCGCGAACTCCTGATCGAGCGTCGAGAAGTACGGCCCGGCGTCCGCGTGCGAGTGGTAGACGCCCGTCACGGCGAGCCCTTCCGCGTCCGCGAACTTCTGCGTCTGGAGCACGTCGGCCTCGTTCATGTGGAAGCCCTCGCGGCCGTCTCGCGGATACTGCGCCGGGTCTTGCTGGTGGAGTCGCGTCATCTCATTCCTGCAGCGCACCACGCGCTCGAGCTTCCCGACCGCGCCGCCCAGCACGAGCCCACAGCATTCCTCGGGGTGCGTCTCGCGAGCGTGTTCGTGGAGGTCGGCGAGCACTCGCGGCGACACCGCCGCTGGGGCGAGCGACCGATCCACGAGAATGCGCTCCCTCACGCCTTGACGACCTCGCCCCACGGGTGAAGTGGCGGCGCAGTCTAGAAGGGATGGGAGCGAGGCGGCAGGGCGAGAGCGGTGAATTTCAGCCTGTGGGCCGAGCCTTGTCTCAGATGTGGTACTCGGGAGCGCCATCCACGTCGGGCCGCTTCACGCCGCTCTTCGCCGCGCGCTGGCATAGGTCGGCAAGCGTGCGCGCCTCGAACACTTCCTCGATGCGCGTGCAGAGTTCGCGCCACACGAAGTTCGGGCGATGCGGGGATCTCCGTTCGTGCGGCGGCGGCCCCTGCGCGATGCCGTCGGCGAGCGGGCCCTCCACCGCTTCGAGGATGTCGCGCAGTGTGATCTCGGCCGCGGGCCGCGCGAGCACGTAGCCCCCGCCCGGGCCGCGCTTGCCGCGCACGAGCTCGGCTTTGCGCAGGCGCTGAAAGATCTGTTCGAGGAAGCGCTCTGGAATTCGCTGGCGCTCCCCAATCACTCGCACCTGCACGGGCGCGCGCCCGCCGGCGTACGCCAAATCGAACATTCCGCAGATCGCGTACTGGGCTTGCAGGGAGAGGCGCATCGCGCGGGAGCATGCGTCAGCGCGAGACGCCGCAGCGTGAAAACTTTTGCGACTCCGAGTTTTCTGCGCGGCGCCGGTTGATCCGTCCGCGGCTTCGGCGCAGATTTCGCCATGGCGCTCGTCATCTACGGCTCGCCCCGCTCGCGCACGCTGCGCGTGCTCTGGATGGCGGCCGAACTCGGCCTCGAGTTCGAGCACATCCCGCTCGCATTCGGCGATCCGGCGCTGAAGCAGCCCGCGTTCCTGCGCATAAACCCAGCCGGCGCGATTCCTGCGATCGTCGACGACGGCTTCGCACTCTCGGAATCGCTCGCGATCAACCTGTACCTCGCCAAAAAGTTCGGCGCGCACGGGCCGGAACCGCTCTATCCGTCAACGCCCGAAGGCGAAGCCGACGCGTGGCGCCGGACGCTCTGGGCACAGGGGCAGCTCGAACCGTGGGTGCAGCGCGACGCGCTGCTAGCGCCCGTGCGCGCCGCGATCGGCGATCACGCGAATGCGGCGATCGCCGCCGCGCTGCGCGTGCTCGACTCGGCGCTCGCAGCGCGCCCCTGGCTGTTAGGGGAGCACTTCACGGTCGCGGACCTGAACGTCGCGGCGGTGCTGTCTCCGTCGCGCTCGGCGCAGCTCGATCTCGCGCCATTTCCGCACGCGAGCGAGTGGCTGCGCCGCTGCTACGCGCGGCCCGCCGCCGTCGCGACGCGAAAGCGCTTCGAAGCGTTCGTCGATCCACCACACGACCGGAGGCCGGAATGAAGACCTATCAGGGCTCCTGCCACTGCGGCCGTGTGCGCTTCGAGGTCGACGCCGAACTCGATCATGTGCGCTCGTGCGACTGCTCGATCTGTCGCAAGCGCGGTGCGCTGATTCACCGCGTCCCGGCGGAGAGATTTCGGCTGCTCGCCCCGCGGCTCGAGGAACTCACGCTCTATCAATGGCTCACGCGAACCGCAGAGGACTACTTCTGTCCGACCTGCGGGATCCTCTCGTTCCGGCGCCCCCGCCACAGAACGCCACAGGAGAGCGCCGAAGGCAGGCCCGATTTCTCCGGTTGGGGGATCAACGTCCGCTGCTTGGAAGGCGTCGACCTCGACGCAATCCCAGTGAAGCGCGTCTACGGGAGCAAGCTCCCGTAGCGTGGAGAGGCCTGCAGCCTTAATCCCTCCGCCCCGCTTCCACGGCGCCCGGTACCACGGGGGTTCGCCTCGTGCGCAGGGGAACGCGCGCGGTGCAGGTGATCGCTTACCGCCTCAGCACGGTGCGCGACGCCGACGAGGTGTGGCGGGTGGAGGCGGGAGCCGAGCTCGCTGAAGCGCTGGCGGCTTCGCGCGGTCCGAAGAAGCCCGCAATGGGTTCGGGCGAGAGATTTTCTTGCCACCTCTGGCCTCGGATCACCACTCTTGTTGATGAACGGTCCGAGCGCGCGGCCGGGGGAGCGAGCAATGCGCGGACGCGGAGTTCGGCCAATCGGAGTAATAGGACTGGCGCTTTGGAGCGGAATCGCGCAGCCAGCGCTCGCGGTCGACGGCGTCGTCGAGATCAACCAGGCCACCGTCATGGCCGGCGACATCACGCCGGGCGACCGCGCCGATTTTCCGGTTTCCATCACGGTGCCGGGCAGCTACCGCCTGACCAGCGACCTCGTCCACAACCCGCAAGCCGGGCCGCTGATCATCGTCGATGCCAACCACGTCACGCTCGACCTGAACGGCTTCAGCCTGGTCGGTGGAGCTAGCTGCGGAGCCGCTGGCGGAATCTGCACGCCCATCGGCCAAGCAGGCTTCGACGGCGTGTACGCGAACACCGGCGCGCATAACCTCACCGTGCGAAACGGAGTGGTGCGCGGAGTGATCGGCGCGGGCCTCGAGCTCCAGGGACTCGCAGCGCGAGTGATCGACGTCCGGGTCATCGGTAACGCCAACGGCGGAGCGCGGATCGGCCCCTACTGCAGCCTGAGCGGCGTGTTCGCTCTCAGCAACGGCACCGACGGGATCTACATCGCCGAGGGATGCGCGCTCACGAACAGCACCGCGAACGGGAACCGCTTGGACGGCATCGAGGTGACGGGCCCTGCGGGCGGCGGCAGTTCGGTGCGCGAGAGCGTCGCCGTCGGCAACGGCGGCCGCGGCATCGCCGTCTGCGGCGGCGCCGTCGTGAGCGACAACGAGGTCTCTCGGAATCTGATCGGTATCGAGATCGGCACCGGCAACTCCCTGACGACGAACTGCACCGCGGTGGGTGAGGTCAAGAACAACCGCGTCGCGACGAACGGCGATGGCGTATTCGTGAGCTACGGCGCGTCCGCACACTTGGTGGGCAACACCATTCTCGGCAACTACGGGACAGGGCTCAAAGTCGACGGTGGATTCCTGAGCATCGCGGCGTTCGCCGCATACGGTTCGAACGTAATTCGAGGAAACCTGACGGCCGACGTGGATGTCGGGTTCGTACTGACCGGATTCGCGGAGACCATCCAGATTGCGCCGAACGTTTGCGGGACCGACACGACCTGCCCCTGAGCGGCGCTCAGCGCCCGAGCCCGTGCTTCGCGAGCGGCCCGCCTGTCGAAGTCGCCGATGTGCCGCGCGACCAGCTCGCCTTCGGGCACGAGCTCGAGTCGCTGCTGCGCGCGCTCGTCGCCCTCGTACGGCGCATCGAGGTCGGCGAGTCGGAGCTGCTGATGATCAGCATCCTGCGCGGCTACGTCGCAGCTTCCCCGCGGCGCTTAACTGAAGCGAGGAACACCGCGGGCGTGCAGCCCTGCTCCGGCACCAGATACGAGGATCTGCGAAATCTCTTCCGCCGATGCCCGGCGACTCGCTGAAGTCGAAGCGAAGCCCGAGCGAGTCCCCTAAGGTCGCGCTCCCCCAGGCCCACACCGTGCTCTCGCAGCGTGCCGCGCTTCTCCAGCGTGGCGTTGGAGCACAGCATGAGCGCGATCAGCGCGGAGGGGTCGCAGGCACGCGGGATCGCGGCGTTTATCGCGGCCGTGCGCGCGGACGAGCAACTCGCGCGCGCGCTGCGACACGCGAGCGTGTTGCCCGCGGAGCCGCCGGGGCGGGTGAGCCTCGACGCGTTGCCCGAGGCTTCGCGCGCGGTCGCGCGGGCGCGCGGCATCGACGCGCTCTACCCGCATCAAGCGCGCGCGCTCGCGGAGTTGCGCGCCGGGCGCGACGTCGTGCTTGCGACGCCCACCGCGAGCGGCAAATCGCTGGTCTACGCCCTGCCCGCGCTCGAGAGCGCCCTCGCCGACGCAAACTCCCACGCGCTCTGGCTGTTTCCGCTGAAGGCGCTCGAGCAGGACCAGGCGAAGAAGCTCGCCGCCGACGCGGAGGCGCTCGGCCTCGACGCCAGCCGCACGGTCGCGATCTACGACGGCGACACCAAGCCGAGCTTGCGCACGAAGATCCGTAACAACCCGCCTCACGTGGTGGTCACGACGCCCGACATGCTTCACCTCGGCCTGTTGCCGCATCACATGAGCTGGGAGCGTTTCTTCCGCGGGCTCTCGCTGGTTGTGGTGGACGAGCTGCACACCTACCGCGGCGTGTTCGGCTCGCATGTGGCGCAGGTGTTACGGCGCCTCGATCGCGTGTGCGCGTTTCACGGCGCGCGGCCACGCATCGTGTGCGCCTCCGCCACAGTCGCGAACCCCGGAGAGCTCGCGGGCCTCGTCACCGGCCGGGAACTCTCGGTCGTGCATGCCGAAGGCGCGCCGCGAACGCGCCGCGAACTCCTGCTCTTCAACCCCGTCGGCACATCGCCGTACACCGCCGCCGCGCGCCTCTTCCGCCTCGCGCTGAAGTGCGGCCTGCGCACGATCGCCTTCACCAAGGCGCGGCGCGTGACGGAGCTCATGCACCAGTGGATCGCAGCGGCCGAGCCAGAACTCGCACCGCGC